>JAJYXI010000002.1:0-50348 GCA_021791055.1 Nitrospirota bacterium | reverse complement strand
GGTACACCTGCTATCCATGTGATGCAAAAGAATCGCTTAATTTAGGCAAGTAGGAGAGAGCAATGAAGAAAAAGGTTTCTGTAATAGGTGCGGGAAATGTGGGCGCATCCCTTGCGCAGATGGTTGTACAGTCAGGGATTGCTGATGTTGTGCTTTTTGATATTGCTGATGGCATGCCACAGGGCAAGGCATTGGACATTTCGGAGGCATGTCCGTTGTGGGGATCTTCATCTTCCATCATAGGCACAAATGATTATTCCCACACTGAGAATTCCAATGTAATTGTTGTTACTGCAGGCTTTCCAAGAAAGCCAGGAATGAGCAGGGATGACCTTCTGAATGCGAATGCAAAGGTTGTATCCGATGTCGTGGAAAATACAGCAAAGCTCTCTCCTGACTCTGTGATAATTGTTGTTACAAATCCAATGGATGTAATGGCACAGGTAAGTATGAAGGTATCGGGATTTGATTCAGGCAGGGTTATGGGAATGGGCGGAATCCTTGATTCTGCACGGTTCAGGACATTTGTGGCATGGGAATTGTGCGTATCTCCCGAAGATGTGGAGGCCCTTGTCCTCGGTGGACATGGCGATTTAATGGTTCCGATGCCGAGATTTACAACAGTTAAAGGTGTTCCAATAACCGAGCTTATCAGTAAAGACAGGATAGAGGCCCTTGTCGAAAGGACAAGGCATGGCGGTGCCGAGATCGTCGCTTTGTTAAAGACAGGCAGCGCCTATTATGCGCCTGCCGCTGCAACATATCAGATGGTTAAGGCTATTGTCCTCGATGAGAAGAGGATGCTGCCTTGTTCTGCATATCTTAATGGAGAATACGGCACTAATGGCATTTACACAGGTGTGCCTGTAATGCTTGGAAATGGCGGAGTTGAGAAGATTGTAGAACTCAATTTAAATCAGCAGGAAAGGGCCGATTTTGAAAAATCTGTATCAGCAGTAAAGTCGCTTATTGCAAAATTAAATTTATAATGGAGGATTTTGATGGAGAGGACATTATCGATTATCAAGCCTGATGCAGTAAAGAAGAATGTCATTGGAGAGATCATCAGCAGGTTTGAAAAGAATGGCCTGAGGATTGCTACTATGAAGAAAATCCGGATGACAAAGGAAGAGGCGAAGGGTTTCTACATTGTTCATAAGGACAGACCCTTTTATGACAGCCTTACGGATTTCATGTCAGAGGGTCCGATAGTTGTTATGGTTCTTGAAGGAGAAAGTGCGATTGCAAAAAACAGGGAGATCATGGGTGCAACAAATCCTGCGAATGCAGCACCCGGAACAATAAGAAAGGACTTTGCGGAGAATATGGAAAGGAATGCCGTGCATGGCTCTGATGCCCCTGAAACAGCAGCCTTCGAGATAGGATATTTCTTTTCAGCATTAGAGATACTGTAATGGCATATAAGGATTTAAGAGAGTTTATCTCAGTCCTTGAAAAAAGAGGGCTTCTTCACCGGGTCAAGGTTGAGGTTGACCCGATACTCGAGATCTCCGAGATCACGGACAGGATGTGCAAAAGCCCCGGCGGAGGCAAGGCGCTATATTTTGAAAAGGTCACAGGCTCTCAGTATCCTGTTGTCACAAACATCTTCGGCTCGTTCGAAAGGATGTGCCTTTCCCTTGAGGTCAATCACCTTGACGATATCGGCAAGCGCATAGAAGATTTGTTGACTCAAGCTCCTCCTAAGACGTTGATGGAAAAGCTCGCTATGCTGCCGAAGCTTTTTGAGATGTCGAGATGGCTTCCAAAGACGGTTAAAGACGCGCCGTGTCAGGAAGTGATAGAAAAGGATAATCCCGACCTTTCCAAATTCCCGATCATCAAATGCTGGCCGGGTGACGGGCAGCCTACGGACGAGGGGAGGTTTATCACTTTGCCGATGGTATTCACAAAAGACCCTGAGACAGGCCGTTCTAACTGCGGCATGTACAGGATCCACATCTACGATAAAACTACCACAGGAATGCACTGGCATATACATAAAGACGGGGCAAGGCACTATGATAAATATAAAAAGCTGAATCAGAGAATGCCAGCCGCGATTGTGGTCGGCAGCGATCCGGCAGTAATTTACGCGTCGAGCGCTCCTTTGCCTGAGGCCGTAGATGAAATGCTATTTGCGGGGTTTTTAAGAAAAGAGCCTGTCGAGATGGTCAAGTGTATTACATCCGATATAGAAGTCCCTGCCAACAGCGAGCTTGTTATGGAGGGCTATCTCGAACCTGGCGAGATGCGCATCGAAGGCCCGTTCGGAGACCATACGGGATTTTATTCGGCAGCGGATAATTATCCAGTCTTTCACGCAACCTGCATCACCCACAGGAAAGATATGATATATCCGGCAACAATAGTAGGCAAGCCTCCGATGGAAGACTGCTATATGGGAAAGGCTACGGAGAGGATATTCCTGCCGCTTATCAGGCTTGAATTCCCTGAGATAAAGGACATGAACCTTCCGATGGAGGGCGTGTTTCATAACTGCGCGTTGTTGTCCATTAAAAAAAGTTATCCGGGACACGCAAAAAAGATCATTCACGGATTATGGGGCAAGGGACAGATGATGTTCGCAAAGCTCTTGATAATAGTTGACGATGATGTGGATGTCCAGAATATCTCATATACGGCATGGAGAGTTTTAAATAATGTGGACTGGAAGAGGGATGTGGTTATTGCCGAAGGCCCGCTCGACGATCTGGATCACGCCGCGAATTTCCCTCGCTACGGCTCAAAAATGGGAATCGACGCGACGAGGAAGACGAGAGAAGAGGGCATGACGCGCGAATGGCCTGACGAGATATACATGTCCGAGGAGATAAAAAAGCTCGTTGATAAGAGATGGAAGGAATACGGATTTTAGAGTTTAATTCCGTTTGTATAGAGTCTGCTGATAGTTTATTCCGTTCGATTGATATTCGATGATCAACTGTCCGTCGTTATTAAGACGCCCCGTGCCTTTTCGAGCAGAGAGACGCAAGATATTGTCCTTAAACTCCCATGTGCCTTGCTCGCTTCCCCATGTGTAGCTTTTGTCTGCATTGAGTTTCAGCCACGGCAATGTCCGGCATGAGCGGCCTGTATAATGCCCTCCGTATATTGACTGGCATGCCCATACGCCTGCGAGCGAATCGGCAGTCTGAGCTTCGCTTGCCGACACCGGCACAGGCATGAGCATATAAATAAGCGCGATGCTTATGATAAATGCGGTCAGACTTTTTAAAAATAATCTGTTCATTGCAAGTGAAAGGTTATGCCGCTACCAAATCTAATTTTTCTTTTGTAATATTAGGCAACCTTACAGGCGCAAAAAAACTTTTAGGATATAAATAATCCTCGCCGGATTCGTCGATAACTCTTATCTGATGATGCTTTTCGGCTGCCCTGTCAGTCAATACCTCATATAGCTTTCTTGGTTCCAGCGACGCTTCATAGCCGCGGTTATTTACACAAATCATAAAATGTTTTTTCATGGTCACTCCCTATAAATATCTTTTGATTTTTATTTCTTTCTTCCCGACGCCGTGTCCCTCATACCAATGCACTTCAGCCACAAGAACAGTGCCGTCTTCCAGTTCTACATTACAAATGCCTTTCAATTTTCTCCAGTTTGCTTTCCCGTATATCTTGTTTAATCTATTCAAATTTTTTATTCCATGTCCTGTTGCAATAGTTTCAATTTCCCGCATTGCCCCTTTTATCTTAAAATGCATGATTTAATTTTAGCATTTTCTATTATTTTTCTGTCATAACGTAAAGTTGACCGGCGACTTGCGCAAGGAGGCCGCTCGGCGGCCGGACGCAGCAGGGCGTCCGCGTCGAACGACAAGTTAGCCATCGGCTTAGTTGAAGAGGTCATCCGGCTTCTCTGCGTTCCAGCCGGGGAACCCGTCAGGCACCGTTTGCTCGACAACCTTCTCGCCCACCCGTGTTCTGGTTGCAATCTTCATCGCTCCGTCGACGCGAGCGACTCGTAGCTGTTGCATAGAGCCCTGAGATCGCGTCTGAATGAATATATTCAGATAGAGGCGCTCTCGCCCGCGCATGTCGAACCGGTATGCGCTCATGACAATTCGGCTTGGGAAAAGACTAGGAAGGTTGAACCTGAGCCGAGTCCAGAATTTTCCCTTGTCAGGATCGATCGGTTCATCGAGATCAATTACCTCCGCTTGAACGTCGAACACCGGATAAGTGGAGTTGTTTAGTAGACCAAGTTCCAGTTGCTCCGGAGCGGTGAACATCGGAAGAAACGAAACGAAGCTGTCAGCACCCGTTGTGTACCCAAGAAAATCCTGCGCGTGCTTTTCAAGTCTTTGCAGCACCGCGTCGACGCGGGATTCAATAGCCGTGAGGTTTTGATCGAGAGCTACTTGCTTCCTCACCCGGAAGAATTGGCCTGTGGCCCAGCTCGTCAAGAAGAACGAAGGGCCAAAAATGTTGACCACTGCCTTTAGCCCCCACCCACCGGAACTCGTGTACACGTTGTAGGCGGTCCAGCCCACTGCGACGACCCCGGGAAGCCAAAACTCTTGGAGCAAGCGCAAGGCGACTTTCTTGTTCATAAGGCTAACATTCTCTTTTAAGCTTCTTCAACATTATGATAGATTATAAGAACCAAAGGCTGGATAGTCAAGAAAAAATCATAAAAATCAGACAAATGAAGCTATAAATTCGTTGGAATTTCGCCATTTTAAATGCGTAGAATTATGTTAAAATGTTACTTCCAAATCATGAAAGTTACCGATAAAGACATATCATTCATGAAAAGGGCTTTGTCTCTTGCCGCAAAGGCGAGGGGCATGACGAGCCCTAATCCAATGGTTGGCGCTGTAATAATCAAAAAGGGAAGGATTGTTGCAGAAGACTATCACAAAAAGGCAGGCGAGCCCCATGCAGAAGCACTCACAATAATCAAGGCAGGAGATAAGGCAAAAGACTGCACGCTCTATGTAACTCTTGAACCTTGCTGTCATCTGGACAAGCGTACCCCTCCCTGCACAAAAGCCATCATTAATTCAGGAATCAAAAAAGTCTTTATTGCAATGAAAGACCCGAATCCAAAGGTATCAGGAAAAGGTATCGAAGAGTTGAAAAAACATGGAATTGAGGTTGTCAGTGGAATGCTTGAGGATAAAGCAAAAAAACTGAATGAGGCATACATAAAATACATAACTACGAGAACACCATTTGTTATTTTAAAAACAGCCATGACCCTCGACGGCAGAATTGCTACTCCTGAAGGTCAGTCAAAATGGATAACAGGAGAAAAGGCAAGAAAGATTGTGCACCAGATGAGAAGCAGCGTTGATGCTATTCTAACTGCAGTAGGCACTGTCAAGGCTGACAATCCGGAATTTACGGTAAGACTCTGGCAAAAGGCAAAAAATCCAATAAGAATAGTGATCGATCCTAATCTTGAGACACCAATTGATTATAAGATATTCAAAACTCCGCCTGAGACGATAGTGGTAACAAAAAAACAGGCAATAGGCAAAAGGCAAAAGGCGATAGGACAAAAAAGAAAGACATTGATTGATAGAGGCATAAAAATTATTGAGTATGAAGGTAATCGTGTTGACTTGAAATGGCTTATGAAAAGACTTGGCGAGCTTGGGATTACATCTGTGATGATAGAAGGCGGCTCATCCCTTAATGCATACGCTCTTCAGGATGGAATGGTTGATAAAGTAGTTTTTTTCATTGCACCCAAAATAATCGGCGGCAAAGATTCTATCCCTGCCATCGGTGGTAAAACATTCAGAAGACTGGAAGATGCGTATAAACTACATGACATTGAGATTAAAAAGGTCGGCGATGATTTAATGGTCGAAGGCTATGTAGCTCATGGCTCATAGCTGATAGCTCATGGCTATGAGCTATCTCGGCTTTGCCAGTATCTCAAGAACCCTTAACTCAAGGAATCTCTTCGAAGCAGCAGACCTTATGACAAGGACAGAATCAGAGCCTTTAGCTGTGCCTGCTACTGCGAGTACTTCCTCGCCCTCAGGGATGAATCCTGCATCAGCAGCCATCATCACAATCTCGCAGCAGACCTTTGGTCCTTCTCCATATCTCCTTAATGATTGGGCAACAATGAGTGTTGGATATAGTCCGTTAAATTTCGACGCAAAGGCGGTTTCTATGTTATGGGTAATCATCGTGCCTGTATAGACCTTTGCGCCTGTTGACTCTATCTTTTTCCGAATGTCTGAGATCATTTCATGGGTATTGGCGGCTTTGAAACCTGCTGAATGAGTAACTACCACTATATTTATTCCAGAATCCTTTAATGCTTCAGAGAATAAAAGCCCTGTGTCTCCTTCTGTTGATGCTATTACAATGTGTTTATAATTGCCATCCCTGACAGCATTTCTCACTACCTGAAGACATGCCTCTGTATTTTCCTTCCCGGGCTTCTCAAAATACATTACCTTTCTTTCCATGCCATACCTCCTATACTGCGCATATAAGGATGTTTCAATTATAATAAATCAAAGGCGGGATTACAAATGATTAATTACCTTTACATCCATATTCCATTTTGCATTAAAAAGTGCATATATTGCGACTTTTACTCCATTCCTTTTACCCCTCCTTTTCCTCCCCTTGCCAAGGGGAGGATAGGTGGGGTTGCTGGTGATTATATAAATGCCCTGCGCAAAGAGATAGAATTAAGAAAAGGCGTTGCCGATAATCTTAAGGCGATTTTCATAGGCGGAGGCACGCCGACTATTCTTTCTGAGAAAGATATTGCAGAAATCCTGAATGCAGTCAGGGAGAATTATTCTATTAACCCTGATGCAGAAATTACTATAGAGGCAAATCCACGCACTATCACAGAAGAAAAGGCAGAAGGATTATTAAAATCGGGAATAAACAGGATAAGCATTGGCGTGCAGTCGCTCATTGATAAAGAGCTTGTCTTTCTCGGCAGAAGCCATAATGCAGATGATGCCGTTAAGGCTGTTAGGGATGTCAAAGGAGCAGGCTTCAGAAATACCTCTGTTGATTTGATTTATGGAATACCTCGATTAAAGGAGCAAAGGGCAAAGGGCAAAGGGTATATAAGAAATTGGGAATATTCACTGCAAAAAGCCCTTGAGCTGAACCCCGAGCACATATCTACCTACGAACTTACGCCTGAAAAAAATACGCCATTGTACGACGACATAAAAGCAGGGATAATTACCATGCCTGATGAAGGAGTGATTGCAGAAATGTATTATAAAGGCATAGACATTCTAAAGGAGCAAGGGTATATACATTATGAAATATCCAACTTCGCCCGGAAACACGAATATAACGGTTATGAATGCAAGCATAACCTCAACTACTGGAACAGAGGCGAATATCTTGGCATCGGAGCCGGGGCGCATTCTTTTTTTCAGGGAATACGAATGAGTAATGCGAGGGATGTTATTCGATATATTAAAAGCATCGATGATAACAAGATACCCGTGGCAGAGGAAACTCATATAACAAATGACGAGGCGCTTAAAGAATTTATATTCCTCGGAATGAGAAAAATTGAAGGTATAGATATAAGCCAAATACCGGATGAGAAACGAATATTAATAAGCAAGGCCGTGGAAGAACTCTCATCCCACGGCCTTGTAGAAGTTAAAGGCAACTATTTGAGACTTACCCGAAAAGGACTAATCCTCAGCAATGAGGTTATCGTGCAGGTACTGTTAGCACTTGAGGGACTCCCCCCCTCATGATTGCAAGTATTATGTTTTGACCTTTTTCTATCTTTGAAACAACATCATTATATTCTTTTACATCTGCTACGGGTTTTCTCCCGACCTCCATTATTATGTCTCCCTTTGCAAGGATGCCGAGGGCAGGGCTGTCTTCTTCTATGTTATTAACCAACACTCCTTTTATCTTTTTTGTTATGCCGAGCTTTTGAAGGATTTCATCGGTCACTTCCTGGACAGATACGCCCCTTAATGAATTTTCGAATTGTGCGGGTGAAACGATCTGAGGCTCTATGGGCAGTTCGCCAATGGTAACTTTTGCAGTTAAAAGGTTCCCGTTCCGTATAATTTTTATCTCTACTGCCTTGCCGGGTTTGGTTGATGCAACCATATTTTTAAAGTGGAAAGGATTATCAGTCTTTTTCCCGTCATACTCTACGATTACATCGTATCTTTTCAAGCCTCCTTTTTCGGCAGGACCACCTTCCACAACATCAACAAGCAGTACACCACTTTCGTCTTTAAGACCGAGCTGCTTTGCAAGCTCAGGGGTAAGCGGTTGTATCTGGACCCCGAGCCATCCCCTTACGACCCTTCCCTGATTGATGATGCTGTCCATCACATTTTTTACCATGCTCGATGGTATGGCAAACCCAATGCCCTGATAACCTCCCGTTACACTGAATATGGCAGTATTTATGCCGATGAGCTCTCCTTTAATGTTTACGAGCGCACCTCCGGAGTTGCCGGGGTTTATTGCCGCATCCGTCTGTATAAAGTCCTCGTAGTCTGTTATTCCGATGCCCGACCTTCCGAGGGCGCTTATGATTCCCATGGTTATTGTCTGGCTTAAGCCGTAAGGGTTTCCTATTGCAAGCACTACCTCTCCGACCCTTAATTTATCGGAATCACCCCATGGGACTGTGGGGAGGTTGGTTTCATTTATTTTGATAATAGCAATATCCGTTCTGGAATCCATTCCTATGGGTCTTCCCTTATATTCTCTGCCGTCTGCTAATTTAACAAGTATGTCTTCAGCGCCGTCAATTACATGATTATTTGTTAGTATGTAGCCGTCGGGCGCAGCTATTACACCCGAGCCTAAATTTGTTACCTTCCTTTTTTGGGGCGTATGCGGGTCTCCAAAGAATCTCCTGAACATCGGATCATCCAAAAAGGGGAGGCGTGGGGCCTTTACTGTCCGTGTAGTTGATATGTTTACGACAGCAGGCTTTACACGCTCTGCGACTCTTGACATAGCCTCGCCGAATTTTGTAAGGATTTCCGTGGAGTCTTTCTCTGATGTGCTTGCCTGAATTATTGACGGCACTAATAAGCAGAGGGACAGGATTATTACTATTATCTTCTTTGATACTTTATCGACATGCTTCATTGTGTTTTATCCTCCATAATCTAAATTTTTAGTGGCTTTATCTCAAATTTTAAAACTCTTTCGGTATCTTTATCAACCCTGTATCTTTCGTCCAGTCTATACCCTATTACCCATACAATATTATTTCCGCAGACGAGCAGTGGGACTGCATCCCTTTCATCCCTCGGTATTTTTTCATCAACAAAATAGTCCTGAAGCTTTTTCCTTTTCCCGAATCCCATGGGATAAAAGAAATCTCCATGCAGCCGCCCCCTTATTATCAGCGGAAAATGCACCTTATCGGCGTCTATGACGGCACATTTTTGCGCATCTCCATAATCTTTTACTTCGTCAATGCCCATAGTTGCTGAACGAAGGACCACGGATGATTCCGTCACTATAATTTCACCGGGACTGTCTATACTATATGTGCCGAGCCTTGCCGGTTTTTCGGATGTGAGGATAAGGGTTGAATATCCTTTTATTACCCGTATATCTTTCGGCAGATAAATCCGGTCTCCTGATTTCCCCGATTTTATGAGGGACATTATCTCTTCGATATGGATGAAGCTGATTCCGTGAAGCCCTTTGGTCTCGTCAATGGCTCTCCTTAGAACCCTCCTCAATATCACCGTATCCATAGCCTCCAGTGGGCCTAAGAAGATCTCAATGGTCTTGTCAGTTTTTCTGGTTATTAACTTCATAAGGGTCTTTGTTACTATTATCTCGAAATACCTCTCCTCATCCCTGAAGATATCGGCAGTCCTTGAAAGGGTTTTTATAATATCCCTGTTTATGTTTTTGATTGCAGGGATTATGAGATGCCTTATTTTATTGCGGAGGTATTCGTGTTTGAGATTGGAAGAATCGATAACAAAGCCCATCCCTTCATCTTCGAGGAATTTTTCTATTTCAATCCTTTCTACTTCGATCAACGGCCTTATTATATGCCTCCTAACAGGCGGGATGCCTGAAAGGCCTGAAGGTCCTGTGCCTCTAAAAAGTCTCATCAGAATGGTCTCGGACTGATCACCTGCATTGTGTCCGAGCGCAATCTTATTGGCGGCTGTTTCGGCAGCTATTTCATTAAGGACTCTGTATCTTAATTCCCTTGCCGCCTCCTGCTTGTTTAGCTTTTTCTCTTTTACATAAGACTTTACATCTATAGACCTTGTGATAAAAGGCATACCCAGCGAATTGCACAAATCCCTGCAAAAATCTATTTCGTAAGGCGTCTCGTCGGGTCTGAGTCCGTGGTCGATATATGCAGCGGATAAGTGAACGCCCAATTCATGCTTGAGTTTGTTTATGATTGTCAGCAGACATACCGAATCAGGGCCTCCTGAAAGCCCTATGAGGACATGGTCTCCATGTGCCAGCATGTGATATTTCTGAACGGTCTCCTTAACCTTTTCGATAATGTCCATTTAGTTATTATACTCTAAAAGACATATGGCAGGCAGATGAATGACTTTATACGACACCTTTATTATTTCTTTCTATTTTCCGATTAAGACAGAGTATTCAGAATGCCCGAGGATGCTTCTTGCTACGCTTCCGAGCATTCCCTTTACACCCCTCATTCCGCTGCTGCCTACTGCAACGATGTCGGCATTTAATCTCTCTGCCTCATTGAGTATCTCCAAAGACGGATCCCCGAATTTTATGGATACCTTTATGTCTGAAAATCTATCCCTCAGCATTTCCCGTGCATCTTCGATGATCTTGTCCGATGCACCGAATTCTATTTCTCTTGTTTTTGCAACCTCCTCTTTGATTTTTTCGTTCACCTCCATCCAGTATCTCTCAGGTATATCAATATGGGCTGAGCCTATTACATTTACTATTGTAATTTCCGTATCCTCCGGGAAAGGCATGGAGGTTAAAAGTCTTCCTGTTTCTGCGGCATAGGTTGAACCGTCTGTTGCATAGAGGATTTTTAATGCCCCTGCTGTTTTCCACTGCGGCGGCTTAATAACAAGCACGGATTTTGGAGAATTTATCGCCACGGACCTTGTTATACTTCCAATCAGAAAGGATTTAATACCCTTTAGTCCCCTTGACCCCATAACAATGAGATCCGTATCAGAATCTAAGGCTGCATCTATGATAGCCTTGTCCGGATAGCCGTCCAATAATGCAGTGCTGATTTTTGCATCAATGCCTTTCAGGGTATTAATTGCCGAATCCAGTATCCTTGGTGCGATTTCCTGTTTTATCTGCTTGAGTTTTGCATAATATGATTCTCTGTCATCTTTAAAGGGGACTTCTGATATAACATGCAGCACCGCAATTTCATCGTCAGGCGATAGATTAAGTCTCGTTAAGAATTTTGCAGCGCCCTCCGAGTATTCAGAGCCGTCTATTGCAAGCAATATTTTCATTTTACACCTCTGGAATGATTTCTTAAATTAAGAATATCACACCGGGCTTTGCTTTACAATTTTATATCCAAGTTGATATTATAATCTGATTTTTAGGAGAGGTGGCCGAGTCGGTCGAAGGCAGCCGCCTGCTAAGCGGTTGTGGGGGTAACACCTCACCCAGGGTTCGAATCCCTGCCTCTCCGCCATGAAAGACAATAAAACGGAGGTTCGTTGATGAAGAAGACTACACAGATTTTGGCTGCCGGACTTGCCCTGTCAATGGTTATGGTTAGCTGCAAGAAAAAAGAGGAACAGCCTGTTCCCAAAACACCAATGCAGCAGGCTCCCATGTCATCACCGATGCAGACGCCGATGTCTCCTCACGGCAATACGGGACCTAAGGCAGAGAAAAAGGTCGTAGTGCCTGAGAGCATTAAGAGCAAGTGGAACAAAGTGAAATTTGTATTTGAGGATAAGGCATCAAAAAAGAGCAGTGAATATACAGTCGGCATAGGCTCTGAGCTCAAGGTTCCGAATACCAATCTAAGAATAGTTGTAGGTGAATTCCTCCCTGATTTCAGGATGGATGAGGCCACAATCACATCAGCAAGCGATATGCCAAACAACCCTGCAGTCAGGGTCGAGGTCTTTGAGAACGGGAAGGTTATATTTAAGGGATGGCTCTATTCAAAGTTCCCAACCATCCATCCATTTGAGCACGAAAAATACGGACTTACTTTGAAAGAGGGAGTTAAAGGGTAGTGTCAACTTATATCCCATTAGGCAAAATCCCCACAAGCCCTGAGGAGAGAAAAGATCTGTTGGCCAGCAGGGTGGCTATGGAAGATCATCTCTCCAATCTTGAGCTTACACAGGTCCAGAGAAGGGTCATCGAATTTCTGATGGCACAAAAAGGCTATGCTAACGACGATATAGAGACAAACATAGATTTCAGGGTTGATTTGCCGGATGCCTCTTTTAATGCAAAGACCGATATTGTCCTTAAAATAGACGGAAAGAGATTCTGCATTATAAAATGCGTGATGAGTTCCCTTGAGTCGTGGGAAAGGCACTCAATAGCCTTCGGCCGCGTTGTAGAATCCTACCAGATACCGTATGCAATCGTGACAGACAGCGAAAGCGCGCGGATTTTGGATGTTGTCGGAGGAAAATTAATATCAGATGGGCTTGATGCAATACCATCAAAAGACTATGCCCGGAAAATCATTCAACAGACCGTATTTTCACCTTATCCGCAAGAGAGGGCGGAAAAGGAAAAAAGGATCCTTTATGCCTTCGATGCTATTAAATGCTCTACAAATCTCAGCGATAAATAGACCTCAATATTATTTTTGACAATTTAAATCGTTTATGCTTTAATAGTATCACCTTTAATGATAGCCCTGTGAGGCTAAAAAGGTAAGGAGAACAGGTGAAACACATATACAATAACAATACGCCTTCCTCTGAAGACAGGGGAAGGCTTTTTTTATGAGCAAAAGGGGGACTTGTGTCCCCCTTTTGAAATCCCCTTTGAAGAAAAATAAATATGATAAAAGAACTTCTGAATAAAAAGGACATCGAAAGGATTCTTTCGAGGATAGCCCATGAAATTATAGAGAAGAACAAGGGCACCGAAAACCTCTGCCTTGTAGGAATACAGCGCGGAGGGGTGCATCTTGCAAAAAGGCTTGCCGTAAAAATAAAAGACATAGAGAATGCTGATATTATGGTAGGCTCCCTTGATATATCCCTTTACAGGGATGACATTGGCATAAGAAAAGAGCAGCCCGTTGTCAGAAAGACAGAGATGCCCTGCGATATAACTGATAAAAAAGTAGTGCTTGTGGATGATGTGCTTTTTACAGGGCGATCAATCAGGTCGGCAATGGACGCGCTCATGGATTTCGGGAGGCCTGCACAGATACAGCTCGCTGTGCTTATTGACAGGGGACACAGGGAATTGCCCATAAGGGCTGATTATGTCGGCAAAAATATTCCCACCTCAAGAACAGAGAGCATCGAAGTTCAGCTCGAGGAAGAAGGGCTTGAAGATAAGGTGGTGCTGCAGGCAAAGGAATGAAGGATTTAGTCGGAATCAAAGAACTGTCCAAAGGCGATATTGAGTTAATACTCAACACAGCCTCGTCATTCAAGGATATCTTAAAGAGGGACATCAAGAAGGTTCCTGCACTCAGGGGCAAGACAGTCGTCAATCTCTTCTTCGAGCCGTCCACAAGGACAAAGACATCGTTTGAGCTGGCAGAAAAGAGGATGAGCACGGATGTGCTTAACTTCTCCGTGCCTACAAGCAGCGTTGTTAAAGGAGAAAGCCTGTTTGATACTGTCAAGACCATCGAGGCATACGGAGTGGACTTTATCGTGATAAGGCATTCCTCAAGCGGCGTGCCTCATTTCATAGCAAGAAATGTTAACGCATCTGTAATTAATGCAGGAGACGGAATAAACGAGCATCCAACTCAGGCTTTACTTGATGCATTCAGCATTATCGAAAAGAAAGGAAGCCTGAGCGGGCTTAAGGTTGCGATAGTCGGAGACATACTTCACAGCAGGGTGGCTAAATCAGATATATTTCTTCTTTCAAAGTTCGGTGCAAATATCAGGCTTATAGGTCCGCCAACCCTTATCCCCGATATAGCAGACCGCAATGTAGAGGTCTTTTATGAAATGGACAACGGACTTGAGGATGCTGATGTAATTATGATGCTCAGAATTCAGATAGAAAGGCAGGGCAGGGGTTTTTTCCCTTCAACGCTTGAGTATTTTAGAAACTGGGGACTGGACATGAGGAGACTCAAACTTGCCAGAAAAGATGCCATAGTGATGCACCCGGGACCAATGAACAGGGGAATTGAAATAAGCTCGGATGTGGCAGATTCGTCACAGTCCATAATCCTTGAACAGGTGACAAACGGACTTGCTGTTAGAATGGCTGTGATGTATCTATTGAGCGGGAGAAACGAAGATGCATAGCGATATACTTATAAAAAACGGACATATTATAGACCCATCCCAGGACATCGATGTGGTAGGAGATATATTGATTGAAAATGGAAAGATAATAGAGTTAAGAGTTAAGAGTTCGGAGTCTGGAGTAAAGGATAATTCAAAACTCAAAACTCAAAACTCAAAACTCAAAATAATCGATGCGACGGGGTTATCTGTATTGCCGGGCCTTGTTGATATGCATGTACATTTAAGAGAGCCCGGATTTGACTACAAAGAAACAATCAAGACAGGCACAATGGCTGCTGTAAAGGGAGGGATTACATCTGTCTGCTGCATGCCGAATACAAATCCTGTAAACGATAATGAGACCGTAACAGAGTTTATCCTGCGTAAGACCTATGCAGAGGGTGCATGCTATGTGTACCCGGTCGGCGCTATTACAAAAGGACAGAAAGGCGAAGAGCTTGCAGAAATGGGGATGATGAAGGATGCAGGATGCGTAGCATTTTCTGACGATGGAAGGCCTGTTATGAGCAGTCTTATAATGAGAAGGGCATTGGAATACTCAAAGGCCTTTAATGTGCCTGTTATTTCACATTGCGAGGACATGAATCTCTCCGAAGGCGGTGTGGTGAATGAGGGAAGGCTTTCAGCACAGATGGGGCTAAAGGGCATTCCCTCTGCTTCTGAAGATGTGATGGTTGCGAGGGATATTATACTTGCAGAACTGACAGGCGGCAGGCTTCATATTGCCCATGTCTCCACGGAAGGCTCTGTAAGACTTATAAGGCAGGCAAAAGAGAGAGGCGTTAATGTGACTGCAGAGACATGCCCCCATTATTTCACAATTACAGAAGATAGCGTAAAAGGCTACAATACTAATGCAAAGGTGAATCCTCCTTTGAGAACACAAAAAGATGTGGAAGCGATAATAAAGGGGTTAAAGGATGGCACAATAGATGCCATTGCTACAGACCATGCTCCTCACCACAGGGATGAAAAGCTTCAGGAGTTTGATAAGGCGCCTTCAGGCATATCAGGTTTTGAGACAGCACTGTCCTTAAGCCTGCGGCTTGTCTATGAGGGTATTCTAACCATGTCACAGCTTGTTGAGAAAATGGCGCTTGTTCCTGCACGAATTTTGGGAATAGATGCCGGAACATTAAAAGTCGGATTTGATGCTGATATTGCAATAGTTGATATGAATAAAGAGTTTAAGGTCGAGTCCGAAAAATTCCTGTCAAAAGGCAAGAATACGCCGTTTGAAGGGTGGACGCTGAAGGGGATGCCTGTGATTACAATCTGTAAGGGGAAAGTTTATGATTGGAGGATAGATGAGTAAGGCATTGCTTGTATTGGCTGACGGTACTGTTTTTGAGGGAACAAGTTTTGGCTCCGAAGGAGAGACCATAGGCGAGGTGGTCTTTAATACCTCGATGACAGGTTATCAGGAGATACTTACAGACCCTTCATATAAGGGCCAGATTGTTACCATGACATATACACAGATGGGCAATTACGGCGTTAATGCGGAGGATATCGAATCATCAGGCGGCCCGAAGGCTGAGGGCTTTGTTGTCAGGGAATATCTCGATTTTCCGAGCAACTGGCGCTTGCAAATGCCCCTCGGACAATACCTCAGAGAAAATAATATAGTAGGCATAGAGGGCATTGATACAAGGGCATTGACAAGGCATCTGAGAAATAACGGCGCACAGATGGGCATAATCTCTACCATAGATTCAGATCCCAAAAGCCTCCTTGGAAAGATAAGGAACCATCCCGGAATTTCAGCCCTTGACCTTGTAAGGGATGTGACCGCAAGAGAGTCATACGCATGGAATGAGGGATGCTGGAAGTGGGGAATTAGAGCGACAGAGCGACAGAGCGACAGATATGAAGGAATGGCTAAGGTTGTTGTTTATGATTTCGGCGTTAAGTTTAATATCCTGAGAAACCTTGTGGATGCAGGATTTAATGTAAGAGTAGTTCCTGCACAAACTCCTGCTGAGGCAGTGCTTGAGATGAATCCTGATGGAATACTTTTGAGCAATGGCCCCGGCGATCCGGAGACAGTAACATACGGCATCGAGAATACAAAGAAGCTCATCGGCAAAAAGCCGATTTTCGGAATCTGTCTTGGCCATCAGATATTGGGCCTTGCAATGGGTGGAAGGACATACAAGCTTAAATTCGGTCATCATGGAGGAAATCATCCTGTGAAGGACTTAAAGACAGGCAGGGTGGAGATAACATCACAGAACCACAATTACTGCGTGGATATTAACAGTCTTAAAGGACAGGTGAAGCTGACGCACAGGAATCTATTCGACGGCTCCGAAGAGGGCATGGAGCATGTGAAACTGCCAATATTCTCTGTTCAGCACCATCCCGAGGCAGGCCCGGGTCCCAATGACTCAACACATTTGTTTAGAAGGTTCAGGGAGATGATGGAGGCAAAATGTTGAAAGAAATAAAATCGGACATCTACCACCTTATGCATCCGAAGATGGCATTTTTTCTCACAAGCATTGCAAAGGACGGCAAACCCAATGTGATGGCATGCGCATGGGCAACACCGGTAAGCGAGGAGCCGCCGATTGTTGTTGTCTGTGTGGCAAAGGAGGCATATACCGCTGAATTGATTAAACAGACAAAGGAGTTTGTTATAAATATTCCGGCAAAAAATCTTTTAAAGGCATTATGGATTTGCGGAAAAAGCTCAGGCAGAGACGCTGATAAATTCGCTAGAGCAAAACTTAAACAAGACAAGTCTAAGTCATTGAAAACTCCGATAATCGATGGTTGTATAGGGTATGTGGAATGTAAGTTGTGGAAGGCTGTGGATGCAGGTGAGTGCTACGCATTCTTCGGTAAGGTGCTGTCCGCCTATGCTGATGATAAATATCTGAAGAAGGGTTTGTGGAGCCTGAGGGCAGAGATACCGTTTCATCTCGGCGGAAGCAGGATTGTATATTTTAAATGACCGACAGCTATCAAATAGACATAAAAGACAATACGCTCGTATTCAGGACAAGCTCTTTTAAGGCTGAAAAGGGGAGTGTTCTTCACAGCGGTATTTATAACCGTGAGCTTGCGTCGAGCCTTGCTGCTGGCGCATTGATAATGCTGCTCGGATTTTTTTTTGCCACAAGGTTTAAGATAACCACAATTCACTTCACTGCGGCATTGGTAATATTTGTAATATTTTTTCTTCTATTCAGGACATATGTTTTTCTCGAGCCTGTTCTGCGCGTCACCGTCGATAAGCAAAATGGAAACATAGATATTACGCTTGAAAGGATATTTGGAAAGAGGCGAATATCGCTTCCTATAACAGAGCTTGATAACATAAGGCAGGACTATCTGTCGGTGACTCCTGAAAACCCCGACGGAATAAGGCTTGTAGAGCAGGTTGCCTTACAGCACGGCACGGTAATACCGGGATTTGGAAAGACTGCTGAGTTTTATACCGTGGAAATGGAATTTAAGAACGGAAAAAGGTTTATTGTTTTTTCATCGGAAGAGCCTTCAAAGGCCGAAAAAATTGCAACAAAATTTAAAAATTTCATAGAGAGGTAAGGATGCCAAAGAGAACGGATATTAAGAAGATACTCTTAATCGGCTCTGGCCCTATAGTAATCGGCCAGGCATGTGAATTCGACTATTCAGGAACACAGGCATGCAAGGCTCTTCGGGAGGAGGGCTACAAGATAGTGCTTGTGAATTCAAACCCTGCAACCATTATGACAGACCCGGAGATAGCCGATGCAACTTACATCGAGCCATTGTCATCAGAGATTCTGGAGCTAATTATTAAAAAGGAAAGGCCGGATGTCATTCTCCCGACAATGGGCGGGCAGACAGCATTGAACCTTGCAGTTGAATTGTCGGAGTCAGGGGTGCTCGACAGATACGGTGTGGAATTAATCGGTGCAAAACTGCCTGCCATAAAAAAGGCAGAAGACAGGGAGCTTTTCAAAGAGGCCATGAGAAAGATAGGCCTCGATGTTCCAAAGAGCGCTGCCATTACCAGCATGAAGGACGGCCTTGATATTATCGAGCATTTAGGATTTCCTGCGATCCTCAGGCCTGCATTTACCCTCGGAGGCACAGGCGGAGGTATTGCCTACAATATCGAAGAATACAGGGAGCTTCTTGAGAGAGGACTAAAGTTGAGCCCTGTTCATCAGGTGCTGGTTGAAGAATCTGCGCTTGGATGGAAAGAATACGAATTAGAGGTGATGAGGGACAGAAAAGACAATGTTGTAATCATATGCTCCATAGAGAACTTTGATGCGATGGGTGTGCATACAGGAGATTCCATCACCGTAGCCCCTGCGCAGACATTGACCGACAAGGAATACCAGAGGATGCGTGACGCAGCCATTGCCGTAATAAGGGAGATAGGCGTTGATACAGGAGGCTCCAATATACAGTTTGCATTAAATCCTAAAAACGGCAGGATGATTGTCATAGAAATGAATCCGAGGGTTTCGAGGAGCTCTGCCCTGGCAAGCAAGGCAACAGGCTTCCCCATAGCGAAGATTGCAGCAAAGCTTGCAGTTGGTTATACTCTCGATGAGATAAGAAACGATATAACAAGGGAAACACCGGCCTCCTTTGAGCCCACAATAGATTATGTAGTTACAAAGATTCCGAGATTTACCTTTGAGAAATTCCCCGAGGCAGACTCCACACTTACAACCCAGATGAAGTCTGTTGGAGAGGTTATGTCCATAGGCAGGACATTCAAGGAATCACTGCAAAAGGCATTGAGGAGCCTTGAGATAGGCTCTGCAGGCTTTGAAAACATCGAGACAAATATTGAAGAGATAAAAGGAAAGCTAAAGACCCCTAATGCCGAGAGGATATGGTATATAGCTCAGGCATTAAGACAGGGTATGAGCATAAATGAAATCCATGAACTCACATGGATAGACCCGTGGTTTCTGCATAACATGAAGCAGATTATTGAGATGGAAAAAGAAATAAAGGAGTCGGGAGTCAGGAGTCAGGAGTCAGGAGAAATACTGAGAAAAGGAAAAGAATATGGTTTCTCTGACAAAAGGATTGCAGCACTTACCGGCAAGACAGAATCGGACATAAGACAAATGAGATATGACATGGGATTAATGCCTGTGTTTAAGCTCGTTGATACATGCGCTGCTGAGTTTGAGGCATATACCCCGTATCTCTATTCAACGTATGAAAAACCTTTTTATAAGATTGCGGAATGCGAAGAGCAGTCACCCCCCCATCCCCCCCTTACAAAGGGGGGGCAAAGGGGGGTTGTCGAGTGCGAAGCCAATCCCACCAATCGCAAGAAGGTTGTCATTCTCGGTTCAGGCCCTAATAGGATCGGGCAGGGCATAGAGTTCGATTATTGCTGTGTTCATGCAGTGTTTGCCCTGAAGGAGCTTGGATATGAGACTATAATGGTTAATTGTAATCCAGAGACCGTCAGCACAGATTACGACACAGCAGACAGACTTTATTTCGAGCCCTTGACCATAGAAGATGTTTTAAGCATTATCGAAAAGGAAAAACCCGAAGGAGTAATAGTGCAGTTTGGAGGGCAGACGCCACTGAAGTTAGCTGTGCCCCTTGAAAGGGAAGGAGTGAATATCCTCGGCACATCTCCTGATTCCATTGACAGGGCAGAGGACAGGAAGAGATTTAAGGAACTCCTTCACAAGCTGAACCTGAAACAGCCTGACAGCGGCACGGCAATGTCCATAGAAGAGGCGGTAGATGTTGCAAATAAAATAGGCTACCCTGCGATGGTAAGGCCTTCTTATGTACTCGGCGGAAGGGCAATGGAGATAGTTTACGACGAGGCATCATTAATAAACTACATGGAAAGGGCAGTCAAGGCCTCTCCTGAGCATCCAATCCTTGTTGATAAATACCTCGAAGACGCAATAGAAGTGGATGTGGATGCCATATCGGACGGCAATAATGTTGTAATAGGCGGGGTCATGGAACACATTGAAGAGGCAGGGATACATTCAGGGGATTCCGCTTGCTCTATTCCTCCGTATTCTCTTCAATCGAGCATTGTGGACGAGATAAAGAGGCAGGCAAAGGCATTGGCAAAGGAGCTTAATGTTGTTGGTCTTATGAATGTCCAGTTCGCAGTCAAGGATAACGAGATATTTATCCTCGAAGTCAATCCAAGGGCATCGAGAACGATTCCCTATGTAAGCAAGGCAACAGGTATTGCACTTGCAAAACTCGCTGCAAAGGTTATGATAGGAAAGACATTAAAAGACCTCAAACTCCATAAAGAGATAGAAATCAGCCATGTGGCAGTGAAAGAGGCGGTCTTTCCCTTTGATAAATTCCCGGGCGTGGATACCATACTCGGCCCCGAGATGAAGTCCACAGGCGAGGTTATGGGTATAGACGAGGATTTTGGTCTTGCATATGCAAAGGCACAGACGGCAAGCAATAACAGGATACCGACATCAGGCAAGGTATTTATCAGCGTAAAGGATAAGGATAAGCCTCATACCGTAGAGATAGCAAAGAAGCTGCGCGATCTGGGCTTTCAGCTTATAGCCACAATAGGAACGGCAAAATATCTTACTGACAACGGGATTGCTGTTGATGTGATTAATAAGGTGATGGAAGGCAGACCGCATATTGTTGACATGATAAAAAACAGGGAAGTAAACTTTATAATAAACACGGTTACAGGTGCACAGGCGCAGAAGGATTCATTATCAATTAGAAGAAGCGCCCTGCAGTATAATATCTCGTTTACAACAACCATCTCCGGGGCAAGGGCAGTGGTCAGGGCAATAGAAATGCTTCTGAAAAAACAATTAAGCATCAAATCGGTACAGGAATATAATAAAACAAGTGAGACGTGAGAAGTAAAAAGTAGGAAGTAAGAAGCTGCAATAATTCGTGTCAGTGGTCAGTGTCTGTGTCTGTTGCTGACACTGTTCACTGACACAGACACTGATTTCCACTTCCCATTTCCTACTCCCCACGTACTACTTTAAAAAAGGAGGAGGTTTGTATGGCTTCAATCAAAAGAATCGGAGTTATCACAAGCGGAGGCGACTGCGGAGGCCTCAATGCCGTAATCAAGGGCGTTGCAAGGTATGCATACTCATTGGGGATAGAGTCGGTAGTTATTCCTAACGGCTATGCAGGTCTTTATAACCTTGTGGAACTTGATAAGGTTGTTCTGCTTAATGCAGAGCGCGTAAGCAAGATAGAGGCATCTCTTGCCGGCTCTGAGGCAGGACATTCCCGTGTAAAGCTGAGCAAGATTAAGGACCCTAATACATACGGAAGGATAAAAGAAGGACTCAAAAAATTTGGCATAGACGCCCTCATAATAAGCGGAGGCGATGACACAGGAAGCGTAGTCGTTGACCTTTCATCTCATGGCATTCCGTGTATTCATGTGCCAAAGACTATGGATCTTGATTTGCAGCCATACAGTGTCGGAGGAGATTCGGCTGTTAACAGGATATCAGTTTTCACAAGAGATCTCAAAACTACAGGACTAAGTCATAACCGTATTCTTGTAATTGAGGTGTTTGGAAGATATGTCGGACATACAGCCTTCAGAGGCGGTGTTGGCGCAGAGGCCGACTGCATATTGATACCGGAAATACCTGCTGATTTTGATGTTGTTTATGATCACATGAAGACTACCTATTTCGGCAGGGTAATGAGGAGTGATGTTAAGGCAGGCACCTATATTATTGTTGTTGCTGAGGGACTAAAAAATGCAAGCGGAGAGATGCTCTATGACGAATCAGCAGGTGTTGATGCCTTTGGCCATAAAAAGCTTGCAGGCGCAGGAAAGTATATAAGGCAGCAGCTTGAAAAGAGACTGAAGAGCGACCCTGAAGTAATGGATTTTATGAAAAAGACAGGCATGTATGCGCCCGGTGTTTATGAGATACCTGAAGTAAGGGAGGTGACACCAGGGCATCTTGTGCGGTGCGGAGGTTCATCTGCATATGATGTGAATTTTGGCTATAAAGCAGGAGCGGTTGCGGTACTTCTTTTGCTTGAGGGCAAGACCGGCAACACCATAGTCAATGTCGACGGAAATAAAATTCACTATATGTCTACATCAGAGGCAATAAAGCGGAGAGAGGTTGATATTAAGGAAGTCGCCCTTTTTGAAAGCCTCGGCATTTGTTTCGGAAGGAATCCGCAGAAGTTCGAGCATGAATTTTCTGAAGTGAAAGACGGTATTGTAAGACATCTCTAAAATTTCAGCAGCCTGTGTTAAAATATTTATAAAAGGGCTATCACTTAATAGCCCTTTTATATGACTTAAGAAGTCGAGGGACAATGAGGCGCTTTTATCCTATTCTGTTATTATCATTATCTATTCCCTTTTTATTTCTCTGCTTGCCGCAGGATTCTTTTTCCCGGCAAAACAATGTGATAAAAATCGGCGTATCATCCATGATTACGCCTGTTGATGCAGTCAAGTATTATCAGGAAATAATCGATTACATAGGTGAGCAGATAAGACAGCCTGTCCAGATGGTTCACAGAAGGACTTATGACGAGATGGATACAATGCTCGAAAGAGGGGAAGTTAAAGTTGCATTTATCTGCTCTGCGCCGTATGTCAAAAACCGTGAGAAATTCGGCGTTGAACTCCTTGTTGCCCCAAGTGTAAACGGCAAGGCAACATATCATTCATACATAATTGTCCATAAAGATAGTCCGGTTCAGTCCTTTCTCGAGTTGAAAAGGAAGTTTTTCGCCTTCACCGATCCAAAATCCAACACGGGCAAACTGTATCCTACACATCTGCTCAAGACAATGGGATTTACTCCTGAAAAATTTTTTAAGAAGGTCATGTACAGCTACAGCCATAACAAATCAGTGGAGCTGGTTGCCAAAAAGGTTGTAGACGGCGCTGCTGTTGAAAGTATCGTCTATGAATATATGGTGAAGAAAGGCTCTCCCTATGTAAAACAGACGAGAATCATAAAACGATCACCGCCATATGGAATCCCTCCTGTTGTGGCAACAAAAGATATAGACCCGAATCTTAAGAAGAAGATCAAGGACGCCTTTTTGAACATGAACAGGACTGAAAAGGGAAGGGCAATACTGAATGCTATGATGATAGACGGATTTGTTCAAATATCGGACAATGCATATGATTCAATAAGGGAAATGGAGCGCTCTGTTAAGGATGATGCTATGGCCGCGAAAAAGACAAAGGGCAAACAGACGGTTTATTTCGGCATAATACCAAGGGACAACCCGAGAATATTATATGAAAAATATCAGCCCCTCCTTGACTACCTTTCTGAGAAAACCCCGTACACATATGAACTGGTATTGAAGAAGAATTACGAGGATACGGTAAACGCCCTCGGCAATGGCGAGATAGATATCGCACTCCTCGGACCTTTAACATATCTCGAAGCCCGTGCAAAATATGGAGCCATATGCATATTGAAGCCAAAAGGCATAGACGGAAGTGCGGTTTACAAGAGCGTAATAATAAAAAGAAAGGATTCTCCCATAAAAAGTCCGTCTGGGCTTAAAGGCAAAAACATGGCATTTTCCGCCTCCAAATCCACATCAGGAAATCTCATGCCGCGATATCTCCTCGCAAATTCTGGGATACATCTCAGCGACCTCGGAGGGTATGCAAATTTCGATTATCACGACTCTGTTGTGAAGGCAATTCTTAAGGGACAGTATGACGCCGGTGCTGTAAGGGACTCTGTGGCAAGGAAATACATGAAACTCGGCATCGAGGTAATAGCCGAGTCTGTAACCATACCAACAGGCCCGCTCGTTGTAGGCCCCGGGACACCGTTCTCTGTAATAGAGAATATTAAAAAAGTGCTTCTCGAATTGGATTCCAATAACACAAATCACCAGAAGATATTGAGAAGGCTTGATGATGATCTGAAAAACGGTTTTACAGAGGCATTCGATAAGGATTATGCCGATATACGGGCACGGATTAATGCAGTGCCTCAAACATGCGGAAAGGGCTGTCATCCTAAGATAAGACTATGAATACGATTACTGCTTTTTTCTCAAGGGTGGGTCTGAGATCTAAATTCATTCTGATTACGACAGTAGCCATTATACTTCTCATGGGTGTAATAGGTTATATGGCTGTACAGAGGGAAAAGAGCGTCCTGTACACGGAGGTCAAAAGGCAGGGGCGATTGCTGGGAGAGACTCTCGCCATACCAATAATCAATGACCTGATTTATGAGAGGCTCGGATTGGTGGAGGAAGGCGGCCTCCTTGACAACTATATCATGGAGATATTCAACAGGCGCGATATGGATTTGCTTTACATAGCCATTCTGGATGAAGAAGGCAGGGTAATATCTCACAACAATATTACAGAGTACGGAAAGGTGTATTCAGACCCCTCAACTGTGAAGGCATTACAGGCAAATGATGCCGTAATACACAGCTTTTCGCACAACGGGTATAATGCCCTTGATTTTGGGGTCCCGCTCTCCATAGGGAAAAAGCGGTGGGGCACATTGAAGTTCGGGATATCCCTTGAGAAGGTCGAAAGGGAGATTGTTGCTACCATTAAAACGATTATCATTCTTACATTGTTCCTTATTATTGCAGGGTTCGGCGTTATACTTCTCTTGAGCAAACGCTTTATAAGCCCCATAACACAGCTTGCCACCACCATGGAAAAAACAAGGGGTGACTATCTCGATGTTAAGGTCGATGTAAAAGGGCACGATGAGCTTGCAGCACTCGGCGAGAGGTTTAACAGCATGATAGAAAGAATAAAACAGGCAAATGAAGAGCTTAAAAAAACCCATGAAAAGCTGGTACAGTCGGAGAAGCTTGCATCTGTAGGCATACTTGCCGCAGGTGTTGCCCACGAGATAAACAATCCGCTCGGAGGGATATTTAACTGTGTGCAGATATTGAAGCTCAATGGCAACAATCCTGAATTAAGGGGAAAATATCTGGATCTGATAAAAGAGGGGCTTGATAGGATAGAGAACACTGTAAGCAAGCTTTTGTGGATGTCCAGAAAGGGAGACCATAAACCGATGAGCATGAATGTAAAAGATTCTATAAACGGCGTCTACACATTTGTGGGGTATAAGCTCAAGAAAGGCAAGATTCAGTTTTTCAATGAGGTGGAGGACGGACTTTTCATAGTATTTGACCCTCATGATTTTCATCAGGTGATTTTAAATCTCTTCATAAATGCAATTCACGCCATGAAGGACGAGGGGTGTTTGACTGTCAGGGGATACAGGGATGATTCGAAAATAAAAGTGGAAATTATAGACACAGGCGAAGGCATTTCTCAAGAAAATCTCGGCAGGATATTTGACCCCTTTTTTACAACGAAACCCCCTGGCGAGGGAACAGGTCTCGGGTTGTGGATGAGTTATGACATAATCAGAAACTACAACGGAGAAATTTATGCAGAAAGCGAGGTGGGGAAAGGCACCAAGTTTACACTGACCTTTCCGGTAAATCAAACTGCATGAGGGAAACGATTCTATTAATAGAAGACGAAAAATTGATGAGGGTTACCCTCGAGGATGCCCTGAAGTCTGCGGGATACGATGTAGTGTCTTTTGAAACAGGTACCGGGGCCATGGACTCCCTCATGAATAATCCTTTCGATGTAATTGTCACTGATGTGCGACTTCCAGATGTTGACGGACTCAGTATTCTCAAGAAGATCTCAAGCACTAACGATGCCCAGGTAATTGTGATGACAGCCTTCGGAACAATTAAAGATGCAGTGGAAGCCATGAAACTCGGTGCATTCGACTACATAACAAAGCCCTTTTCATTGGACGAATTTCTTCTGCTAATAGAAAGGGCTCTGGATGTAAAGAGGCTTAAGGATGAGAATATCAGGCTCAAAAAAGACCTTAGCAGGTGTTATTGTTTTCCCAATATAATCGGTGAAAGCCATGAAATGAAGAAGGTCTATTCTCTCGTAGAGAAGGTTGCTGACTCAGACTCAACAGTCCTTATACTCGGAGAAAGCGGCACCGGAAAAGAGCTCATAGCGACCACAATTCACTACCAGAGCAAACGGAAGGATAAACCCCTGATAAAGGTTAACTGCGCGGCAATGTCCGAAGGGCTCATAGAGAGCGAATTGTTTGGACACGAAAAAGGTGCATTCACAGGTGCAATAAAGAGAAAGCCGGGCAGGTTTGAACTTGCCAGTGGCGGCACCATTTTCCTCGATGAAATTGGAGACATCCCTCTTTCCACACAGTCCAAGATTTTAAGGGTCATACAGGAAAGGCAATTCGAAAGGGTGGGCGGTACAGAAACGCTGAATGTGGATGTAAGAATAATTGCGGCAACGAATAGGAATCTCGAAGAAGAGGTAAAAAGGGGAAATTTCAGGGAAGACCTCTATTATCGCCTCAATGTTATACCAATAACACTGCCGCCTTTAAGGAACCGCAAGGAAGACATTCCTTATCTCATAGATTTCTTTTTGGATAAGTGCAAAAACAAACTTTCGAGAAACATCAGTTTCTCAAAGGACGCCATTGATGCGCTTTTAGCATACGATTACCCGGGCAATATCAGGGAGCTGGAAAATATTGTGGAACGGTGCGTAATCCTTTCAACTTCGGATACGATACAGAAGGATGACTTGCCTCCTTTTATTGTTAAAAAACCGGACAACAAATATCTCTCCCTTTCGGACATAGCTGCAGAGGCGGAAAAGGAGCATATAATCAGAATATTAAAAACCACAAAGGGCAACAAAACGAGGGCTGCGGAAATGCTCGGAATCAGCAGGAAGACACTATGGGAGAAGATGAATGCATACAGGATTGAATTATGAGCCCAATTAATCCGTTTTAAACTGTTTGAATTAAGAAAGCCTATCTTCCGGATTGGCTTTAACTATATTGCCCTCGCTGCTACCAAATCGTAACATCCGGTGTTTAAAACCAAAAGACCCTGTTTTTATTGACAATAGAAGCAGAAAAGCGATTTTTAATTAATAGTTGTTTCTTTTCAGTAACACATCCATAAAAATAAACCTCTTACTTTCAATATGTTATATATGGCACGAAACTTGAATAAAATTATTCATTTGACAAACAGGATGAGGTGAGATAATCTTTGGATTTGGGGTTACAGAAGGGGGTGAAAAGGAGGGGATTTCGTGATTTTCTGCGGTCAATTTCTTGTCAATTAAAAAACCTGAAAAGGAGGTAAAGATGGAGATTAAGAGAAGAGATTTTCTGAAGGCAAGTGTGGCAGCCGGCGCAGCAATGGCATTAACCGGGCCTTCGCTCAATGCTTTTGCTGCCAACCCTAAACCGCTTGCAGGTGAAAAGGTGAGTGGCAGCACAGACCCTGGCAAATGGATACCATCCACATGTCAGGGGTGTACAACATGGTGTCCTGTTGAAATTTTCGTCCAGAACGGCAGGGCGGTAAAGGTAAGAGGAAATCGTTATTCCAAACAGAACGACGGCTATGTATGTCCGAGGGGACATATGTCTTTGCAGCAGGTTTATGACCCGGATAGGGTAAAGGTTCCGATGAAGAGGACTAATCCCAAGAAGGGAAGGGGTGTTGACCCGAAATTCGTACCCATTACATGGGATGAGGCATTAAACACCATAGCCGATAAGATGATGGAACTGAGAAAGAACGGCGAATCCCATAAATATCTTCTCATGAGGGGCAGATATTCCTATATGAGGGATATGATTTATGATGCAATGACAAAGATTTACGGTTCTCCGAACAGTATATCCCACAGCGCAATCTGTGCTGAGGCGGAGAACTTCGGTGCCTTCTATACGGAAGGTATGTGGGGATACAGGGATTACGATGTTTCAAATTCCAAGTATGTGGTTATCTGGGGATGCGACCCGACAAACTCCAACAGGATGATCCCTGCGATTATAAAGAGATTCGGCGATATGCTTGATAATGCTACCGTGGCTGTCGTTGACCCGAGGCAGCAGACAACTGCCTCAAAGGCGCAGGAATGGCTGCCGATAATACCCGGTCAGGACGGCGCGCTTGCCACAGCCCTTGCCCATGTAATTCTTACGGAAGGACTTTGGAGCAAGGAGTTCGTTGGCGACTTTAAAGACGGCAAGAACCAGTTTAAAGCAGGCAGGACAGTTGACGAGGCTTCATTTGCGGAAAAAGAGACCCACGGCCTTGTGAAGTGGTGGAATATTGAACTCAAAGACAGGACTCCTGAGTGGGCTGCCCCGCTTACAGGTATCCCGAAAGAGCAGATTATCAGGGTTGCAAAAGGAATGGGCAAGGCCGCTCCTAATGTGGCTGTATGGCTCGGCCCTGGCGCTGCAATGCAGGTGAGAGGCGGTTACAGCGCAATGGCTGTACACGCGCTTAACGGACTCCTCGGCGCAGTAGACAATGTGGGCGGCACCCTCGGCGGCGCAAAACAGGCCGCTCATAAGTTGCCGAAACTTGACAAGTACCAGGACGATATTGCGAAAAAGCACTCCAAAATGCAGAAGATTGACCAGAGGGGATACAAGCATCTTCCCGCTCTTCACCAGGGCAAGCCCGGAGACGGCGTAGTCACCAATAATACGGCTACCGGTATTCTTGAGGCAGACCCTTATGATATCAAAATGGCTATCGGTTACATGAACAACTTTGCTTTCTCATGCACAGGCGCGCAGAGATGGGAAAAGGCGATGGAGAAAATACCATTCTTTGTCCACCTTACAACCAATGTAGCCGAGATAACGCAGTATGCCGACATCGTGCTTCCTGCGGCCATCACAAAATATGAGAAATGGGGTTTTGTAAAGCAGAAACAAAACCGTTACGCCCATGTAGCCCTCATTCAGCCGGTAATAAAGCCCATGTGGGATGTGAAGATTGATGAGACCGAAATCCCGTTCCTCATTGCTGAAAAGCTTAAAGAGAAGGGCTTTTCCAATCTTTATGATTATTACACCAAAGAAATTAAAGACCCTGAAACCGGCATGGCTCCTGGAAACGGCAAGGAATTCGCTCTTTATTCGGTCAAATACTATACCTCGCCTGCCTGGGGCGAAGAGGGCGCAAAAATCGGCGATAAGATCAACGGATGGGAAGACTACCGCAACCGCGGCGTCTGGAACTCAAAGCCGTACGAATACAAACATCGCTGGGGCGGCAAGTTCGGCACTGTAACAAAGAAGTTTGAATTCTATAGCGAGACATTGAAGAAGGCCCTCAATGCCCATGCCGACAAACACAAGACAAATGTGGACGACATCCTTCAGACCTGTAAATACACTGCAAAGGGCGAACTCGCCTTTGTGCCTCACTACGAGCCTCCCTTCAGGCATGGTGATGTGAAAGACTATCCCTTCACCTTCATCGATTACAAATCAAGGCTCAACAGGGAAGGCAGAAGCCAGAACTCTCCGTGGTACTATGAATTCCATAAGGTTGACTTCGGCGATGTCAGCCATGAAGATGTTATCCATATCAATCCTGCCGATGCACGAAAACTCGGAGTCAAAAAAGGCGATATGGTCAAGGTGACTTCGGTAAGCGGCAGTTTTGTCATCAAGGCTAACCTGTGGGAAGGTATCCGTCCTGGCACTGTAGCCAAGTGCTATGGACAGGGACACTGGGCATACGGGAAGGTTGCTTCCAAAGAATTCGGCAAAACTCCGAGAGGAGTCAACAACAATGAGATAATGCCCTTTGATACGGAACGGTTGAGCGGCGCTAATGTAAGAAACGGCGGATTTACCGGCGTTAAAATTGAGAAGGCTTAAGGAAAGGAGGTAAAGATAGATGCCTAAATACGGAATGGTAATAGATTTACAAAAGTGTGTAGGCTGTGGTGCATGTGCGCTGGCATGTAAAACAGAAAATAACACGCAGGACAGGGCAAAGGGACAGACCTTTAACTGGGCAGACTTTATCTACAAAGCAGAGGGCAAGTTCCCAAACATGAAGTTTACGGCTATGCCCGTGCTTTGCAACCACTGCTCCGATGCCGCTTGTGTAAAGGCATGCCCGGTAACTCCAAAGGCGATGCATAAACACGAAAATGGCATGACAATCCACAATATGGAAAGGTGTATTGGATGCCGACAGTGCCAGAGGGCATGTCCTTACAGCTCGGAGGATGTGGACAAGAGCAAGGCGGCATACAGCGTAATCAGCTTTAATGACTTTAGCGATGAGGTACATCCTTTCTATAAGGACAAGACCGAAGTTGTCGCTGGATGCACGGCTTCTGGCGCTGAGATTTCACATAAGGCAGGGGATATACCGCCTCACCGCACAATGTACAAGCATTCGGATTACGCAAGCGTGAGGGAAAAAGGGAAGGTCGAAAAATGCATGTTCTGCGAGCACAGGGTGCTTAACGGAGAACTGCCTTATTGTGTGGTTTCCTGTCCGGCAAAGGCAAGGACATTCGGAGACCTTTCAGACCCGAACAGCGAGCCGAGCAAGCTTCTTAAAAAGCACAAAGCTGTACAGTTGAAAAACAACAAGGGCGAGCTTTTGAAGCCGGGTGAGAAAGGCACAAGACCCAATGTCTATTACATAAGGAGTTTCAAGAAGGCGTAAGAAAAGTAGAAATGGAGTGATGGAGTGTTGGAGTGATGATTTTAAATAGTGCAAAACTCCAATACTCCGGAACTCCAATATTTCGGCAAGAGGTGAAAGTGGATATTGAAGAATTAGTAATAAATGAGAGGATAAGAGGCGACTGCTACAAACTTTTATCTGCATGTTTTTATTATCCAGGAAAGGAAGTATTTATACAGGAAGGGCTTCTTAAAAACCTTACAGAGGCATTAAAAAGGGTCTGCCCCCATGCTGCGGTATTCTTAGAGAAGATGGAAGAAGCAATCTCCCATTACAGCGATGAAGAGCTTTTAGTGGATTATTCAAAGCTATTTGTCGGGCCTTATGAACTTAAAGCGCCTCCATACGGTTCTGTTTACCTTGATAAAGAAAAGAAGGTTATGGGTGATTCCACAATGGAGGTTATAGAGACATATAGTGAGGCCGGACTTTCAATCAACGATGATTTCAAGGAACTACCAGACCATATAGCGGTTGAACTGGAGTTTATGTATTATCTGATATTCAAAGAAACAGAGGCCTTAGAAAAATCCGAAATGGATGCGGCACTGCACTTTATCGGGATGCAACGTGCGTTTTTAGATAGATTCCTCGGACGGTGGGTCGGTCAATTTTGTGAGAAAATAAAAGAGGGCACTGATAATAACTTCTATCTTGCACTTGCTGATTGTGTCTCTGCTTTTATTATGAATTCCGCTATTCCTAACGGCATTTACAAACACCTGAATGAAAAGACTCAAGGGGTTTTAGATTAATGCTGCAGGGCAAAATAATCGACACTATATCGAACACAGCAGATGCGATTGCCATAGACCAATCGAGGTGTTTGAGGATGCGTTTTAACAAAAGCACCTGCAGCGAGTGTATTAAGCATTGCAGGTTCAATGCCATCAGAATAGACGAAGGTGTCGACATCAAAAGGAATATATGCTCTGAATGCATGTTATGCGTATCTGTATGCCCTTCAGGATGCTTTGATGTAAAGGCTATGGATTCCTATTCCATGATTGCAAGACTGAAAAGACTCTCCAATTCTGTTCCAGTCCCAGTACTCGGCTGCAATGCAAGGGCGGATATAAAGACACATGAAAAGACCGCCTGTCTCGGTTTTTTGTCAGAAGACCATATTATTGCCCTTTCGGTTTTCTTGGAGGGAAGGCTCCAGATTAACCTTACAGGATGCGCTGATTGCAGAAACGGATTTATTGTAGATAAGCTGAAAAAAAGAATGGAAAGTATTGCCGAAAAGACCTCTTTGGATGTATTTGAAAAGATAAACCTTGTGGAGGACAGATTAGAGTTGTGTTATCAGGACATTTCATTGGACCGACGGGGATTTTTTAAGGCTATTAAAAACCTTACTTTTTTACAAGCGGCTAACTTATTTGAAAACATTACTCCTGATGATAATACCCGGTCTTATTCCGCTAAAAAGGTTACTGTTAGGAGAGACCTGCTGAACAGGACGCTCAGACTCTTACCGGAATGGAATTATACCCAGGTGTTAGATGCTTATTACTATAATTTTCGTATTGATCAAGGGTGCAATAACTGCTTTGCCTGCGTGGGAATGTGTCCGACAGGGGGATTGAAGATCAGCGCTAAAGAAGCAGGGCCGGAGTTGACTTTTAACAGCTCCCTGTGCAGCGGATGCGGATTGTGTGAGGGTTTTTGCATGAATAATGCAATCTTAATTGAAAGGGGTTTTAGAGGACATAATCCATTTGAATTTTGCAGTGTAAAAAACAGATTGCTTTGTAATACTTAGCTCTCCCATGTGGATGGGCTAACCCCCTGTTCCCCCGGTCCCATCCGCATTTTTAATTGGTGGCTAAATAAAATTAATATTAAATTTACAATTAAATTGGTTATTATTGACAATAAACGCAGGAGGTGGGTGAAATAAACATATTGATTATAGATGATGAGCCTCTTATTATCACTTCATTGTTGGAATACCTTTCTGAAAGAGGCTATGATGTGGTGGCCACAAATTCATCAAAGGCAGCAGTGTCGCTCATAAATGCAGACAGGTTTGATGTCGTAATTACAGACCTAAGGATGAAACCTTTTAGCGGAATTGATATAATCAAGCAGCTTAGAGGCGCAGGATTCGCCGGGAAGATAATCTTGATGTCAGCGTTTTGTGAAGAGTACAAGCAAGAAATGGAGGCCTTAAATGTGGATGCCTATTTTGAAAAACCCTTTTTACTGCAGGATATCCATAAAAAGATAAAAGAATGGACAAATTAACAACGATTACATTGGATTTCGAAAAACTCCTCGATGAATCAGTGAAGATACACGGCCATCTTTGTCCCGGTCAGGTGCTCGGTGTAAAGATGTCCGTACTCGGACTGAAAAACGCAGACATACAAGACCCTAAAGGCAAAGACAGAAAGAACATTATCGTCTTTGTGGAAATGGACAGGTGCGCTACCGACGCAGTGCAGTCGGTTACAGGATGCAGTCTCGGCCACAGGACAATGAAATTTATGGACTACGGCAAGATGGCGGCCACATTTGTGAACCTGAAAATAGGCAAAGCTGTGAGGATAATAGCGAAAGAAGAAGCGAGAGACAAGGCGAAGGAATACTTTCCTGATATACAGGATAAATACAAAGCCCAGCTCGAAGCTTACAAGATAATGTCTGATGATGAGCTTTTTGACATAATGGATGTGAAAGTGGAAATAAAACCTGAGGACATGCCGGGAAGACCGTTAAGAAGGGTTCAATGCGATATATGCGGCGAGTATGTACAGGACATGAGGGAGGTTCTCAGGAATGGAAGGGTTTTGTGCAAACCATGTGCAGACGGAGGATATTACACCATTGAAGACAAGTCTTATGGTAAATAGTCATGTTATCCCGCTGAATGATTTTATGCAGGGTTATATCGCCAACATCCTGTGTGCGATAGCAAACTCATTCGGCATATCTCCGAATAGTGTGACGGTATGTGTGGACTCTGAAGATTTTCACATTTATACTGAAAAGGGAGAGATAGATATTTCAAAGAGGGACTTTGTAAAGCAGTTGATAGAAAGCACTGTTAAGGGCATGTTATCGCCGTTAAAGGGAATATTCTGGCTTCAGAAAATTACAATTACTGCAAGCACCGGGAAGGAATGATTTTTTTGTTATTATCGTTATGCCAAAAAGTCATAACGATAAACTCAGAAAATCTACGATTTTCTGGAGACCTCAAATAAATTATGAAATAAGGCTGTAAGGGAGCGCAGAAAGAGAGTGGAGATTAAATCAAAGCTTTGGATAGAGGTGGGAGGAGAGCCTGTTTTCGGCAGGGGCAGGAGATTTTTGCTTCAGGCCATAGATAAATACGGCTCTATCAATCAGGCTGCAAAGGAGATAAATATTTCATACAGAAGGGCATGGAGCTATATAAAGGCAATGGAGGAAAGGCTCGGCATAAAACTGGTTGAGCGACAGGCAGGAGGCAAAAACGGAGGCGGGGCCAATCTTACAAAGGATGCAAGGAAGTTTTTAAGGCAGTATGAACTGATGGAGCAAGGAATAAAAGAGATTGTAGATAAAAGATTTAAAGAGATTTTTGGTAAAGACAATCAACAAATATCTCGATTTTAGAACTTTTTAAGGAGGCTATACTATGTGCGATGTTCAAAACAGTGAAATAAAAGGCAGGACAGGTAATACAATACCCGTAACAGAGGCAGTGGGTATGGTTCTGGCACACGATATTACAGAGATAAGACAGGACGATTTTAAGGGCAGGGCATTTAAAAAGGGGCATATAGTCAAAGAAGAAGATATAAGCCACCTTCAAAGACTCGGAAAAGAGAATCTGTTTGTTCTAAACATCGCAGACGACGAAGTCCATGAAGATGATGCTGCATATGCGCTGGCTAATGCATTGATGGGTGAAGGCGTAAAGATGGAAGGGGAGCCGAAAGAAGGTAAGATAAATATCCTTGCTGACAGGGATGGACTGTTGAAAATTAACAGGCCCAACCTCGCCCAATTCAATATGCTCGGTGATGTGATGTGCGCAACACTTCATGACAATACGGTGGTGAGGAAAGGACAGATTGTTGCTGGAACAAGGGTGATACCGCTGGTGGTTAAAAAAGCGATTGTGGAAGAAGCAGTGAGAATTGCAAATGGGTCAAGGGGTCAGGGGGTCAAGGGGCAAGGTGTAATTGAGGTTAAAGAAATCAGAAAACCAAAAGTTGGTGTGGTTATCACCGGCAATGAGATTTATTACGGAAAGATAAAGGATGCCTTTGCACCGGTAATTACAAAAAAGATAGCGGAGTTTAACGGTGATATTATAGGAATATATTATGCGCCTGACAATGAAGAATTCATAGAGGCAAGGCTGAGAGAATTAATCGAGACAGGCGCTGACCTGCTTATTACAACAGGAGGCATGTCTGTGGACCCTGATGATGTAACAAGGTTTGCAATCAGAAGACTTGGCGCCACAGATATTACATACGGCTCTGCAGTGCTTCCTGGAGCGATGTTTTTAGTTGCGTACCTTTCACCCATTCCCATTCTTGGCATCCCTGCCTGCGGCATGTATCACAAGACAACCATATTTGATTTAATTCTTCCGAGGGTGCTTTCAGGAGAAAGAATTGGAAGAAAAGAGCTTGCCGAGCTCGGACACGGAGGATTATGTCTCAATTGCAAGGAATGCAGATACCCTGTGTGTCCTTTTGGGAAGTAAATTTAATAATAACATGAAAAGAATCCTTATATTAGTGCTTTTCGTCTTGTTTGTTAGTGGTTGCGGAGACAAGGAGACCCCTAAAAAAGTAAGCCTGAACAAAAGAACATCGGTTTCAGAAAATTATGTAAAACGATCAGAAACTGGATCGTTGAAATTCGGCTTTGACCTCAGACTTGGTCCAAAAGAGGATGTAAAGATATATCTTCCCTTTCTTCGTTATCTTGAGCAAAATACAGGAAATAAGTTTTCCCTCAGATTTACAGAGAGATATGAAGACACTGTGGAGAATCTTGGGAAAGGGATTATCCATTTTGCAGCCCTTGGTCCTGTTAATTGTGTTATAGCAAAAGAAAGGTATGGAACGGGATGCCTTGTTATGGGTCTTAATTCTGACGGGGAACCAGAATACCGTTCAGTTATATTTGCGAGGAAAGACAGCCCTTTGAAAGACATCGGAGATTTAAAAGGTAAGACCTTTGCCTTTGGAGATAGGTTTTCAACGCAGGGGCATATCATCCCACGAAGAATGTTGGAAGATGCAAGTATAACAATAAAAGATTTAAAGAGTTATGTATTTACAGGTTCCCATACCAGCACTGCAAGGGCGGTTTTAAACAGAGAGTACGCTGCAGGAGCTATACAGGATAACCTCGCAAAACGCTTGGTGGCAGAGGGAAAGATTAAAATTATTGCTACATCAAAGCCATATCCGAGCAGTCTCATATGCTTTAATAAAGATGTGAAACCTGAAATTATAAACAGTGTAAAGGCAGCACTTCTATCTTTCAAACCAAGAGGAAAACATTCAAACATTGTTGTTGATTGGGATAAAACAGAGATGCCTAATGGATTTACGGAGTATAAGCAATCGTCTCTAAGAGAGATAGAGGAACTTAGTAGAAGATACGGCTTGCTAAAATGAAGCTCTGGATAAAGATAGCACTGCTCAATGTGTTCATCGTTGTTGGACTCGGGATATTAATCGGTCTCACCATAAGAGGAGTTGTAGTAGGTTCCATGCGAACTGAATTGACAAGGCAGGGTGAATCGATTGCGAGAAATCTCTCCGATAGAATCGCTGACTTTGTCTTGCTAAATGACTTATACCAGACACAGGCGGCAATTGATGATGTCCTTAAAACAGAACATGATGTGGGGTATATTTTTGTAACTGATAAGGACGGAAACCTATTTGCCCACACCTTTAAAAATGGATACCCTCCAGATATACTTCTATGGAATCCTGTGTTAACAAGGGGGCTTCAGCCAACAAAAAATTTACTCGCATCCATTCAATTACTTGACACAGAAAAAGGTTTCATAAGAGACATAGGCATCAAAATATTTGGAGGTATGAATCCGGAAGTCCATATCGGCATAAGAGAGGATAGAATCGATCAGGCTTTAAAGGGAATTAGAAATCTGATTATAATGCTGACAATAGCTGTTACAATGGTCGGTTCTGTTTTATCCTTTTCTTTGAGCAGGCTTATAACAAAACCCCTTTATACGCTCATGGATTTTACCCACAGCCTTTCAAGGGGAGAATTCGGCAGAAAGATTGATATAAGGTCAAAAGATGAAGTTGGAGAACTTTCCAGTACCTTCAATAATCTTTCATGTGAGCTTGATGCATACAGAAAGAAGATGGAGGAATCTTACAAGCAGATGTTAAGGGCAGAAAAATTAACTGCACTCGGAAGGCTTTCAGCAGGGCTTGCCCATGAGATCAGAAATCCGCTCACCTCTATAAAAGTGCTGTTTCAGGCATTTAAAGATAATCCGGCATTGACAAAAGAAGATATGAAAGTAGTGCTTTCAGCAACAGAACAGATGGATGACCTACTGACGAGGTTTCTCAGATTTGCGAGAAGTGATGAATTCAATCTGTCGGATATATATATTAATTCCGTAATAAAACAGGTAATAAACCTTGCTCAGTTTCAGATTAAAAACCAGTCCATAAATGTTGTGTTAAACCTCTCAAAACTGCCACCCGTGAAAGCTGACAGGGCAATGATTCAGCAGGCACTACTGAATCTCGTTCTTAATGCAATAGAGGCCATGCCTGATGGCGGCACATTGACCATATCCAGTAAAATGGGAAATGGCAGTGCAGTCGTTAGCATTGGAGATACAGGGAGCGGTATACCTGAAGATATAAAAGACAAAATTTTTGACCCGTTCTTTACAACAAAGAGCGATGGAACCGGTCTCGGACTTTCAATAGTGTATAATATTGTAAGCCTCCATAACGGAGAGATTAGTTTTGAAACTGATGGAGAAGGGACAACCTTTACCCTGAGAATTCCTATAAGTGTATGAGCAAGATACTTGTTGTTGACGACCAGAAGACAGTGTGTTATTCCCTTCACAGATTTCTTCAATCCGAAGGCTATAATGTGCACACAGCCACAAGCGGTGAAGATGCATTGTCAGTTTTAAATGATGTAAAACCCGACCTTGTGATAATGGATGTGAGGATGCCTGAAATGGATGGCCTTGAAGTATTAAAAAAGATAAAGGAATCCCATCCAAAGGTTCAGGTGATAATGATGACGGCCTTCAGCACCACTGAAAAGGCGATTTACGCTATAAAATTAGGTGCATACGATTATCTCGCCAAGCCCTTTGATAACGATGAATTACTTATCCGCGTTAAGGATGCTATCAAAACAAGAGAACTGATGGAAGAGGTGGTCACCTTTGATGAGGTGAAAGATTATGCAGGTGGTGAAAGAATTATAGGAAAAAGCCCTCAAATGCTTGATATTTACAAGCAGATCGGAAGGGCAGCGCCAACAGATGCAACTGTTCTTATAAGGGGAGAAAGCGGCACTGGTAAGGAGCTGATTGCAAGGGCGATTTATCATTACAGTAACAGGGCAGACAAACCCTTTCTTGCAATTAATTGCTCTGCCATTCCAGAACAACTCCTTGAGTCTGAGCTTTTTGGATACGAGCGTGGTGCATTTACAGGCGCAGATTTTAAACGCATAGGGAAATTTGAACAGTGCAGCGGCGGAACTCTGTTCCTTGATGAAATTGGTGATATGACTCTACCTTTGCAGGCAAAGGTCTTACGGGTATTACAGGATGGACAATTCCAAAGACTTGGTGGCACAGAGACGATAGAGACAGATGTAAGGATAATTACTGCAACAAATAAGAACCTTGAGGAGATGGGTAAAAGCGGCACTTTCAGAGAAGACCTTTATTATCGTATAAATGTGGTCACCATCAATGTGCCGCCGTTAAGGGAAAGAAAAGAGGATATTAAAGAACTTGTCCATTACTTCATACAGAAATACAATAAAAAGCTCGGCAAGACAATAAAAGGCATCACCGCTGACGCCCTGAAAAAGCTGGAAGAACATCCGTGGCACGGCAATGTCAGAGAACTTGAGAATGTTATTCAGAAGGCAATGGTTTTCTGCAACAGCGATTATCTATCCATGGAATGCTGCGAAGGTCTGCGTGCACAGAACTTATTGCGAAACAGTTGTGCCTCTTTAGAGGAGGTTATTCAAAATGTCGTTGAACTTGCATTCAAGGATGGCTGTCAGGAGAGGTTTCAGGATATAGTCAGCACGCTTGAAAAATCCATGGTTCAAAAGGCATTGGAACTTACAAAGGGCAATCAGGTTCATGCAGCAAAACTCTTAGGTATATCAAGAAATACGCTAAGAAAGAAGCTGGAAGAAAATGAACGAAGAATCTGAAGTCACGCTTGGTCGCTTTGAAAAATATATCTATGTCTGGATTATCCTGTGCGGAGTCGCCGGTCTGCTTCTGGGCAAACTTTTCCCGCAAATTGTGCACGATATCAATGCGCTTAATATCGGCGGCGTTTCCATCCCCATCGCCGTCCTCATGTTTTTTCTAATGTATCCTACCATGGCGAAGGTTAAGCTGGAAGAAGTATCACATGCCGTAAGAAACATCGGCCCCACGATCATGACCTTAATCGCAAACTGGATAATAGCGCCGCCATTAATGGTGCTTCTGGCATGGCTGTTTCTCGACAACCCCGACTTCCGGGCAGGCACAATCCTTCTCGGCATTTCTCCCTGCACAGGGATGGTGCTGTTCTGGATTGCCTTTGCGCGCGGCAATGTGATACAGGGCGTGGTTATTACCGCAATCAATGCAGTATCAACGCTTTTGCTCTATGCCCCATTCGCAGCATTTTATCTCGGCGTGGGCGGAGTGCCTGTTCCCTTCTCGCTGGTTGCAGTAAGCGTTTTGCTGTTCGTCGGCCTTCCATTGATTGCAGGTCAGGTTTCCAAAAGGCTCTTAATTCGTCGTAAGGGCGAACAATGGTTTGCAAACCGTTACCTGTCTGTAATGAGCGACCTTGCGACCGGAGCCCTCATGGGAATGCTTGTGCTTTTATTTTCATCAGAAGGGCAGAAGATATTGGAGTATCCCCTGACAGTTGCCTTGATTGCTGTTCCGGTTTTTTTGCACCTTGTTATTATGGTGGCAGGAACTCATCTAACTGCATGGTTACTACGCTATCGCTATGAAGATGCGTCAATGGTAGCACTCATCGGCTCAAGCACGCAATTTGAGGTAGCAATAGGCACGGCAATGGTTGTGTTCGGCCTCGGATCGGGCGCTGCATTGGCTACCGTAGTTGGGCCACTGATAGAAGTGCCGGTAATGGTGACAGCAACAAAATTGCTCAGAAGAACTCAGCCTTACTTTCCACAGAATGAGTAGAAGGGCTGTTCATCTTCTGCACACCTGCCTTATCTTTGAACACCATCCCAAAATAAATATCTTTGTTTATCAAATAGTTGTTTCTGGCATAACGATTGCTTAAACTCCTTTCAAATTCTTTTTGAAAGGAGGATGAATTATGTCAAAAAAGTATGCATTGCTTGTTGACCTGAGAAAGTGCGTGGGCTGCACATCCTGTCAGGTAAGCTGCAAGATGGAAAATGCAGCACCCATGGCACAGTTCAGGTCAAAGGTGGATATCGCCGATACAGGCGAATATCCGAAACCAAAGAGGTATTTTTTCCCCAAAATCTGTAATCAGTGTGACGAGCCGCCGTGTGTCCTTCCATGTCCTGTGAAAGGGGCCACTTACAAAAGGGAGGATGGAGTTGTAATGGTGAACAGGGACTTATGCATCGGCTGCGGGAGATGCGTAGGCGCATGTCCTTATGGAGCGAGATTCATGCATCCGCATATCCCTGTGAAGAATGATCCATCAAAGTATGCCAAAGATGTCCCTGAAGTTAAGGGGAAAAAGGCAAAGGACTTAAGGGTTGTTGATAAGTGCGATTATTGCAGCCACAGGCTTGCAGATGGCATTGAAGAGCCGGCATGCGTGAGAAACTGCGTTGGAAAGGCAAGATTCTTTGGAGACCTGAGCGACCCTGACAGCGCAGTCTCAAAGCTCAAGGCGTCTGTAAAAACAACGGATTGGCATCCTGAATACGGCACAAAGCCGAGGACAACCTTTATCGCACCTGATAAAGAGGTCTTTTCAGCGGCCGACGGCCAGATAAACAGGTAGGAGGTGAAAATATGCAGGTATCAAGAAGGGTATTTTTAAAATATGCCGGAGCGCTTGCCGGAATATCAGCATTAAACAAAACAGGTCTAATGTCTTTAAAACATCTTTCCCCTGCCGAGGCAGAGGCAATGCAGACGGCGATGGGCAAATATGAAGTGAAGTATACCGCCGATGCCATGTGTCCTGCTGAATGCGGACTTGAGATGTGGGTTAAGGACGGGAAGATTGCAAAGATTTACGGCAATAAGGCAGTGCCCATGAACGACGGAATAGCATGTGCAAAAGGCGCTTCAGGGCAGCAGCTTGTATATTCTCCATATAGATTGAAATATCCGATGATAAGAGTCGGTGAAAGAGGCTCAGGTAAATTCAAACGCGTAACATGGGATGAGGCCATTGATCACATCGGGAAGAAACTGACGGACATTAAAAAGAAATACGGAGCAGAGTCTGTCATCATGGACTGTGGCGATGTCACCGACAGAGATCAGTACTACAGGCTTTTCTTTGCTTACGGAACTCCAAACTGTACTGAGCACGGCGCTATATGCGACACTCCGAGAAGGCATGGCCCGAAACTTATGGTCGGCGGCAAGAGATGGGAGCCGGACATAATGAGGCCCCAGATTGTAAGGCAGCCCGACGGCTCTCTGAAAAAGGACTACACATATAAATCAAAACTGATTGTCTATAACGGCTGGAACCCCTTTGTCGCAACAAGGATATTCTATGAAAACAGGGGAACAGTGGGAGCAAAAGTAGAAAATGGATGTAAGGTGGTAGTCATTGACCCAAGTTACTCCAACACGGCTACTGCTGCGGATATGTGGCTTGCCCCGCGCGCAGGCACGGACGGAGACCTCTTTGGCGCAATGCTCAGATATATCCTTGAAAATGACAGCCAGAATGACCCGAACAAAAAGTATATAGACTGGAGCTTCAAGAAATACTCCACAGGATGGGAAGATTTTGAGGCGGCATTCAAGTCGTGGTGGCACAAGAAAGACCCGATTAACGGCTTGAGCTACTTCAGCCTTGACTGGGCAGCCGACAGGACAGGCTTGAGCAAAAAACAGATTGAAGAACTCTCCCATCTATTTGGAATAACAAAGCCGGCAGCCCTTGTTTGGGGTATGCAGTCGCCGGGACACCACTATAACGGCTACTGTGCTTCAATCATCGGCGTGGCTCTGAACGTGATAACCGGAAACTTCGATGTGCCGGGCGGCGTTATAGACACAGAGCTTGTGAAATCGGATAAAGGCGGTTCCGCAACAGGGAAGCAGTTTAAATCGAGGAAGGTAAAGAGGACAATAAACGGCAAAGAGGTTGAAGGAGAGGTGGAACATTTCCATATGGACCTCTTCGGGAGCAAATATCCCGCTGCATGGGATGATGCTGTCGCGGATTATCCCAATGCCTTCAAAGAGGGTGTTGACATCAGGTATGGCCCGTTCAGGGGATACCACTATCCCATCAAGTCATACATCCTGAGAACGGGTAATTCCATCCTCACCGGTTCAGCGCCGTACAAATGGAAAGAGGCAATTACCGCAAAGGATGCGAAAGGCAATTACAAGCTTGAGCTTTATGTCTTCATCGACAGCCTCAACCTCGAAAGCGCCCTATATGCAGATGTGATTCTGCCCGAGGCGAGCTATGCGGAAAGACAGAGTCTCAGCGATATTTATCCGTCCCATCAGGTGATCTACAACAGGGATGCGGTAATCAAACCGCTTCACGAGTCCAAAAAGCCAACGGAGATAATGAACATGCTCGCAAAGAAGCTGAATGAGCTTGGAGATTCTGACATTAAAGGCTCTGACTTCTGGGAGAAATATAAGTCCGAAGAGGATTTTGTAAACGAGATGCTTGCGCCGGCGCCCGGCAGGGTCAATGTAGGGACACCGCTTCCTTATCCACAATATCCGGAAGGCTACAAGCTCATCGGCACGCCGGAATCACTCGAAAAAGGTGAGGTCACCGTTGACGATAAAAACAAGGTCGTAAAAGGGAAACCAGTAACCGTCGAATGGTTAAGGAACAATCACGGCGTCGCCATCTGGCCCATGAGCTGGTATAGGTACAAAAAGCATAATGCCGATGAGCCTAACAAGGCATTCCCGAACACCTCCACAAAGCTCATCGAGTTCAAGTTCGACTGGAAAGACGGAGACAAACGCTACGGAGGCTACAAGTCTTATAACGAGAAGATAGAGAAGGCAGGCGGCGAAGTGCCTCTCGGATTAAAGGAGATAGGCTTTACAAAGTTCCCTGAGACCTTTTTCTGGTTCGAGACAAAGTGGAACCCGCATACAAATCCTGCGTATAAAAAATATGACAAGGATTATCCGTTCCAGCTTATCTGCGGACGTGTCCACCATGCCATGAGCGGCACGCAGATGATTCCATGGCTCGGAGAGATCAAGACTGAGGGGACATGGCAGCCCATGAACAAGGAATTCGAGGCGGATGTTCCGGAGGCCATGCCGATGGGCGATGAGCCGATGAAATCCATGAAGATGAAATTCAAGGCTAACACCTATTCTGTCGGCACTATATGGATGAACATCGATGATGCAAAGAAACTTGGGCTTAAGAGCGGTGACATGGTGGTTGTCGAAAACCCTCTTAAAAAATCTACAAAAGGCAAGGTATTTGCCTCAGGCGGAATAAGACCAGGCGTTATCAAGATTGGTTTTGCCACAGGCGGAAGGTTCAGCGAAGGACTTGGTCCTGCATACAAGACAAAAGACTACACGCCGAGCCACAACGACCTCGTAGACCCGGATGTATTAAGCCCTATAATGGGGTTCCCCGGTTATGCGGATATGATCGTGAAGGTGAAGAAGGCGTAGGAAAAAGACAGTGAATGGGTGAAGAGTGAATGGGTAGATGGGTGTTTGCTCATTTACCCATTTACTCATATACTCATCAACCAAATAAGAGGTGACAATGATAGACGAATTAAGAGAAGAACTTTATTTATATAATCTTCTGAGACAGTTATTTTTAAAAGAGCCTACAAAAGAATTGATTAATGAACTCGCAGAGATTGATCCTCCAGATGAGACAGATAATGAGATAAACTATGGGCTGAAACTCCTGATCGAATCAGTCAGAAAGAATGAATACAGGCTTAATGAGTGGATCGAAGAACTTGCACTCGAATATGCCCGTTTATTCATAGGGCCTAAAAATCCTCCAGCAGTGCCTTATGCCTCTTTTTATTTATCAGAGTCCCGATCCTTAATGACAGACGAGACCATTGATGTCAGGAAAAGATACCTTGAGGCAGGCATGGCAGTCCAGGAACTTTACAGCATACCTGACGACCATATCGGCATCGAACTTGAGTTTATTTATTATCTGACACAAAAAATAATCGAATACTTTGAACAGGGAAAGCGGGAAGAAGCATCCAGACTCTTTGAGATGAGGAGCGACTTTCTGAGCGATCACATGGCATCGTGGCTGCCCTTTTTTGCGGATAAGGTAATAGAGTTTACTGCAGAAGATTTTTACAAAGGTGCTGCATTTATTCTCAGAGGAATCATTGAAGACCTTAAATGAGATTTGACAGAAAGAGGCGTTTTTGATATTCTCATGTAACAATGAAAGTGGGAGATAGGAAGTGGGAAGCAGGAAGCGAAAAAATGAAAAGTTCTTTTCCTTTGTATCTTATTTTTTGCCTTTTACTTCTTACTGCACACTTCTTACTTCCTACTTATGCAAATGCCTTTGATGTAAAGGGCTTGCAGCCTCTTTCTCCCTATGGAGTATTTTCTACTTTCAGCGCAGAGAGTCTCAAGCAAAACAAGATCGGTTTCGGTTTGAGCGTTGAGAGATCCAATGACCCTGACTTTTACCGCACCATTTTTCAGCTTGCATACGGACTTCATGATAAGTTTGAGTTCGATGTTACACTTCCTTATGTAACCGGGTGGGAAAACAGGGTTGATGGTTTCGAGGATGTGAGTCTGGGAGTTAAACACAGAGTTATAGACGAAGGTGAATACGGACCCGCAGTTGCTTATATATTAACTGTATCGCCTCCTTCCGGTAAGGATGAGTTTACCACCGAAGGCAGAGTAGGTGGCGGACTGTTGGTTACAAAAAAGGTCGGGCCTTTTAAAGGGCACTTTAATGCTTTTTACTCCAAGCCGCAAAAAACAGGATTGAAAAATGAGTATGCAGTTAATCTCGGTGCAGAATTGGCCGTGACACATGATTCAAAAGTTCTTGCTGAAATAGTCGGAAGGAAAAATTATTTTAAAAACAAGATAGACCTTTTAGAATGGAGACTCGGATACAGGATTGCAACCACTGATTATATGTATACCACCATCGGAGCCGGTTTCGATATAAAAAACAGAACCCCTGATTACAGGCTGATGTTTTCAGTAAGCATTATCCTGCCGCCTGAAAAGAAAAAAATACGAAAAATATACGAAGAATAGTTTATAATAATAAGTCATGTTTGACTTAGGCATACAGGAACTTATAGTAATATTCATTGTCGCACTCCTCGTGTTTGGTCCTAAGCGACTACCCGAGCTTGGCAGAACCATTGGAAAGGGGATCGCTGAGCTTAAAAGGGCAATGCACGGCGTTAAAGAGCAGATGGATGCTGAACTTAATGAGATAAAACAGCCAATATCGCTGGAAAATGATATTCACAAAACCGAAGAGAAAAAAGAGAAAGAGACATCTGACACGGCAACTGCTTATGGAACCGAGAAAGCCAATGACGAAAAAAGGTCTGAGGGGTAGGTATTAGGTAAATGGAAGATGAGAAGATGCCCCTCACAGAACACCTCGGTGAACTCAGAAAAAGGATTGTAGTATCTTTAGTAGCCGTGCTCGCCGCATTTATGGTCGCCTTCAATTACTCCGAAGAGATTTTTAAATTTATAATGTTTCCGCTTCGCTACAATCTGGACTTTTCTGTAAAAAATATGTATGTGCATTTCGTCCAGCAGGACAAACTACAGAGCACAAAGCTTGTATTCCTTGCGCCTGCCGAGGCATTCTGGATGAATATCAAGGTCTCCTTCGTTGCTGGACTGATGCTTTCCCTGCCTGTGTTATTCCATCAGTTATGGAAGTTCATTTCTCCGGGGCTTCTTCAGAAGGAGAAAAAATATGTGTTTCCTTTCATCTTTTCGGCAACCGGCCTTTTTTTATTTGGAGCGGCGTTTTGTTTTTTTATAGTACTCCCCTTTGCCATGGGATTTCTTCTCACTTACAAAGTGGGTGATTTTTTAATGCCAATGCTTTCTGTGGGACAATATGTTGATTTCTGCCTGAAGTTTATTCTTGCCTTTGGTGCAGTATTTGAGCTTCCCATATTTATAATATTCCTCACAAAGATGGGGATTGTAACGCCTAAGACACTTGCCAGAAACAGAAAGTATGCAGTATTAATTGCATTCATACTCGCTGCTTTTTTAACGCCGACTCCGGATGCGTTCAACCAGATGCTAATGGCTCTGCCTATTATACTGCTTTATGAAATTGGTATCTGGATCTCACCGTTGTTCGTAAAGAAAAAGGAACATGGCGGAGCAGACTAAAAGGAATTATAAGGCTATCGTATCTGACATATCGGAAGGGTTTATTGCGGTAAATCCCATATTCTTAAAATCCTTTGATGAAAATGCACTTAAGTCCATTTGCAATGCAATAAAGCGCAAACAGATTGAGATCAGGGCAGAGCCTTTCCCTTACGACGATATCTGTTTGATAAGGAAAAGGAGCATAAGACTCCAGAGGCTTTATACAGCCTTAATGGTAATAAAGAACTTTGCACGGGAAAAAAGGTTTAAATTAATTTATTAGCCATAAAAATATAAGACATATGGCAGGCAGTGAATGACTTTATACGACACCTTAATGGAGGAGATGTGAAATTAGCTATCATCGGACTTTCCAATTCAGGCAAGACTACTGTTTTTAACGCCCTTACAGGACAGAACCTTGAAACAACAATCTATCCCACCGTCAGCGGCGAGCCGAATTTCGGCGTTGTAAAGGTACCTGATTACAGGATTGACAAGCTTGTAGAAATATATAAACCCAAAAAGATTACTTATGCGACAGTAGAATACATAGATTACATAGGGCTTACGAAAGGAGATGTTGCACAGAACAGGAAGGTCTTTGATTTGATAAAGGATGCCGATACCATCGTCCATGTAGTAAGGGCATTTGAGGACGATGCGGTCTCGCATCCCATGAATGAGATTAATCCGCTGAGGGATATTGAGACATTGGAGCTTGAGCTGATATTCGGAGACATAGAATTGGTTGAAAAGAGGCTTGCAAGAATGGAGGAGGGCGCAAAAAAGGGCAAAAAGCCTAATGAAGCAGAAAAGAAGTTGCTCCTTAAATGCAAGGATGCCCTTGAAAAGGAGATTCCCCTCAGAAATGTAAGTTTTGACGATGAAGAACAGAAGGCCATGAAGCACCTCCAGTTTATCTCCACAAAGCCGGAAGTAGTCGTTCTGAATATAGGGGAAGGCGACTTGAATACTGATAAGGCATTAAACTTCCAGAAAGACGCTGAAAAATATTTTGACGACAAAGGCATATCAAAAACAACAAAGGTCGTATCACTCTGCGGCAAAATAGAAATGGAGATTGCACAATTAAATCCAGATGAGGCGAGGGCCTTTATCGATGACCTCGGAATACAGGAGCCTGCCCTGAATAAATTAATACATGTGAGCTATGACCTCCTCGGCCTCATCTCTTTTCTTACAGCAGGTGAAGACGAGGTTAGGGCATGGACTATTAAAAAAGGCACAAGCGCACAGAAGGCAGCAGGCAAGATACATTCTGATATTGAGAGGGGATTCATCAGGGCAGAGGTTGTGGGCTATGATGATTTTATTTTATGCGGAAACATGGCTGCAGCAAGGGACAAAGGACTTTTGAGGCTTGAAGGAAAGACTTACGAGGTAAAGGATGGCGATATAATCAATTTCAGGTTCAATGTGTGAGGAGAACCGAGACCCATCTTCCATCATAGAATTTCTCTAATACATGAAGTCCTTCTTTTTCCATTGCTGTAATAACATCGTCCTCCTGTCCGACGATCATTCCTGAAAGGAGGGCGATTCCTGGCTTATTCAGGCTGAATGCCATTTTATGAGCATTCTGGATTAGTATTTCCGACATCAAATTTGCGGCTATAAAATCGAATTTTCCATCCACCAGAGAGATGCTGCCTTCTTTTATTTCGATATTCTCAAGGGTGTTGAGTTCCGCATTTCTCTGTGCTGCATCTATGGCAAGTGGGTCTATATCGACGCATACTGCATGTTTGAAGCCCAGCTTTAATGCGGCTATTGCGAGTATTCCTGTTCCTGTGCCAAAATCGAGGAAAGAGTTTACTAAAGGGGGGATTAGGTCTTTAGAAAACCGTTCTATCAATGTCAGGCATGTCTTTGTCGTCTCGTGATGGCCTGTGCCAAAGGCCATGCCCGGATCTATTATCAGACTTATCCTGCCATTACTATTTTCTTCCCATGGTGGAAGTATGGTAAGGTTTTCACCAACATCAATAGGTTTAAATTTCTTTTTCCATGACTCATTCCAGTCCCTCTCCCCGATAAAAACATATTCAAAAGACATCTTATCGTCAAGGCCCGAATCCTTTAATGTTTTTTTAGAAGAGCTTAAAGCGTCCGTTATTTTATTAATACCTAAAAAGTCAGGGAAATAGGCAGTGATGGTGTTTCCGTTTTCTATTACACCGAGACAGCCTGCCTGAGACATCATTTGTATTAATGCATCCTTTGACTCGTCCGATATTTTAATTTTGAATTCGTAATATCCCATCAAGTTTATTAGATCGAAAAAATACTCTCCATTTCTTGCCTTTCCTGGGGGGTGGCCATAAAGATTAATGCATTTTCAGGTTTTATGACATAATCATCGGACGGATTAAAAATCCAATCGTCTTTTGTTCTGACAGCCAGCAGAAGCATATTCGGATATTTCTTTAACTGTAAGTCTGCAATGGCTTTCCCGACAAATGATTCAGGCACCGGAATTTCTTCCACTCTCAGGTTTTTATCTTTGTCGCGCAGCATTATGTCAAGAAAAGACACAACTGTCGGACGCACCATCTCTGAAGCCATCCTGAGACCGCCTATGAATGTAGGAGACACCACTGCATCGGCACCGGCCTTTTTCACTTTATCTATGTTTTTCAGATCGTGGCATCTGGCAACTACTCTGATGTTAGGGTTAAGCTGTTTTGCTGTCAGGCTTATTACCAGATTCTGGTTGTCATCGCCCGACACTGCAAACAACCCTTTTGCCTCCATAATCCCAGCCTTAAGCAGCGTGTCGCTGTCGGTGGCGTCGCCTTCTATATAAACACGCTCTTGAAAAGTTTCGAGTATTTTTTCTATTTTTTTCCTGTCTATATCTACTATTACATGAGGTCTTTTAGTATCGTAAAGCTCGCTGACAATGTGAAATCCGACGCCTTCGATGCCACAGACGATGTAGTGATCTTTGAATTTTTTGATTATCTTTTCCATCTTCCTCCTCCGAAAGGTTTCGTTAAGTTCTCCTTCAACTATAAATGCGGTAAAGTTTGAAAGGATATAGGTTAGCGTGCCTATTCCAAAAAGGGCTATGAATATTGTGAATCCCCTTCCCGCAGGATTGCCTGACATGTCTATTATCTCGCCATAGCCGATTGTTGCTATTGTAATGACTGTCATATAGAGGCAGTCCAGAAGAGAATACTGCCCCCTGCCGACAAACCAGTAGCCTACCGTCCCTATAACTAAAACGAATACTAAAGAAATGCCTGCCCAGAGAAACTTCTTGTAGATTTCTGATGATATATTATTTGACATGGTTATCTTCTTCTGTTTAAAACTGTTATCTTTAATAATATAACTTTTAAGGCAGAAACTTACAAATATTTAATCATGAGCGGTAGTGTCAAGATTTATGTGTAAATTCTTTTAAGGGTTTTCTTCCCCATGTATCATTCAAGTGGCTCATAACAGCATAGACTATCCTTTCAATGCTTTCAGTGTTATTGAAGCAACTCATCGGT
>JAJYXI010000032.1 GCA_021791055.1 Nitrospirota bacterium | reverse complement strand
ATGGACATAGATAGAGACCTGGTCACGTAAATAATGGGTCTTCGGAAAAGCAAACTCGAAATTCAGGACTAAAACTTCAATAAAGGACAGGATAATTTAAAAACTGACTTTTTCTACAGACTCGTTATCCATAAACAGTGCAATCTGAACGAGCTCCTTGTTCTTAAGGGGAGATATCCTTAATTCTGCAGTCACTGCATAGCCATCATCTCCTGAAAACTCACCCATCGGATAACCCCTTACCGAATCAGCGCCGCCAACACTAAACTGTTCAATGGCAACAAGGTTGTCAGATGTCCATTGCCCTGAGCCCTTCAGGATAAAAAATAACGGGTCTGCTATTTTTTGCACCCTCATCACATCAATGTTTGCCTTTGTAAACCTATTGTCAGCTCCAGCACGGCTTGCAAACCTGTCATTGTTATCCATTCCGCCAAGGTTATTGCCAAGACCCTGTGTGATAAAAAGAGATGCTAATGAACGTCCAGTAGTATCTGTTGATTCATAGGTAATTCCTCCTCTCAATGAACGAATCCTGTCTTTGCTGACCTCCGTGCCTAATATTTCCTGTTTTGCGTCCTTAACATCGAATCCGACTTCCGCTGTGAGGTTCTGGATCCTCTTTTTTATAAATGGATGCGATGCATAAATACCGTAAGATTCTATCTTGCCCTTCATCTTTAAAACAGCAAACTCCCTTCCCAGTTCATAATCTCCATTGGCATAGTAAACCCCGAGTCTTGTACCCTTTGTATTGAGGGGAATAGAATATGACGCCCTTCCAAAAAACATGTCGTCGGGATTATCACCAGATACCCCGCGAATTGAAAATATTGCACCCTCCATAAGAAGGTTTCCCACATCAAGGGTAGCTCCAAACCTGCTCCTGCTCACATACTTAGAGCCGAAGTTGTTGTAATCCAGCGTCAGATTAACAGGCATAGCATTTTCTGCTGTTATGACTATGTCTGTTGTACCGGTCTCTTTGCCGGGTTGAAGCGCTGCCTTTACATGGAGTCTTGGATATTCATTAAGTACAAGAAGCGCCCTTTCAAGTTCATCCTGATTAAATGTATTATTTTTGAATTTAAAGTGCTTTTTTATAAATTCAGACGAATAGTATTTATGGCTGCCATCAACCTTTATTTCTCCAATTCTTCCTTCCAGAACAGCTATTTCAACGACTCCGTTAACAACCTTTTGCTCTGGTATGTATGCTTTTGCAAGTATGTAGCCTCGCTTTTTGTATACTTCGGTTATCGGTGCTGCTGCCTTTTGCAGTTCGGAAAGGGCTACCCGTCTGCCTTCATAGCTTTTAATGATAGGATACAAGGTATCAACGCCAATAATCATGTTGCCGGTTATGACTATTTTATTGACAAAAACCTCTTGCTCGGAAGCATAAGAAAAAGCGGCTGTTAAGAGAACCGATATCAAAAGAATTGATAAAATAGATTTTCGCATAATCCCCCCTCAATTAAATCCTGTTAGGAGTTTATCACAAATTAAATTTTTGCAAAAGAAAAAAAGACTTTTGAAAAAAGAAGAAAAGGGTAATCGAGCATGTCCCCAAGTGAAATTTGCCGCAAAAGATAATTGATGCCAATGTTATCTTGGGATTTTTCCTTGTTAAGCAGTCTCCTTATGCCGCATAATCCATATTGTCCCGAACTCTTTGTCCTGATAAGCACGTACAAGGCCGAGCCTTAAAATCTCAAGGAGTGCAAGGAATGTAACTATTATCTGAACCCTCGTGGTGTCTTCCTCAAAGAGTGCGTCGAACCTCATTGTATGCTCGCTCTCCATCTTGTCGAGTATCAGCGCAATCTTGTCTTTAACTGTCAGCGTCTCCCTCGTTATCTTTATTACCTCGGGAGGCACCCTGCTCATGATTTTCTTCAGTGCACCCATGAGGTCGAAGATGTTTACATCGAACAAATACAGCTCAGGCTCGGCTTCAATCTCATCATTGTCCATCGGCGGTCTCGAAAATACATTAGTCCATATCTCTTCCCTCTCCCTCAGAGTCCCAGACACCTCTTTATATGCCTGATATTCGAGGAGCCTCTGGACAAGGCCTGCCCTCGGGTCTTCCTGCTCTTCAGTTTCAATGGTCTCATCAGGAGGAAGTAGCATCCTCGATTTTATATAGATAAGAGTAGCAGCCATAACAAGGAACTCGGAGGCGATTTCGAGGTTGAGTTCCTTCATAATCTCGATGTATTCGAGGTACTGCCGTGTTATGAGGGAAATAGGGATGTCGTAAATATCGATCTTATTCTGCTTGATAAGATGCAGAAGAAGATCCATCGGGCCTTCAAATACAGGGACTTTTACGGAATAAGCATCTGCCATTATGGGATAACCTTGTTTAAAGGATATTCGACTATTCCTGATGCACCCGCAGCCTTTAGCTTCGGGATTAAATCCCTGACAACCTTTTCATCTGTAATTACATCAATGGCATACCAGCCTGTATCAGAAAGCTGTGACACAGTTGGAGAATGCATTGCAGAAAGGAGACTCAGAACCTTTTTAAATGCCTTCTCAGGGACATTCATCTTGAGTCCGACCTTTTCCTCGGCAGCAAGTGCGCCATTTAAGAGCAGCGCGATATTTTCCATTTTCCGTCTCTTCCATTTATCCTGCCATGCCTTTTTATTCGCAATAAACCTTGTTGTTGACTCGATAATGGTCTCAACTATTCTCAGGTTGTTTGCCCTTAAGGATGTGCCTGTCTCTGTAAGCTCGACAATTGCATCTGCAAGGTGAGGAGGCTTCACCTCTGTTGCGCCCCATGAAAAATCAACCTCCGCCTTTATTCCTTCTGACTTTAAATACCTCTTTGTAAAGCCCACAAGCTCTGTGGCAATCCTTTTGCCTTCAAGGTCTTTAACGCTCTTTATCTTTGAGTCCATGGGCACGGCAATAACCCATTTCACAGGACTGAATCCTCCCTTGCCGTAAATAAGCTCTGCAACCTCGACAACATCCGCATTCTGCTCAAGCACCCAGTCGTGGCCTGTAAGTCCGCAGTCCAGATGACCGTCCTCAACATATCGTGCCATCTCCTGCGCCCTGATGAGCATGGATTCTATTTCAGGGTCATCAAAGACAGGATAATACGAGCGTGAAGACACGCCTATGTGATAGCCTGCCTTTTTGAAAAGGCGAAGTGTTGACTCCTGAAGACTGCCCTTCGGCAGACCGAGTTTAAGCTTGTTATTCATCTTATTTTGGGCCATATCTTTTTCCTTTCTAAAATTTATAAACTATTTATTTTAAAGTCCTGTGAAACATCGTGTCAATTCTTGCGCATCAAATATTCATGAATCGCCTTTGCCGCCTTTTTACCTGCCCCCATGGCAAGAATAACCGTTGCTGCTCCTGTTACAATGTCGCCTCCTGCAAAGACACCTTCCCTGCTTGTTTGCCCTGTATCTTCATCGGCAATAATATAGCCGCAAACATTCAATGCAAGCTTCTCTGTGCTTTGAGGCACGAGAGGATTGGCGCCTGTGCCTATCGCAACAATCACAATATCCACAGGAAGCTGGAATTCAGAGCCTTTCGCAGGCACGGGACGCCTTCTTCCGCTTTCATCTGCTTCGCAGAGATCCATACGAACACATTCTATTGCCTTCACCCAGCCATCTTCACCGATTATCTTTACAGGGCTTGTGCAGAGTTCAAAGACAACTCCTTCTTCCTTTGCATGGTGAATCTCCTCTTTTCTTGCAGGCATCTCTTTTTCTGAACGTCTGTAAATTATTGTAGCCTCTTTGGCTCCGAGGCGAAGGGCAGTCCTCACAGCATCCATGGCCACATTACCTCCGCCGATGACAGCTACCCTATGCCCTTTCTTAATTGGAGTATCGTACTCAGGGAATACATAAGCCTTCATTAAATTTGCACGGGTCAAAAACTCATTGGCAGAATAAACACCGTTTAGATTTTCTCCTTCTATGCCCATGAACTTCGGCAAACCAGCTCCGGTGCCGATAAAACATACATCAAAGTCTTCCGTTATTTCATCTATCGTAATAAGTTTGCCCACAATTGCATTTGTAAAAATTTCAACTCCCATTTCCTTCAATACATTTATTTCGTGAGATACTATCCCCTTTGGAAGCCTGAATTCCGGAATGCCGTACATCAAGACCCCTCCTGCCTCATGAAGGGCCTCAAATATAGTAATCTTATGCCCCAATCTGGCCAAATCATAAGCACATGTCAGTCCTGAAGGACCGCTTCCAACGATAGCCACTTTTTTTCCTGTTGGCTTTGTAATTTCGATGCCAGATCCATTCCAACTCTGCATTGCATAATCGGCAGCAAACCTTTCAAGACGGCCAATGGCAACCGGCTCGCCCTTTTTGCCAAGAGTACAGTTCTTTTCGCACTGGTCTTCCTGTGGACAAACCCTTCCGCAAACAGCAGGTAAAAAGCTTGCAGTTTTAATCAAATCTATTGCCTTCCTGAAATCGCCGTCTTTGATAGCTTTAATAAATTGAGGTATCGGGATATGAACAGGACAACCTTCAACACACAATGGCTTCTTGCACTGAAGACAACGCTCTGCCTCTTTCATAGCCAACTCAGGAGTATAGCCGAGAGAAACCTCCTCGAAATTCGAACGCCTCTTTGCAGGGTCTTGTTCAGGGATAGGGGTTTTAACTGGAATGATTTTCACTTCATTCACAAATCGCAAAGGCATGTCGCTTTTTCCATGCCTCAAAGGATTCCTTCTCTTCATTAAGATAAGTCTTCTGGCGGTTAATGAGAATATCCCAATCCACCAGATGGCCGTCAAAATCTGGCCCGTCAGTGCATGCAAACCTTGTCTTTCCTCCGATGGATACACGACAGCCGCCGCACATCCCTGTGCCGTCAATCATAATGGAGTTCAAACTCACAAAGGTTTTTATTCCAAAAGACTTTGTAGTCTCGGAAACATATTTCATCATAATGGCAGGCCCAACAGCCATAACCATATTTGCACCGTTCTGCTCCAATTCCTGCTTGAGAGCCGTTGTTACCACGCCTTTAATTCCCTTGCTTCCATCATCTGTTGTGATTAAAACTTTATCGCATGCCTGCTGCATCTCGTTCTCATAGATTAATAAGTCCTTGCTCCTTGCTCCCATAATAACAATGACCTCATTGCCCGCATCCTTTAATGACCGTGCAATGGGATAAAGGGGAGCAACACCAAAGCCGCCGCCAACAAGAATCGCTCTGCCGTATTTATCAATATGTGTGGGCTGTCCCAGAGGGCCGCATAAATCAAGGATTTCATCGTTTGCATTAAATGTGGACATCTCTGTAGTGGTCTTGCCCACAGCCATAACAATCAGACTGATTGTGCCTTCTTCAGGATTTATATCAGCAAGGGAAAGGGGGATTCTCTCTCCCTTTTCATTGAGGCGGATAATAACAAACTGCCCGGGTTTAGCCTTTTTCGAAATCAACGGGGCATCGATCTTATAATAAAAAACATCAGGATGACGGATTAATCTCTTCTCTAAAATTTTGGCCATTTGGGTTTATTTTAACCTATTTCCGATGAAAACCTAAAGAGATGCACGCCTTAAAAGGAAGACTTATTTGATTTTTTCGATAAATTCTTTTGCGCCTTTCAAAACTGCCTTTACAACATCGACACGATGGAGCATACCTCTGTAATAGCCTGCTATATGAAGCTCATCATAAAGGTCATCAAACTCTTTCAGCAGTTTGCCGTTATGAATAGATACATATTTCTGAAGCGCCTTTCTGTACTCTTCGACTTTCTTAGGAAGCTCTTTCCTTGTAAGCCCTTTATTTATTAGAGATTCTTCTATAGCCTTTAATACACCGAGATATGCAACACCACAGGCTGATTTCACATATTTGTCGTCGGTGTATCTATTGCCCTCTATAGGAGACTTTTTCAGAAGCTCTTTTGCGTTATCCAAATATCTTATAGGTTCTTTTTTCATGGTTTATTATAACACGGCACTTCCTGCATCATCACCCGGCCATTCCCTTAAATCTATTTCAATTTAAATAAACTCAATTCCCTTGTTTCTGATAGAACCGTTAGATCCTTTTGGCAAGAAGCGCAACCGTTTATACTCTTCACTATTAAACAATCGCAATCCTCCGGCTTTTCCACGGCGCCGCTTTCTTTGAGCGCCTCTCCACAGCCAGACTTAAAATATTCATCTGCCGGAACATAAGTATAGTGCTTGCATTTCTCGCAATATAATGTTGTCATTCCCGGAATAGCACAAATCTCACAGATAAAAATTTTACCTTCACTTCCGGGCGGAGGCAAAATCTCGTCTTCCCTGCCGCAGACATCGCATCTCAATTCCTCTTCCACCTCCTCATCCATAGGCATTATGAGCAATATTGTAATAAAGGGCTAAGCGTAATAAAATGTGTTATCTGTTTTTCTGGATTTGATAACCTTAAAATATTTTCCCTTTATCTATATCTACAAGGTATGTTTTAATCTTCCTCTTTCCTGAGGATTCCGCAATAATCCAGTAAAATATTGTATTCCCCTCTGTAAGCTCACCAAATTTTTTAACCGTTTCATGATTAATAAAAAAATTTGTGCCCGATGATGGCCTAATTAGATTTGAAAAACTTGGACCTACCCTTATAAGGGCTTTGTCAATCAGATTTTTTTCTACCACAGAGATTTCTTTTATTTGTCCAAATTTGCTATAGAATTCCTCTAATAAATAGTTATTAAGTTTAATATAAGAACTATCACTATAGTCAATCTCAGCTATTGCAATCCTCTTCCATCCCTTCTGCCTCATCTTGTATATAGTTTTAGATATAATACTATCAATAATTCTATTAATCTGGTTCGAGATTGAAACATTTAGGACAACACTTTTTGCATTATACCCTCGCTTTTCATTGAGATTCAGTTTAAATGATACTTTTTCATCGCCAATATTCCTTGCACTTTTAAGATTTATTTTTATATCTCTTGTTTCACCCGGCGGTATATCGCCAATCGTAATATTTTTCTCAAAAAATACCTTTGAGTTATCAGTTACAACTTCAAGATTAGTCCCATATCCTGGACCTTTACCCTTGTTCGACACCGTTACAACTAACTCCGCATCTTCGCCAGCATCAAGGGTATTATTAGGAAGAAAAGAATCAGCATCGGTGAATCTTACCCTTATTTCTAAATCAGCAGGTATCTTTGCCATTTTTAGTGATTCAACATAAGCCTTGAATTCAGGTGAAGATACGAGTCTATCATGAAACTTTGCGACCATGGATTCCATAGCTTTATTTTTTGCAGCAGTGACATATGGCCCCTTTAGGGCCGCTTCAGTCGCATGACCTACAAATGGAACAACAAGTACTAATTTTTCGCCTACTGACGGTTTATATACATCTGCACCATCGAGTGAATATACTTTATAATTTGTAAATGTTAAAACTTTAATTGTTGAATCAACATTTGCTATAACATTCCAATTATCTCTCATATACGCAGACGATTTCAGGCGCTGTGGTATTATTACTAACTCTCCGACCTTTGCGCTATTATATCCTCTCTTTACCGAGACATCCTTAAAAGAATGAAGCAAAGCTTCTTTGAGCGCATCAACCAACATAGAACTATCTTCTCTATCCTTTATCTCATCATCATTTATTATGATTTGCAGCGATGCGCTATTCTCATCCACATGAGTTAAACGACTCATTGCATTTCCACCGCAACCGGAAAGAATCATTAAACCGATAAAGAAAACACTAAGGACTCTCAATCTACTCCCTTTCCAATGCAAAATAGAACTCCTTTTTGCCATGACCGTCAACATCAATTATATCCCACTTTATTTCATAGCCTTCCTTTTCAATAGCTATCCCATGCGAACCTTTTTCTAAAACTATTGAAAGAGGCGTCGTTCCCCTCGTTTTTTTATCTACCCTCACGGTTGCGCCTGAAGGCGATGATTGTATTTTAATTGTAAAACTTGTTTGTTCAGGCTGGCGTGGCGGAGTAGCTTTTTGACTTGGGGCTGCAGGAGTAGTTGGTGCTGGAGAGGGAACCCATCCTTTGCCTGGCACCATATCATAACCATATGGTGCAATTGATTTTTTTGGAGGAACTTCTGATTTGGACTCGGACGGAACCACCAAGCTTTTATATATCCAGCCGACTTTATCTCTACCGTTTACTATAACTTTTATCTTATACCAGTCCCCATCGGCTTCTAATATACCGAGAGTCTCTCCCTTTCGTATCGTTAAAATCCCCAAGCTATCTGCAGACCCCGAAGGCCATGTCCGCACTTTTGCATTAACATCTTTATATGCTTTAACGGTAAATTGAACCCTTGATGATTCTTGAGGAGGACTCTCATTTTTTGCTATCGCAATCATGATAAATAAAAAGGCTATAACCCATATAGGTACTATAAGATTTTTACCAGAACTTGATTGATAACGAAAAAGCGGTTTTGATAAGACAAACCCCAATCCAAATAAAATAAGTGCCAATGGGACAAAAGATCTCCCGATAGCATAGGTTAAGGATGCTAAAATTAATACAATGGCTGGTATAAACTGCCATCTAAAACGGGAAAGAGCAGATGCTGAAATTTTTTCTACAGAAAGATTAACGGTTATTACTTTATTGCCACCATTAGACTGAATTTCTATCGTTCCAGTATCTTTAAACCCAAAAGGTAAGCCCGTTGTATCAATATAAAATGTTATATCTTTATTCCGAGAAGTATCAAAATTGCTTTGAGTAACCTTAAGCCACTTTTTATTTGTTTTAAGCGTGCCACTCAAAGTGCCGCCACCCGTATTGCTTATACTGAAACTACCTGAAGCAGTTGATCCAACCATCAGGTTAGAAAAATCAAAATTTGTCCTGCTTATTACAAAGTTGGGAGTGACCGGGGGTAGCGGAGACACCTGTAGTATAGTTTGTCTGTTATCTTTTACTATCTCATAAATTGTCTTCCCCCACTCATCTATAGATGGTCTCTTCTGAGGATCAGAATGTCCATTTTCAAATGCCCTCACAAAAAGACTCTGAAGCGTTTTGGGGATATATTTAAAGCTATTATGAGGCGGCGGCAAGACACTTATATACTTTTTTTTTGAGCCATGAACAAAAAGACCATTCTCTATACATTGTTCAACAGTATCGCAATCTTTATATCGACCATCATTGCCATCAAATGTGGCTGCATATGGATGAATACCAAACAATATCTGATAAAACATTACTGCAGCGGAAAATCTGTCCCAGCTTAATGGGATGTAGTCCTTTTCTAAATTTAAGTGTCTGCTTTCAGGGGGAGTATATTCAGGAGTACAAACTGGGGCGTGATGTATTACCTTACTATGCTGTCCTTGACCTACCCCCGTTTATAGTGCCATTGATAATTAGAAAACTCCAGCACCTTTTGCCTCTTCAAGCCGCATAAATTCATAGGGGGTCATATCTCCCAGAGAGCTATGCGGTCTCTCCTGATTATAAT
>JAJYXI010000037.1 GCA_021791055.1 Nitrospirota bacterium | reverse complement strand
AGGTAAGTTGGGCATAAAGGCTCGCAGAACAAAAGAGGTTAGATAAAGGGACTAAAGGCTGGAAGAACACCACAACTTTAACAGATTGTAACTTTTAGCTTGATAAACTTCGTTAGAAGAGGAGAAACAATGGAGAAGGCAAGTACGGGAAACACCGTAAAAGTTCATTACACAGGCAGGCTGACCGATGGAACAGTTTTTGATTCTTCAAAAGATCGCGAGCCTCTCGAGTTCAAGCTTGGAGAAGGACATCTCATCAGGGGCTTTGAGAGCGCAGTAGAAGGAATGTCGGTTGGAGAGCAAAAGACAATAAACATTCCTGCTGATGAGGCATACGGCCTTCACAGGGATGACCTTGTTGTTCGTATCGAGAGGTCGCAGGTGCCGCCTGACATTAACCCGTCAATCGGGACGAATCTCCAGATAAAGCAGCCAAACGGTGTAATTAATGTAGTTATATCCGATATGGACGAGTCGAGCATCACCTTAGATGCAAACCATCCCTTAGCAGGCAAGGATTTGACCTTTGATATCGAGCTTGTAGGAGTAGCTGATTAAACAGGGTGGATTACATCTTGAAAAAGAACATATTTGGTGATAGAGTTTTTTAGAGAGAAGGCATAAGCACAGCAATAAAGAGGGGAGGCAATAGACGAATTGAGGCGTTTGTCGTACTTCAAGAAGCCGTTTGTTCTCCCCATTATTGCGCTCCTTATATTCATCGTGACGAGCACGTTATTGCCCACCATCGCTCACTGTCGCGAGACAAAATTAGAAAAGAGCGTCAGGATAGGAGTTTTAGCCCACAGAGGCACGGAAGAAGCCTTAAAAACATGGACATTAACAGCCTATTACTTAACCTCAAAAATTCCCCGGTATTCCTTTACAATTGTCCCCCTGGGTTTTCACGAAATCAATAAGGCAGTGGAGCGTGGAGAGGTTGACTTTGTTTTAGCCAATTCCTCCATTTATGTGGAACTGGAAGCATTATACGGTGTAAGCAGAATAGCGACGATGAAGGCATTGGGGCCGGGATATACTCGCACAACCTTCGGCGGCGTGATCATAACGCGGACAGACAGAAATGACATCAAGACCCTGAATGACCTTAAGGGAAAATCCTTCATGGCTGTTGATGAAACTTCACTTGGAGGCTGGAGGGCAGCATGGAGGGAATTGAAGGCAAATGGCATCAATCCGTATAAAAATTTCTCCAGCTTACAATTTGGAGATACGCATGACGCAGTGGTTTACGCAGTGAGAGACGGCAGGGTGGATGCAGGGACAGTCAGAACCGATGTGCTCGAACATATGGAAATGGATGGCAGGATTAATATTAAAACATTCCGTGTCCTTAACCCTAAAGAGCATGAAGGATTCCCCTTTGTCGTAAGCACACGCCTTTATCCTGAATGGCCTTTTGCAAAGGTCAAACACACACCCACAGAGCTTGCAGAAAAAGTAGCCACAGCACTGTTAGCTATGTCTGAAAACAGTCCTGCAGCAAGGGCTGCAAAAATTGCCGGATGGACAATCCCCCTCGACTATCAACCGGTGCATGAGTGTTTAAAAGAGCTTCGCGTCGGCCCTTATAAAGACATCGGGAAAGTCACCCCTGCCGATGTATTAAGGCAATACCGGCATTGGATTATTCTATCCCTTTCAGCGCTGTTTATCATGTGTGCTGCCACAGCATATGTGTCAAGATTAAACCGCAAACTTAATCAATCCAGAGATGAACTTGAACATGCCCGAAATGAACTCGAACAACGGGTAAAGGAGCGGACAGCAGAGCTGCAGGCAGCGCTTACAAATGCCAGACATGCAGAGAATGAACTACATGAGCAGTTACATTTTCTTCAGATATTGATTGATACCCTTCCCAATCCGATTTTTTACAAGGATGCTGAAGGCAGATATCTGGGTTGCAATGCAGCCTTTGAGAAGTATATCAGCTTAACCAAAGGGCATATTATCGGCAAAACTGTGTATGATATTGCTCCCAAAGACCTCGCTGACATTTATTACAAAATGGATTCTGCATTATTTCAACAACCCGGCATTCAGATTTATGAGTCTTCTGTTGTATACGCTGATGGAACAAGGCATGAAGTCATCTTTAACAAAGCTACTTTTGTTAAAAAAGATGGAACCCTGGGCGGACTTGTAGGTATTATCCTTGATGTCACAGAACGCAGGAAGATCGAGGATCAACTTCGTCATGCCCAAAAGATGGAGGCCATGGGAACTCTGACAGGCGGTGTTGCCCATGACTTTAACAATATCCTCACAGCAATAATAGGATACGGGAGTCTCGTACGGATAGGCATGAAGGAAGACGACCCTTTTAGGCCTTATATTAAAGAAATTCTTTCTGCAGCAGAAAAGGCAACCAATCTTACCCGGAGCCTCCTTGCCTTCAGCAGAAAACAAATAATCAATCCCAAGCCTGTAAACCTCAGTGAGATAATAAGAGGTATAGAAAAACTTTTATTGAGGGTTATTGGTGAAGATGTAGAGCTAAGAATAATGCTCAACGGTGAAGATTTAACCATTATGGCGGACCCGGGTCAGATAGAGCAGGTATTGATGAACCTCTGCACAAACTCCAGGGATGCCATGCCCGATGGAGGACTTCTAACCATCGAGACAAAGATTGTAACGCTGGACAGTGAGTACATAAAGACGCATGGCTATGGCGAGATAGGTAAATATGCCCTCGTCTCTATCACGGATACGGGCATAGGCATGGATGAAAATACAAGGGAGAGGATATTTGAACCGTTCTTTACAACAAAAGAATTAGGAAAAGGCACGGGACTCGGGCTTGCAATGGCCTATGGGATTATCAAACAGCACAACGGCTATATAAATGTCTACAGCGAGCCATGCAAAGGCACGACATTTAAGATATATCTTCCGTTGATTAAATCTGAGATTGCAGGAGCAGAGCCGGATGCACTGCCGCCACCCAAGAGAGGCTCGGAGACGGTGCTTGTTGCAGAGGATGAGGCAGCAGTCAGGAAGCTCACAAGAGATGTGCTTGAAGGATACGGTTATAAAGCCATAGAGGCAGAGGATGGAGAGGATGCCATAAATAAATTTATGGAAAATAAAGAGGGGATACATATTCTTCTGTTTGACCTGATAATGCCGAAGAAGAACGGGAAAGAGGCTTACGAAGAGATAAGTAGAATAAGACCCGATATTAAGGCGATTTTTATGAGCGGTTATACTGCAGACATCATTCATAAAAAGGGAATTCTTGAAAAGGGATTAAATTTTATATCAAAACCTGTTTCTCCCGATGAACTGTTAAGAAGGGTCAGAGAGGTATTGGATAAAGAGGAATGAATATGTGGCTCAGAAGAACTTTATACATGATAATATTTCTATCATTTATTTTTTCAACAGGCTGTAAAAAGACAAAAAGCGTCCAGACTGCAGACTTCGAGAAACACCCTGTTTACAAAAACTATAAATTCTCAAATGACGAAAAAATTATAGAGATAGGCGTGCCAACCCCATGGGCCTCTGTCAATCATGTTATTGAAGTGATGAAGAGGGATGAGATTTTCAAACAGGAATTGAAAAGGATGGGCTATACAGTAAAATTTTACCCCTTCATGAAGGGCGAGGAGATAAACTATTTCATGAAAAAAGGGCTTCTTGAAGGCTCTATCATCGGGGACATGCCCACCTTAAAAATGGCGTCTGAAGGACATATAAAGGTAATGTCCCTGTTCCACAAAGGGAGCGTATCCCTCGTATCCCGGGATATTTACAGGGCAAGGGATTTAAAAGGCAAGAGAGTGGCTTATCCGCATGGCTCTATTGCCCATTATTATCTATTAAGGATATTGAGGGAAAACGGCATGTCAGAAGGCGATATACAACATATGCTCATGGACCCGAATGAAATCCTGAGCGCCATAAAGGACAAGAAAATCGATGCATTCACAACATTCGAGCCTACTGCAACGATATATACAAAGATAGACCCTACGCTTCACACTATCCACCGCGCATTCTCGAGCTACGGCTTTTTTAATATAAGAAAGGATTACGGAGAAAGGCATAAAGACGCCGTAAAGACGATCATCGCCGCACAGATAAGGGCAATAATATGGCTCAAGGAGTCCGATAAAAACATTAACACGGCAAGCAACTGGATGGCAGAGGAATCGGCCAAGATTGTCCCCATTCCCCTAAACAAATATATAAAGGAACTAAACACTATCTGCTCTGAAGACATATCCGGAAACATGAATATCTACTACATAGCGTTGAGCAGGGACACCCTCAGGCACGGCGGAGACATAAACAGGGAGTTTGAATTTCTCAAGGCAATAGGACTTATCCCGAAAGACAGAAAGTGGGATGATGTAACAATGCACTTCGACACCGATACAGCCCTCGATGTAATAAAAAACATCAAGACGGCAGAGCCTGCAAAGATAATTCAATGAATATCTTCAACAGCATAAAGTTCAAATTCACACTCGGAGTATTCCTTCTCATAGTTGTCATTACCGCGATATTCGGCGTTTTAAGCTACGAATACGGAAAAAGAGCGATTCAGGAACGTGTCTATGCGCAATTGAATGCCACTGCCGATTTAAAGAAAGAAATCGCCGTCAATTATATCAATGAGAGGATAAACAATCTGAAAACAATGGCCACATCGGAATATATGCGCCAGAGCATTTTTTCCTTATCGGGCAAAAGGACATCCGTGATACCGGAGGCAGCGCAGTATAAATTTATCCGCCAGCGCCTCGAAGCTTTTAAAAATTTGTATCACGATTATCTCAGCATAGAGGTTACGGACATTAAAGGCAATATTATAGTCAGCACAGATGACGATCACCATTCCTCAGGCAGCAGGCATGAACACAAAAAAAGCATCGACAGATATATTGAAGTCATAAAAACAGGCTGCGCTGTCATCATGCAGGACTATCTAAATTCGGAGGAAGGGCATCTGGATTTCGCATTAGGAATAAGAAATGCAAACGGCAGCATAAATGCAGTCCTTATAAGCAGCATAGCCTTAAAGAATATCCTCTTCCCTACATTCAGCGACTATACAGGGCTCGGACTTGCCGGAGAAACCCTTCTTGTAAAAACTTCGGATGAAGGTCTAATGCATATCAACCCTACAAGGCATCAAAACAATAATATGAAAAAAGGTGCAACTTACGGGAAAGAGCATTTCAAACTGGGATTAAAGGCAGCATCGGGCAATGAAGGAATAGATGAGGCCATCGATTACAGGGATAAAAAGGTAATAGGCGCATACAGATACATCCCGATTCTCAATTGGGGCATTGTTGTCAAAATGGATATGGATGAGGCATTCAAAGAGATAACCGAATTAAGAAAGAATATTTTCATATTCGGCATGTTGATCCTCGGGATAATGCTCATAGTCAGCTATCTTATTGTTAACAAACTTACTGCACCTATCGCAGACATAGCCCAAAAGACAATGGCCATAGCCTCAGGAGATTACTCGATCAGGATAAAATCAAAGAGAAAAGACGAGATAGGGAATCTCGAAAGAAATTTCGACGCAATGGCAGATGCCCTTGATAATTCAAAGGCAATGATAGAAAGCAAGCAGACAGAGCTCGAAAAGATTAATCATGAACTCGAACAGAGGGTGACGGAGAGGACGCAGGAGCTCTCCGATGCAAACACCGCACTATTAAAGGCATTGGAGAATATCAAAAAGGAGACCGCCGAAAAAAAGAAACTGGAAGAAATGCTCCTCCATGCACAGAAGATGGAGGCCATCGGGCAGCTTGCAGGGGGGATAGCCCATGACTTCAACAACATACTCACGGCAATTATAGGATTCGGCAGCCTCATGCTCATGAACATGAAGGAAGACGACCCTAACAGGTCATACCTCAAAGAGATGCTCAGTGCAGGGGAAAAGGCAACCCATCTGACGCAGGGATTGCTTGCATTCAGCAGAAAACAGATAATCAACCCAATGCCTGTGGATCTGAATGATGTTATAAAAAGCATGGAAAAGCTTCTTAAGAGGATTCTCAGAGAGGATATAGAGCTAAAAACCGCACTTTCTGACAAAGACTTATTTGCACTGGTGGACTCCGGGCAGATAGAACAGGTATTGATGAACCTGACCACCAATGCAAGGGACGCAATGCCCCATGGAGGGATTTTAACCATAAGCACAGAAGTCGCAAATCTTAACAATGAATTTATAAAGACCCACGGATATGGAGAAATAGGGAAATATGCCCTCATATCCGTATCGGATACAGGCATGGGTATGGACAAAAATACAAAGGAGAGGATATTCGAACCGTTCTTTACAACAAAAGAATTCGGAAGGGGCACAGGTCTCGGCCTTGCAATAGTGTACGGAATAATAAAACAGCACAACGGTTATATCAATTGCTACAGCGAACCGGGCAGAGGCACAATATTCAGGATATACCTCCCTCTCATAAAATCCAAAACAGAAAAAATAGAACAGGCAGCCATCCCTGAACTGAGGGGAGGGACAGAGACAGTATTGATAGCAGAGGACGATACGGCCATCAGTAAACTGATAAAGGGTTTGCTTCAGGAATTCGGATATACGGTTATCGATGCAAAAGATGGAGAAGATGCAGTGCATAAGTTTGTGGAGAATAAGGACATGGTGCAGATTCTTTTGCTTGACGTAGTAATGCCAAGGAAGAACGGCAAAGAAACCTTTGAAGAGATAAAAAAGATAAAACCTGGCATCAAGGCGATTTTCATGAGCGGATATACCGCAGATATCATCAATGAAAAGGGCATTCTCGAAGAAGGGATAAATTTCATCCCAAAACCCATTTCTCCCCATGAGTTGTTAAGGAAGGTCAGGGAGATATTGGATAAATGAAACTTCATATGTTTTTCATAGTCCTTTCTTATAATTAAGAAAAGAACGGAGTTGCCATGAAGGTCACAGACCCTGTCTGCAAAATGGTCATAGAAGATAAGGACGCTGCTGCCACATCCATATACAAAGGCGCTACATACTATTTCTGCTCAAAGGTCTGCAAAGAGGATTTTGATAAGAATCCTGAGGCATTTATAATCCCCCACATCCCCCCTTTACAAGAAATGATTTCTGCCACTGCTAAAGCCATAGGAGAAATGGCAAAAGACCCCATATGCGGAATGGTCATTCCTAAAGACCGCTCCATAAAAAGGGAGGTTGGAGGAAGGGCATACTATTTCTGCAGCGAAAACTGCGTAAGGACATTCGAGGCCCCGGAAGCAGAATTAAAGACGATGAAGAGGCGTGTAACCATTGCCCTCACAGGCGTCCTTGCCCTCGCTATACTCAGGGCAGCGGTATTTTTAGGCCTCGCAGCAGGAGCGACCGTCCTTACATGGGTTCCAATTCCGTGGCTTCCGTGGTTCACATGGGGTGTATGGCTATTTATCATCACAACTCCGATTATGATATTCGGAGGAAAGGGATTTTTCATAGGCGCATGGCATGCGATTAAGAATCGCGTTGCAAATATGGATCTCCTTATAGCCCTTGGAACATCTACAGCATATCTCTACAGCGCCTTTGTTGTATTCTTCCCGGGTGTCTTGCCTGTTGAAGAAAAGAATGTCTATTTCGAGGTGTCAGCAATAATAATCGCCTTTGTCCTTCTCGGAAAATACATGGAAGAGATAATTAAAAAGAGGAGCTCTGCTGCCATTCGCAAGCTCCTCAATCTAAAGCCGCAGACGGCAAGGGTTATAAGAAAAAGTTCAAAAGTTCAAGAGTTCAAAGGTTCAATAGTTGAAAAAGAAGAAGAAATAGAGATACCTGCTGAATCGGTTATGATGGATGAGATTGTTATTGTCAGACCGGGAGAAAAAATTCCCACAGACGGCATTGTCGTGGAAGGACATTCCTCTGTGGATGAAAAGATGATAACAGGAGAGAGCGTGCCTGTCGAGAAAAAGGCAGGTGATGAAGTAATAGGAGGTACCATAAATAAGGTAGGCTCTTTCAAGTTTAAGGCTACAAGGGTGGGTGCTGACACAACATTAAGCCAGATAATAAAAATGGTGGAGGAGGCGCAGGCATCATCTTCACAGATTCAGAGGCTTGCTGATAAGGTGGCTTCCTATTTTGTTCCTGCAGTTATAGGCGTTGCATTTTTATCTGCTGCCATATGGATTATTTCCGGAAACCCTACAAATGCCCTTTTGTCTTTTGTGGCAGTTCTCATTATCGCCTGTCCCTGTGCCCTCGGTATAGCTACTCCTGCTGCATTGATGGTCGGGGTCGGCAAAGGAGCTGAACTCGGGATATTGATAAGGGGCGCTGAATACCTCGAAAGGGCAGAGAAACTCAAAGCAGTAGTATTCGACAAGACAGGGACTCTCACAAAGGGAGAGCCTGCGGTCACAGAGATAGTGCCTATGCCGGATGAAAAAGACGAGGATGTCCTGCTGTTCGCTGCAATAGCAGAAAAAGGCTCCGAACATCCTCTTGCAGAGGCGATAATAAAAAGGGCGAATATGATGGGCATCGAAATTCCAGATGCAGAGTCATTCGAGGCTGTTCCGGGGCATGGCGTTAAGGTTAAGGCTCAAGGCAGGGAAATAGTTATAGGTAACAGGAGACTGATGCAGAACATGGGGATCGATATAGAAGATAAAGAAGCAATAATTTCAGGACTTGAGGAAAAGGGCAATACGGTTATGATTGTTGCCATCAATCCCCCCAGCCCCCCTTTAATAAAGGGGGGTGAGGGGGGATTATTGGGATTCATTGCAGTGGCAGACACATTAAAGGACAATGCAGAAGATGTAATAAAAGGGCTTAAGAATGAAGGCATAGAGGTCGTTATGCTCACAGGAGACAATGAGAGGACGGCAAAGGCCATAGGCTCTAAAGTGGGAATCGAAAGGATTATATCCAATGTGCTTCCAGGAGACAAGGCAAAGGTGATTAAAGAGCTTCAGTCAGAGGGAAAGGTTGTGGCAATGGTGGGTGATGGAATAAACGACTCCCCTGCCCTTGCACAGGCTGACATAGGAATAGCCATAGGAAGCGGCTCTGATGTGGCAAAGGAGACAGGCGGCATTATACTTGTGAGGGATGACCTCAGGGATGTTATTAAAGGCATAAAACTAAGCAGGGCGACAATGAGGAAGATAAAACAAAATCTTTTCTGGGCATTCATATACAACAGCATCGGCATTCCTATAGCCGCATTCGGACTGCTTAATCCTATAATCGCTGCTGCTGCAATGGCATTAAGTTCGCTATCTGTTGTTACAAACTCTGCCTTGCTTAAAGGCGTGAAGATATGAAGAGAAAGCTGACAGTCATAACTATTCTTGCTCTGCTGCCCCTGATAGCAGCAGGCATTTTCGCATTATTCGGAATAATCTTCAGTTTCTGGGTCTATCTGCTACTTGTCATAATATGTCCGCTGGAAGCAGGCATCTTATGGTTTATGTATAAGGATATGGCGAAAAAAATAGCAGAGGCAAAAAAGGAAGCAGAAAGCTTACTATAAGGAAGTGAGCTGAAAGGAGAGCACGGCAATTACAATCTGTTAAGGTAATTCAACCAAGAAAAAACCTAACAGAGGAGGTAATTGCCATGCATGGGAAAGATTATAACAAG
>JAJYXI010000011.1 GCA_021791055.1 Nitrospirota bacterium | reverse complement strand
TCTCTGGATGACAAAACCAGTGTATGTAAAAAGTTAAAGGTATTAAGCGTATCATCTCTTTTGGCAGAGGCCATAAAGAGGATTCACGAAGAAACTTCAGTAAGTTCACTGTTTGTATAAAAAGGAGGAAATATGGAAAGAGTAACACTTAATGTAGAGAAAAGGGGAAGAGCGGGAAAAGGCGGAGCCAGATCCTTAAGGAGAGAAGGCGTTATCCCTGCAGTTCTTTATAGAGGCGGTAATTCCATGCCTGTACAGCTTTCAGGAAAGGAGCTTTCACAGTTTATCAGCAAGACAGCGGGAGAACAGGTTATTGTGAATCTCCAGTTTTCTGATGATATGAAACAGGCCATAGTGAAGGATTATCAGGTTGACCCTGTGATGGGCAGCTTGCTCCATGTGGACTTTCAGGAAATATCAGCCACAGAGGCAATAAAGGTAATGGTTCATGTTGTTATCAGAGGCGAGGCAATCGGCGTTAAAAGGGATAAAGGAGTGCTCCAGCACGGCTTGAGGGAAATAGAAATCGAGTGCCTGCCTGACAAAATCCCGGGTCATATTGATGTGGATGTCACCAATTTAGGTATTGGTCAATCCATTCATGTCAGCGATCTGAAGCTTGGAGAGGGGATTCGTGTCTTAACAGATACACATGAAGTTATAGCGAGCGTAATCGCTATCAAAGAGGAGGTGGCAGCACCGGTAGCACCAACTGAGGCTGTTGAGCCTGAAGTTATAAAGAAGGGCAAGAAAGAAGAAACGAAAGAGTAGTGGAGTGTTGGAGTAATGGTAGATGTGGATTATTGCTGGTTTGGGCAATCCTGGCAGTAAATACTCGGGTACCCGCCATAATATCGGCTTCAGGGTAATAGACCGGCTTTCAGAGGAGTACAATATCCGCTTGGAAGAAAGGGATATATATGTTATCGGCAGAGGGGCTATAGGAGGAGTTGATGTCATCCTCCTTAAGCCCCTTACTTTTATGAACAGAAGCGGGCTTGCAGTAAAAAAGATACTGAAGAAAAGGAATGTCTCTCCTGATAGATTAATAGTTGTGCAGGACGACCTTGATATTGATACAGGGGCAGTGAAGATCAGAAGGAACGGTTCATCAGGCGGGCACAGGGGCATCGAATCAATAATTCAGGAGCTCGGGACAAGAGATTTTGTGCGTGTTAAGGTTGGTATAGGGCGGGATAAAGATATTCCTGTTGAGGAATATGTACTTCGGACTTTTAAACCTGCTGAAAAAAATATTGTAAAAGATGTTATAATAAACACGGCCCATGCTGTTACGGTAATCGTGGCAGAAGGGGTTGACAAGGCGATGAACAAATATAACCGTTCCCCAAAATATACGATAACTCAGGCCGATAATACCCAATCATAATGAATATCCTTATTAAGAACATATCAGAAGAGGGAATAAAAGCGGATGCATTAATCCTTCCCTTTTTTGAAGACTATTCTCCTGACATTTATTCGGATTTGGATTCCATCATCGGCGGTCTTATAAGAAGAATAATCAATTCCAAAGAATTTACAGGCAAACAGAATCAGTCTTCTCTGCTCCATGTCAGGAATATAAATTCCGACAGGATATTGCTGATAGGTCTTGGCAAGCAGTCTGAGATAACATCCGACAGGATGCGGCAGGCAGGCGGCAGGGCATTCTTTTCTCTAAGGGAGACAGGAGTTAAGGATATTGCCGTATCTTCCAAGTTGTTTGAACATCTTCCTAAAAGTTTTATCGCATCACAGAAACCCGTATTTTATTTCATCGAAGGCGGACTCTTAAGCCTTTACAAATTTGAGAAATACAGAAAATCAGAAAATAATAAAGAGATAAAGACAGCAACAATCCTTGGTAGTGACAAGGATATTGCTTTGAAATGGCTCCAGACAGTTGTCAATGCAGTGAATTTTGCAAAAGACCTTATAAACACGCCTTCAAACGATATGACCCCTGCTGTTCTCAGCGATCTCGCCAAATCCATTTCAGGGAAAAAAGTGAAGGTTAAGGTATTGGAGAGGAAAGATATAGAAAAAGAGGGGATGGGCGCATATCTTTCTGTGTCTAAAGGGTCTGCCGAGCCCCCGAAATTTATAGTTGTTGAATACAAAGGTGGAAAAGGTGATCCATTGGCCCTTGTGGGCAAGTCTATAACCTTTGACAGCGGAGGCATATCATTGAAGCCTGCCGAAGGCATGGAAAAGATGAAGTATGATATGTCAGGAGGCGCATCTGTCCTTGCTGTAATCAAGGCTGTTTCAGAGCTGGATCTGGCTGTAAATATAGTCGGTATCCTCCCTGCAACAGAAAACCTTCCAGGAGGGAGCGCTTCCAAGCCGGGAGACATTGTAAAAAGCATAACAGGAAAGACAATAGAGATAATAAATACGGACGCGGAGGGCAGGCTTGCACTTGCAGATGCCATGGGGTATGCAATAAAATATTATAAGCCAAAGGCTGTAATCGATATTGCCACATTGACAGGGGCATGCTCAGTTGCCCTTGGCAGCGAGGCCATAGCGATAATGGGAAATAACACAGAGCTTATGGGCAAACTCAAAAAGGCATCGGAAGAGACATACGAAAGGGCATGGCAGATGCCGCTTTATGACGAGTATAAGGATTATATAAAGAGCGATGCGGCTGATATAAAGAACAGCGGGGGTAAAAACGGCTCCCTCGTGACAGCAGGTTATTTTCTTAAGGAATTTGCAGGAGATACGCCGTGGGTTCACCTCGACATAGCAGGCACTGCATGGAATGACAAGGATAAGCCATATATGCCGAAAGGCGCTACTGCCATCGGTGTGAGATTATTGCTTACTTTCCTGAAGGAGGTATAATTATGGTCTTTTTATTATTTTTTATCGGTTTTTTACTCGTCCCATCTTTTTCATTTGCATGGGGACCTATGACGCATATGTATCTCGGAAGCGAAATATATTCATATGCACCATTGATCCCTGCCGGCATAATGACCCTCTTGAGGAAATACAGGCAGGACTTCCTTTACGGAAACCTCATGGCGGATATGATTCTGGGAAAAAAATATCTGCCTGATGACAAAAGCTCCCACAACTGGGATGTGGGACTAAAGCTCATGGAGCAGGCAAAGAGAGGCCCTGAAAAGGCGTTTGTTTACGGTTATCTGAGCCATCTTGCTGCCGACACAGTTGCCCACGAAGCCCTTACAGATGACAAGTGGGATGTAGGGCATGCATGGATTGAGATGAAGGCTGACAGCCTGATAAATAAGACATACTGGCTTGAGTCTGTAACCATTAACAGGGCAGTTCAGCGGAGAAATGACAGATTTCTCGAAAGCTCGCTCGACAGATTCATTTTCTCTTTTAATACAAACAAGAGGATATATAAAGGCATGGTATTCCTCTCTGTTTTCAACAAGCAGAGAAAGAGAGGCGTTGACAAGGAATACATCAGCAATCTCCATGACGAATCAATAGCCAGCGTGCTGGATTTATTACAGAATGGCAAAGACGCATCGGTCTTGAGTAAAAGCCCGCTATAGAGCAAAAGGGGGACTTATGTCCCCCTTTTGAAATCCCCCTGAAAAGCTTATAATAAAAATATGTTTGACAAAAATTACCTTTTGCCACCTGATGCGCTTGAGCGTATTTTAGCTGCTATATCAGAGGGGCACTTATCAACCGAAAGACTGAAGATAGAAGAATGTTATGGCTATATCATAGCCTCTGATGTTATCTCTTCCGAAGACCTACCTCAGTTTTACCGTTCCACCGTTGACGGCTATGCATTGAATTCAAGAGATACATTCGGAGCAAAGGAAAACTCCCCTGCTTATATTACAGTCAAGCACGAGGTGTTTATGGGTGTTGCTCCTGATTTCGGAATCAAAATCGGGGAGGCTTCGAAGATACCTACAGGAGGCATGCTGCCAAAGGGCGCTGATGCTGTCTTGATGCTTGAACATGCTCAGACCGTTTCTGATGACATGATAGAGGTTATGAGGCCTGTTGCACCAAATGAAAATGTGATCAAGAGGGGTGAGGACATAAAAAAAGATGAAACCGTTCTCACAAAAGGCCATAGATTGAGGGCACAGGACATAGGAGCCCTTGCAGGCATTGGAATAACCGCGATAGATGTCTTCAGGAAACCTGTGGTATCAATCATATCAACCGGCGATGAGATAGTCCCTGCAAACAATCCTCTGAAATCAGGGCAGGTAAGGGACATCAATTCCTTTACATTGTCAGGTCTGATAAGCGAACACGGAGGCATACCTGTAAAAAAGGGAATATTCAAAGACGACTACGATGTTATAAAGAATGCAATGGAAGGAGCTTTGCAGGATTCTGATATGGTTTTGATAAGCGGAGGCACCTCTGCAGGCACAAAGGACATGACTGCAGAAATCATAAACGATATTGCCAAAATATACGGTGGCGCAGGTGTGCTTTTTCATGGTGTATCCTTAAAGCCCGGAAAACCAATGATAGGAGGTGTTGTAAACAACAAGCCAATTTTAGGACTTCCTGGACATCCTGCTGCCATAGTCGTCTGTTTTGACCTCTTCATAAAGCCTGTAATGGAAAAACTCAGCGGCCTTAATCCAAAGAAAAAATTTGCCAAAACAATTACAGCTAAGATGGCCAAAAACATAGCCTCCCAAGCAGGCAGGGAGGACCATATAAGGGTCTATCTCGAAGAGAAAGATGGAAAACTGATAGCCGTTCCTGTGCTTGGCAAATCAGGCTTGATAACCACCCTTGTCAAGGCTGACGGAATTGTTGTTATTCCACAAAATAAACTTGGTTTAGAGACAGGCGAAGATGTAGAGGTGAAGTTGTTTTAATGATTGACCTGATTAAAAACCTGTATAGCAAAATCGGCCATCCCATAAACCTGATGGAGGTCTGCGGCACGCATACCGTGGCCATATTCAAGCACGGCATCAGAAGCCTTCTGCCTGAAGATCTTAAATTATTGAGCGGGCCGGGATGCCCTGTATGCGTGACTTCAATCAAAGATATCGATAAAGCCATTGCCTTTTCGATGCTCGATAATGTGACACTATGCACATTCGGAGACATGATGCGTGTTTCTGGAGGGAAGAAATCTCTATCCGAGGCAAAGGCTGAAGGGGGTGATATAAGGATAGTCTATTCTCCCCTCGATTGTCTTAAGATTGCTCAGGAGAACAAGAATAAAAAGATTGTATTCTTTTCTGCAGGATTTGAGACTACCGCTCCATCAGCGGCTGGCACTATTTTCGAGGCAGAGAGGCTTGGAATAGATAATTTCTATGTATATTCTGTTAACAAGCTTGTCCCTCCTGCCCTTGAGGTTCTTCTTCAGTCTGATGATGTGAGAATAGACGGCTTTATATTGCCCGGACATGTGAGCACTATAATAGGCGTTCATCCGTATGAATTTATAGCTGAGAAGTATAAAAAGCCCTGCGTGATAACAGGCTTTGGTGCTGAGGATATATTGGCAGGCATAGCCATGCTGCTTAAACAGATAGCAGAGGGAGAGGCAGCAGTGGAAATTCAGTATAAAAGTGTTGTAACTGAATCTGGAAATCAAAGAGCTGTAGACTTTATCAACGAATATTTTGAACCCTGCGACAGTTACTGGAGAGGGATTGGATTGTTGGAAAAGAGCGGCCTGAGATTAAGAGAAGAATATAAGAATAGAGATGCAGAGATTGTTTTCAATATAGGTGTGACGGATGTGCCGGATGATTATTATAATCTTGGGGGCTGCCAGTGCGGTTTAGTTTTGCGGGGTATAAAAATACCTTCTGAATGCCCTCTTTTCGGAAAGGCATGCACGCCTGAAAAACCTGTCGGCGCCTGCATGGTCAGCACAGAGGGAAGCTGCGCAGCGTACTATAAATACAATATTTAAAAAATTACTAATCCGGTAGACTCCGATAGGAAATTATGAGTGAGCGGCCTGTGCAGCAGAAAAGGAAAAAAGGCGAGACTATAGTGGAGCAGGCATGTGATATAATTTAAAAACCATGAATATGCAGGACGATATAAGAGCAATTGGGGTCAGGTCTATTTTCTTGATATGTTTTATATGATAATTTTTATAGGGTGTAAGGGTCACATCCCAATCAAAATAAAATCTGTGGGTCTTTGCGTGTTCAGACAGGCACTTTTAAAACGACCTTTTTAATGGTTTCCGGCACATCCGCATATTGCGCCTGCGGCATGTGCCCGTCATGCGGGAAAAATATCGCGAACAGACCCGGCGTCAGGTTTACAAAACCGACCTCGCCGTGTAACTCCTGAAAGTCTCTGCCCTCGTCGTATTCGTCTTCCGCGCAATCTTTTTTGTTGCACACCCCTATTTTTTCCCGTCCCGTTAAAATGATCTGGATGTCGATATACCTGCGGTGGCATTCTATGAAGCACTGGGGGAAACCTTTCGTCTCATATTCGCTGACAAGGGCAAATACGCCCCGGTTACCTATCTCGTATTTCCCCTGCGGCAGTTCAGCCAAGTCCTGTCTGCCGATGAATCCGGCCGCATCTATAAAATCCTGATTAAGGCAGAGATAGTTGTTGAAATTATCGAGCGAGTCTAAGATCATTTGACTATTGTATCACAGACAGACGGTAAAACATTACCACCTTGCCGGTATCGCAGTTCTATTTTCTTAACAGAGCCTCTCTACGCGATATTCACTATTTTGTAGCTGAAATTTATCTTTGCTACACCTTCGAGCGTAGCCTTCACCGAGCAGTATTTCTCCATGGACAGCCCTACTGCTCTTTTTACAGCCTCTTCCGATAAATCCTTACCGCTGACAATAAACTCTACCTCGATCTCTGTGAACTTCTTGGGATATGAATCGGCCTTTTCGCCTTTCACATTTATATCAATGCCTGTTACCTGCTGCTTCTTTTTCTGAAGGATTGACGCCACATCCATGCCAGAGCATCCGCCAAGTCCGATGAGGAGCAGTTCCATCGGCCTCATGCCTGTATTGTTTCCACCAACCTCTGCATCGCCATCCATCACAATAGCGTGGCCTGTCCCTGACTCGCCGACAAACTGAAGACCATCAACCCATTTTACTTTTGCATTAAGCATGTTTACCTCCTATAATGAAGTTAAATCTCTAAAAAGACAGGAAATACTATTTCCTGTCTTTTCCCCATTTATGGATTCGTCAATTGCAATCTCTGTATTGCGGTTGACTTGCCGTTTTTTTCATCTATTTCTATAACGACACCCGAGAATAACCCTTTCCCCCCTGCAACATCATACTTCCTCGGCATCTGTGACAGAAACCTCTCTACAATCTGCTCTTTTTCTATGCCTATAACAGAGGTTTGAGGGCCTGTCATACCGGCATCTGTAATATATGCTGTTCCTCCGGGCAGTATCTTTTCATCGGCAGTTTGTACGTGGGTGTGGGTTCCAATAACTGCGCTGACAATTCCATCCATATAATAGCCAAAGGCCACCTTTTCTGATGTGGCTTCTGCATGAAAGTCGATGATGATTATATTTGTAGATTCCCTTAGTTTTTCTACTTCATCTTTGCTGACTCTGAAAGGGCAGTCAAGGGTATTCATAAAAACCCTTCCGGACACATTCATTATAGCTATTTTTTCTTTGCTGGGAGCAGTGAATATAATGCTCCCCGTGCCGGGGGTGTTAGGGGGATAATTTATAGGCCTTAATATCCTGTTTTCTTTCACTATGTACGGGACAGCCTCTTTTTTGTCCCATACATGATTGCCTGTTGTTATAATATGAACTCCAAAATCAAAGAGCTCTGCTGCTGTTTTCTCTGTTATCCCGAATCCGCCTGCTGCATTTTCTCCATTGGCAATAACCATGTCTATTTTATATCTGTTCACAAGATTCGGCAGGAGGTTTTTTACCGCCTGCCTACCAATCTTGCCTACTATGTCGCCTATGAAGAGAACTTTCATAAAATAAGTAAGAAGTTGGAAGTAAGAAGTTGGCCCACTTTATTATTTTGCATAATCAACATGTCTCGACTCACGAATAACAGCCACCTTTATCTGTCCGGGATATGTCATCTCTGCTTCTATCTTCTTTGCGAGATCCTTTGATATTACAGCGCACATATCATCGCTGACATCTTCCGGCTTTACTATTATCCTTATCTCTCTTCCTGCCTGAATTGCATAACACTTATCAACTCCGTTAAAGGACATCGCCAGCTCTTCAAGCTTTGCGAGGCGCTTTAAATAGTTCTCTATGCTCTCTCTTCTGACGCCCGGTCTTGCTGCTGACAGCGCATCTCCGGCTGCAACGAGTGCAGACTCTACGCATGAAGGGTCTACTTCTCCATGATGTGCGAGAATTGCGTTTATGACATAATCGTTTTCGCCGTATTTTTTAGCAAGGGTGGCTCCTATTTCCTGATGCGAGCCTTCTATTTCGTGGTCAACAGCTTTTCCGATATCATGGAGCATTCCGGCCCTTTTAGCGAGTTTTACATCAACTCCCAATTCCCCTGCCATCATTCCTGCGAGATATGCGACTTCTTTTGAGTGCTGGAGTATATTCTGGCCGTAGGATGACCTGTATTTCAATCGGCCTATTGTTTTTATGAGCTCTGGATGCATGCCTGAGATGCCGAGGTCAAATACTGCTTTTTCTCCTTCTTCCCTGATTGTTGTATCAACTTCTTTTTTAACCTTTTCGACAACTTCCTCTATCCTTGTCGGATGAATCCTTCCGTCTGTTATAAGTCTTTCAAGGGCTATCCTCGCTATCTCTCTCCTTACAGGGTCGTGGGCTGATAATGTCACGAGTTCGGGTGTATCGTCAACAACGAGGTCAACGCCTGTGGCTGCCTCAAATGCCCTGATATTCCTTCCCTCCCTGCCGATAATCCTTCCCTTCATCTCATCGCCGGGCAGGCTGACTGCAGATACAGTGGCATCCGCCACATAATCGCTCGAATATCGTTGTATTGCAAAGCTGATAACTTCTTTTGCCTTTTTCTCTGCATTTTCCTTAGCCTCGTCCTCAATTTTCTTTGCGAGCTTCGCGGCCTCAAATCTTGCGTTTTCTTCGACCTTTCTGAATAGCTCCTGTTTTGCCTCTTCAACAGAAATTCCCGATATGCGCTCCAGCACGAGGGTCTGTTCCTTAATGATGTGGGAGTAATGGCTTTCTTTTTCTGCTAATGAACGCTCCCTTGCATTGTAGTCCCTCTCTTTTTTGGTTATATCGTGCTCTCTTCTCTCTGCCTGGTCCAATCTCTTTTCTAACTGCTCTTCTTTCTGTCTTAACCTCTTATCAAGCTGGCTAAGTTCCCTTGTCCTTTCCCTTATCTCCTTTTCTGCTTCGACCTTTGCCTGATATGCCATATCCTTGGCATGGATAGCAGCTTCTTTCTTTATAGCCTCTGCTTCCCGCTTTGCGTCTTCCAGTAGATGTCTCTGTTCTTTTTCGAATGCCTCTTTCTGAGATTTAAGGGTGTTCTTGTAAATCATAGAGAAGACCAGACCGGATACAATACCAACAGCAACAGCGATCAGAATCAACATTAAGTTATTGTCCATGGGCAATCCCCCTCCTTGTTTTGTTTGAGCCTGTTCAACAACTCGCTAAGCCTTGAGAATCAAGGTTCTGCAAGTATTTCTGTTTTCCTTTTACCGCAAATCCTGTTAAAATATCTCATCTTAATTCCATATGGAGGCATTTAGATGAGA
>JAJYXI010000033.1 GCA_021791055.1 Nitrospirota bacterium | reverse complement strand
GTACGCTAATCTTAATTTCCATTGGGTGCTCCTCCTTTGTTTTTTTGTTATTGGCGTAACAAAATATTATAGGAGGTGCGCCCTTTTTTACCCTATTTCATTTTCACACAAGAAAGTTTACACTACCCAGGGTAAAGTAAATTGTATAATGAATTACTCATGCAGACCCCGGTTCACTGCGCAGCACAGTTCGGACGTTAAACCTATGGAGATATGATGCAGAAGATTCAGTCATTGGAACTCCCTAAGCAACTGCCAACGCCCGGAGCACTCAAGTCTTGGAACCAAAATGAACATGACTATGAGCCCGAATTCTGGGAATTTCAATATAAAATATATCGTTATCTAAAGAACGTTGCCGATGACAAACTGAATGAAAGATACCGAGACCTCCATAGGAACTTCTGCATTTTGGTGCGGCCAGAGCGTCATGTTATACCAATTAATAGCTTTCTGAGTTCTTGGTATTGGTACCGGAAGGAGCATCAAACGCGATATGAATTCTTTTTAAGAAATCGCCCTTTACCCTTGCTGCTTCCATGCCCGAGAGGGAACTTCACTGCACCCATACGCCCCGGCGGCCCAAATTCCTGTGACATCCTTTTCAGATATGGCAATTCTCATTTTATGAAATCCTTTCTTGAAAGCGGTGAGATAAGGATAAGTCCCGCTTCTGTATATAAGGATGGACCACTATCAGACCCTAGAACGGATGATGAGTTAAACATTCACCGATATCTTCCGAGACAACACACGCGGATCACAACAAAAGAAGGAAAAGAAATCCCGATCATCGGTGATTTTCATGAAATGTACTCTATCCCCATGGATTACTATACCCTTTGCATGTCGACTGATTTTGAACCACAGATATTCGAAGAATTTGGTTACGATTCTTGCGTAATCATTAAAGACCCAGACCAATTCGCGGCAAGGCTGGAAGCTTCAACAAGACACCTCCTATCCAACTGGTACTTCCACCATAATCCTGTTGAATACTTTGACCCGCGTGAGCCCTACAGAAATCAGTACCTTGATCCTGTAATGTGTAAGGATTTTCGTTTTGCATATCAGATGGAGTATAGATTCATTTGGCATCCCCATGATGGTACATCTGCAAAGGACTATATCATTGTCCGGATAGGATCGCTTGAAGACATTTGCGAACTATACATACGATAGAAGATGGCTTAACCAATGCATCCAGACGACGCATGGGGAACTGATCGGTGTTCCGGTCATAATTCCTTTATCGCATATGCCTAATACTGATGTCAGCCCAAAAGAATTTCTTGAAAGCAATACACATTATATGATATATTTTATGTGTATGGAGGTGGCATGCTATGCAGACGAGAACAAACATAGTCCTTGACGATGAAGTCATAGAAGAGGCAAAAAAGCTGACTTCCCTCAAGACAAAGAAGGAGGTCATTGACCTTGCCCTGAGAGAGCTTATAAATCATTTGAGAAGAAAAAAGCTCCTTTCCATAAGGCGCAAGGGATTATGGCAAGGGAATCTTTCTGAATTAAGAAGGAAGAGATTTGGTACTCATTGATACGAGCGCTTTTATCGAATTCCTCAATCACACGGGATCGCCTTTTGACAGGGAAATAGAACGCATCATAGTTAATGACGAAGATGTAGCCATTGCCGATATTGTCCTGACCGAAATCCTTCAGGGCATAAGAGATGACAAAGAGTATAATGCGGTTAAAAAGTCACTTTTGTCCTTCCCTATATATTCCCTAAAAAGCCATGATTCTTATATTGCTGCTGCAGAGCTTTACAGAAAGTGCAGGAAGAAGGGGATTACTTTGAGGTCTACGGTTGATTTGTTGATAGCCCAGATTGCAATAGAAAACGATTTATTACTTTTGCATAACGATAAGGATTTTGATTCCATAACACGCATAAGCAGCTTAAAGGTCTATAAATTGACTACAGTCTAATGCTAAGCCCGATGGGTGTAAAAGCCCCAAAAATGTTATTATATACTCCTTCATTGAAAACAATGGGAGAGGGGTAATGCCTGAGCAGAAAGTAAAACACTGGCCAGAAAATGAGAGGCCGAGGGAGAGGCTCATTAAATATGGTGCAGAGAGCCTTTCCGATGCACAACTTCTTGCAATAATCCTCAGAACAGGCAGCGGAGAAAAAGGAGTCTTGGGCCTCTCAATGGCGCTCCTCGATGCCTTCAAAACCTTGAGGAATATAGATGCTGCATCAATTTCCGAGCTTTCCTCCATGAAAGGCCTCGGGACAGCAAAGATTGCCCAGATTAAGGCAGCCTTTGAACTGGGCAAGAGACTGATGGGCGAATCCTCTGACGGCAAGCCTGTATTTTCCTCAAGCCATTCGATATTTTCGTATTTTGCGCCCAGGTTTAAAAACCTCAAAAAAGAATTCTTTATCGGTGTCCTTCTTGATGCAAAGAACAGGCTTATAAGGGAGTGCAAGGTTTCTGAAGGAACCCTTACAAATTCCCTTATTCACCCCCGTGAGGCATTTAAAGAGGCGGTTAAGGAATCGGCGGCATCTGTCATATTTGTTCATAACCATCCCAGCGGCGACCCGACACCGAGCAGGGATGATATTACCATTACAGAAAGATTAAAGAGTGCAGGTGATATTATCGGCATAAGTGTACTTGACCATGTGATTATAGGTGATGGAAAATATGTAAGCCTTAAAGAGAAGGGCGTGTTGTGATAAAATAGCTCATCTTAAATTAAGGAGGTTGCCATGCCGGCATATGATTACAAGTGCGGTAAGTGTGGAGAGACCTTTTCTTTAATTATGAGCATTAAGGAGAAAGAGACGAAGAAGGTGAAATGTCCCAAGTGTAAGAGCGTGAGGGTAAAGCCTGTGTATTCTGGGTTCTTTGCTGTAACATCAAAGAAATCATAACCTGAATTGAGCGGTTTTATGTATAGCAGGTATGTCTCAAAGCCTTTAGTAAGTGTTGGTTGCCAGTTTATCGAAAGATTACATACGCTTTGCTTAATAAATAAGTGGCCACTGTAGTAGATGACGGGAAAGAGGTTGTGGTTTTAAGGTGCGTGGACTAAAGGCTTTTCGGCACACCTGCTATACATGTAATGCGTAAGAATTGCTAAACTAAATAAAACAGGAGGATGCAATGGTTAAAAGGGCACTAATCAGTGTCTCTGACAAGAGAGGCGTTGTAGATTTTGCAAAGGAGTTGTCTGCAATGGGAATTGAGATACTGTCAACAGGAGGCACTGCAAAGGCGCTCCGCGATGCAGGCATTGCAGTTGTGGAGGTCTCCGATTACACCGGATTCCCGGAGATGCTCGACGGAAGGCTCAAGACACTCCATCCGAAGATACACGGCGGTCTTCTTGCAAGGCGCAGCAATGCAAAGGATATGGATGATATACAGAAACACGACATTAAGCCTATAGATATGGTTGTTGTTAATCTTTATCCTTTCGAGGAGACCGTATCAAAGCCCAATGTGACCTTCGAAGATGCAATTGAAAATATAGACATCGGAGGGCCTACAATGCTCAGGGCTGCCTCCAAAAATTTTCAGGATGTGGCAGTTATTGTTGACCCTAATGATTATAGAAACATAATAGATGAAATGAAGTCCTCAAAAGGCGAATTGAGCAAAGATACAAAACTTAATCTTGCAAAAAAGGTCTTTGCGCACACAGCGAGATACGACACTCTCATTGCCGATTATTTAACAGGTGTGATAGAGAAGGAGCCTTCTTTCCCCGAATACTTTACCACATCGCTCAAAAGGGTTTCTGTTTTAAGATACGGCGAAAACCCTCAGCAAAAAGCTGCAATATACAAAGAGAGGACAGCAGGACTTTCCCTTCCCGATGCAAAGGTGCTTCAGGGAAAAGAGATGTCTTTCAATAATTATCTTGATGCGCATTCGGCGCTTATGCTCGCACTTGAGTTTGATAAAAAGGCATGTGCAATAATAAAACACAACAATCCGTGCGGTGCTGGTGTCGGAGATACCGCTGCAGAGGCTTATAAAAAAGCAGAGACAACAGACCCTGTTTCTGCATTCGGCGGTGTCGTGGCATTCAACACAGAGGTTGACGCTGCTGCTGCAAGGGAGATGGTGGAGTTATTCCTTGAAGTGGTTATAGCGCCATCTTTCACGAAAGAGGCGCTTGATGTGTTCTCCAAAAAACCGAATGTAAGGCTTCTTGAGTTTCCTGACATGCTTTCCAACAGAAAGGCTTCTTCATGGGACATGAAGAGGATTGCAGGAGGCATGCTTCTTCAGGGATGGGATTACTCCGACGAGGATGTTATGTCAATGAAGGCTGTTACAAAACGCCAGCCTACAAAAGATGAGCTTGAGGCGCTTTCATTTGCATGGAAGGTCTGCAAGCATGTAAAGTCCAATGCCATTGTCTATGCATTCAAAGACAGGACAGCAGGCATAGGTATAGGTCAGACAAAGAGGGTCTATGCTGCAAAGATAGGCGCATTGAATGCAGGAGAGCCCATAAAGGGCTCTGTTGCAGCATCCGACGGCTTCTTCCCGTTCAGGGACGGAGTAGATGTCCTCAATGAAATGGGGGTTACTGCTGTTGTTCAGCCCGGCGGCTCTGTCAAGGATTCGGAAGTCATACAGGCAGCAGATGAATACGGCATGGCAATGATTATCACAGGCACAAGGCATTTCAGACACTAAGAATGGAGCAGTGGAGTGATGGAGTAATGCATAAAAATGAGGTCTTTTAGAGAAATAAAATTACATTACAATTTCACTGCCGAGGATGAAAAGCGGCTTGACTCTTTGAAAAACCTCATGGCTGAAAATGTGGATAAGGCAATGGATGCCCTCCATTCGTGGATACTCCAGACAAAGCAGGCTGCAGCCTTTTTTACAGAAGAGCGCAGAAGGACCCATATCTTTGGTGCTCAAAAGAAATGGTTTCTGAACCTTTTCGGCGGGACCTATGACAATACCTATTACGAGGGGCTGATAAGGATCGGGCAGACCCATGTGAAGAAGCTTGTGGATGCCCACTTCATGAACCGCGCTGTGAATATAATAAGGAATTTTTGTGTCAATGTTATTAATAACCAAATCGAAGATGTGGATGAGCGGGCGAGACTCCTTATTTCTGTCGAGAAGATCCTTGATATAAACCTCGATATAATTACATCTTCTTACATAGAGGAAGAGTTGAGGACATACTCTCCTGCCTACAGGGTGAGGAATGCCCTGATAAGCTTTTCAGAGCGTTTTTCCCAGTCCATGAATCTTGTCCTTATACTTGCACTCATAGGTCTTACACTGGGAGTGGTCGGGCTGTTTGCCTATGATGTGAGGAATCTTATTATAGGCAACCTCGAACAAGGGATCATCTCTGCCCTCGGTTCGATGCTGATATTGTGGGTGATGATAGAGCTCATGAATACCGAAATCGCACATCTCAAGGGCGGAAAGTTTCATATCAGCGTTTTTATAGGAGTCGCGCTTGTTACTATCATAAGAGAGACAATGATTGCTACACTTAAACACGAAAGACCTGAGACCATATATTACCTTATCGCAGCTATACTCGTCATAGGGGTGGTTTACTGGCTCGTAAAAAGAACGGAGGATAGAGGATAATGAAGGTTCTTGTTATAGGAAGCGGAGGCAGAGAGCATGCCATTGCATGGAAGCTCTCCCAATCCAGACATGTGGACAAGGTCTATTGCACACCCGGCAATGCAGGGATAGCTGAAATAGCCGAGTGCATCGATGTTGATTTGTCAAACTTTGATGCACTGCTTGATCTTGTGAGATACGAATGGATTGACCTCACAATTGTAGGTCCTGAAGACCCGCTTTCAAGGGGTATTGTTGATTATTTTGAAAAGGACGGAAGGAGAATATTAGGCCCGACAAAGGCGGCAGCTCAGCTTGAATCGAGCAAGGTCTTTTCAAAGGAGTTTATGAAGAGGCACCGCATCCCGACTGCTGAATACAAGGTATTTACATCTTATCTCCATGCAGAGGATTATGTGAGGATGAAGGGAGCGCCTATTGTCATAAAGGCGGACGGGCTTGCTGCCGGCAAGGGGGTTATTGTTGCATCAACGGTGGATGAAGCTACAGATGCATTAAGGCTTATAATGAAGGACAGGGCCTTTGGCGATGCAGGAAATAGGGCGATTGTTGAGGAATGTCTTAAGGGCGAGGAGGCATCCTTTATGGTCTTTACAGACGGAGAGACAATTGTGCCTATGGTAAGCTCTCAGGATCATAAAAGGATTTTTGATGATGACAAAGGTCCGAATACAGGAGGCATGGGTGCATACAGTCCCGCGCCTGTTATCACAAAGGAGCTCGAATCTGTGGTGATGGATACCATAATGAGACCGACCATTGAAGGGCTTAAAAGCGAGGGAATAAAGTATAAAGGGATTCTATACGCCGGTTTAATGATCGATGACGGCAATCCGTATGTTCTTGAATTCAACTGCAGGCTTGGAGACCCGGAGACACAGCCGATACTCTCAAGGCTCGATACAGACCTTGTTGATATTTCCATGGCAATAACAGACGAGAAGCTTTCTGATATGGATATTGAATGGAAGGATGAGGCCTCTGTATGCGTTGTTCTTTCATCAAAGGGATACCCTGGGAAGTATGAAAAAGGAAAGGTTATTTCCGGGTTAAACGATGTTAAGAAGATGGATGATGTTGTTGTATTCCATGCAGGCACTGCCTTTAATAACAACGAAATAATCACAAACGGCGGAAGGGTGCTGGGAGTTACTGCACTGGGGAAGGACATAAAGACAGCGAAGGATAGAGCATATGAAGCTGTTAAAAAAATACATTTCGATGGTATGCATTACAGAAAGGATATTGCAGATAAGGCACTAAAGTGTCAGTGAATAGTGACAGTGTCAGGGGAAAAACGGACACTGAAAACTGACACTGACACTAAAAACTTGAATATGAAAGTCCATTTAGATTGTTTCCCCTGTTTTTTAAAGCAGACGTTGATTGCTGTCAGGCTTGGCACAAAGGATGAGACACTACAGGCCGATGTGCTTAAAGGCGTTATGGATGAGATTAAGGCGACGGACATGTCTCAGCCTCCGGCTCATTCCACCACCTTTTTGCACAGAAAGATAAGGCAATTGCTCGGCAAAGACCCTTTCAAGGAGATTAAGTCAGAGTACAACCAGATAGCACTGGGGCTGTATCCTGAGCTTAAAAAAAATGTGGAAGACAGTCCTGATCCATTGTGGACTGCTGCGAGGCTTGCCATTGCGGGCAATGTGATAGATTTCGGCATATTCACATCTGTTGACATCATCGGCACAGTCGAAAAGGCATTGCACAGATCAATCACGGTTGACGAATACAAAGCCTTTAGAAATATGGTTGAGAAAAATTCAGAAATCCTTTATTTGCTCGACAATGCAGGCGAGATAGTCTTTGACAGGCTCCTTATAGAGGTTTTGAGGGACATGGGCAAGAAGGTCAAGGCTGTTGTGAAGGGAGAGCCTGTATTGAACGACTCGACAATGGACGATGCCTTAGAAGTAGGGCTTAATAATGTCTGCGAAGTAATTGACAACGGCTCTGACTGCATCGGCACTATGCTGGGATTCACATCTCCAGAATTTAATAGAGAGTTTAAGAATGCCGGCCTTATAATAAGCAAAGGTCAGGGCAATTTTGAGACCGTATATATTCCGGAGATTATCTCGGGGAATCAGCATATCTTCTTCCTTTTTCAGTCCAAATGCGATGTGGTCTCAAAGGAACTGGGGCTCTCAAAGGGTTCAATGCTCCTGATGAATGCAAAGGAGGGACAATTGTCCCCCCTTTGAAAGTCCCCCTTGAAGACTTAAAGAATTACAAAAGTTTATTAATCAATAAAAAAATTAAACCTCCAAAACCTTGACATTTAAGCGGGTTTAAATTAAGATACCTTTTAATTTTCTAAAAGGAGGCTCTCCGTGGAAGCACCTACAATCTTACATGCAGTACTACCTAATATACCGCCTTATGTTTCATATTCATGGCTCGCAATGGGTATCTTAATAGGCACTGCCCTTGCTGTGAAGAACAGATTGAGCCTTGTTCCTTCAGGGCTTCAGAATCTTATGGAGGTCTTTGCAGATCTGTTTCTGAATCTTACAAACTCTAATATCGGTCATCACTGGGGAGAAAAGTTTTACCCCCTTATCGGAACCATCGGCATGTATATTCTTACCTGCAATTTTATGGGATTGATACCGGGTTTTGATGCGCCTACAAGCAATATAAATATGACCGCCTCCATAGCAGTTCCTGTGTTTTTTATATACCAGTATTATGGAATAAAGGTGCACGGCGTTAAATACTTAAACCACTTTTTAGGGCCAATAAGGTCTATATACGCACTTCCATTAATGATAATGATGTTCTTTATCGAGCTTATCGGTCATCTCGTAAGACCTATTACACTTTCTGTCAGGCTTTTTGGCAACATGATGGCAAAACACATGATTTTGCTTATACTCGGTGTTCTGGCGCCGGTCATTGTGCCCGTTGCTATCTTAGGTCTTGGTGTGCTTGTAAGTATTATACAGGCATATGTTTTTGCTTTATTAGCGACCTTATATATTGCTGGTGCAGTAGAAGAGGGTCATTAAAATATTTCTAAGGAAAGGAGGGAGTGAGAAATGAAGAAACTGTTTTCTCTAACTTTACTGGTACTTATTGCAATCGCAATGTTTGCACCGGTCGCCTTTGCTGAAGAGGCTACCAAAGCAGCAGATGCAGGTGCTGCAAAACTCAGCTACTATGGAATGGCTGTTCTCGGTTCTGGTCTTGCAATCGGCCTTGCCGCTTTAGGAACCGGAATAGGTCAGGGTATCGGCTTGAGGGGTGCAACAGAAGGCGTAGCAAGAAACCCAGGGGCATCAGGTAAGATTACCACAACCCTTATCATCGGTCTTGCAATGATCGAGTCTCTTGCTATTTATGCCCTTGTTGTCGTTCTTATCGTTCTTTTTGCAAATCCTTTCAAACTTTAATTTTTTCACCAACATTTATAAGAAAGGAAGGGGACTCCATACGGAGTCCCCATTTTATTTGTCCATCATCCGTAATCATAGGGATGTGAGGCATACTTCAGAATGTTTGGCTATGGATTATGGTTATTTCTATAATACGATGATTTGTATTTTTCGGGATGGAACGGTGAAAGCCTTACTATCTTGCATGTTGGGAATCGTTTTAAGATTTCCTCTTCAGACACCCGCTGGTCATATCCGAGGGCTATAATATCCGGCTCAAGCACTTCCAGTATCTGAAAAAGGTCAGTGTCGAGATTGCCTAAAACAACAATATCAGGGATGCCTGTGTCCTCAACACTATTCCTTCTGAGCCTCTCATCGTGGGTTGGCAGAAAGCCCTTAATTCTTTTCACGGTATCATCCCGTGCGACAATCACGATAAGCTCATCTCCGAGCGCCTTTGCCTGTTTCAGAAAATTTATATGTCCTTTGTGCAGATGATCGAATGTCCCTGCACAGACCACTTTTTTCTTCATGGATTTAATAATACCAGAATGCTCAAATATGCTCAATCCTTGACAATCTTGGGTAGCGTAAAATTCTCTGTGTAAATTTTGATTAATAAAAAGAAGGGTGTATTCTCCATTGATCGGCAAATCAATTTTAAGGAGGATACACCCTATGAAAGAATTAACAGAAGTAACATTAACA
>JAJYXI010000003.1 GCA_021791055.1 Nitrospirota bacterium | reverse complement strand
ATGAGTTGCTTCAATAACACTGAAAGCATTGAAAGGATAGTCTATGCTGTTATGAGCCACTTGAATGATACATGGGGAAGAAAACCCTTAAAAGAATTTACACATAAATCTTGACACTACCATCCGAAATAATTTTTTGCTTGACTTGTGGAATATTTAGTGATACTTAATAATTAAGTACTCTTCGATAAAGCCAAACCCTCTGTGAAGAGGGGGCGGAAAGCGGCGGGTCTTCAAAGCAGAAGATGGCCGGGTTGCCGAAGGAGGATATTCGGTTAACTCGGTCTTTTTGTTTGTGCTTAAAGGGGATTGGCCTGAAAGGAGGGCAATATGATGATAAGGCAGTTAATGCAGAAGGAGTTAGTTACAATCCTGCCCACATCCTCTGTCCATGATGCAGCTATGAAGATGAAGGAGCATAATATCGGCTCGGTTCTCATAACGGATGAGGGCTGGAAACTGAAAGGGATATTGACGGACAGGGATATAGCCATGGCAGTGGCTGCAGATGCCAGGGATCCGAAAACAACATGTGTTTGTGACATTATGACTCAGGATCCCATAACAATCAATGCTGATGCTGATTTTGATTCTGCCATGAGAATAATGCATAAGGCTAAGATAAGGAGACTTCCGGTTACTGAAAACGGGAAGTTGGTGGGACTCGTATCCTCAGATGATGTGGCTGCTGCTTTCAAGGAAGAATTTGACGAGTTCATAGGCCTTGAAATGACCTATGCAAGACATTAATGTTTAAAAAGGCCAATCCCCTTTAAAAGCAGAATGAAACATTGTATTTTGCTTTCGATTTAAATTCCTCTTTGGTGGCGAGTCGGTGGATCACAGGAGGTGTCGTATGTTAAAAAGCAGATTGAAAGGTTATGTGATTGTGGAATACAAGTGGGTATTTTGGGCAAAGTTTGTAGCATTATGTTTTTGTATTGCAGCCGGATATGTTGCGGTGTATGCACTAACAGACTTCTCTAAACCGGCAAATGCCGTAGAAGATGAAGGTGTAGATAAAGTAAAACTCGTTGTTATGAATTGGATGAAGGCCAACTCAGAGATGCCTGAACAGGTGCTTTCTGCAATATATGACGAGGCTGTGAAGCATCCTCACACGGATCTGATATTGGCTATATGTGCGGTGGAATCAAATTTTAATCCCAATGCAAAGAGCAGCAAGGGCGCCATCGGGCTTATGGGGATATTGCCTTCGGTCTGGCTGAACGATTTAAAGGAGAATGGGATAATCCGCAGCAAAAGGGATTTATACCTGATGCCAAAGAATATAGCATCCGGCGTGCATATATTGAAGAAATATCTGTCGAGGTCTAATAATCTCACGAAGGCATTGATGGATTATGTTGGCGGAGACCCGAACTATGTCAGCAAGGTCTTGAAGGCTATGGGAGAGATTTATCTGGCAAAGATGCTGGACATCCCTGCCGAAAAAGGGAGTGGATAAATTTTGCTTACGGAGGACTTACAGATACAGGATTTGTGACCATATCTTTCTGAGAATCGCTTTTCATATCTTCGGGTGATGGAGGATTGTCTTGCGCCGGTTTCCCTTGCGCATTGGAAGTTTCCATCACCTCTTCATATGCCGGTATCACGATGCCCCTTTTCACCATGATAGCATAGATGATTTTCGATCGGTTCTCAACATATTTTGATGTGCCGAGGGGATTGTATTTCCTCGGATTTGGAAGCACTGATGCAAGCCTTGCAGCCTCCTCTGGAATCAATGCCGATGCTGGCTTGCCATAGTAATGGCGTGTTGCCGCCTCAATGCCGAATATTCCTTCGCCCCATTCAGCTACATTGAGATATAATTCGAGTATCCTCTTTTTTGACAGATTGCTCTCTACTCTCCATGTAAGGATTGCCTCTTTGATTTTTCTTATGGGATTTTTTGACGGCGTCAGATAAAGGTTTTTTGCAAGCTGCTGGCTTATGGTGCTTCCGCCGAATTTGAATTTCTTTTCTTTGATGTCTTTTTCGATTGCCTTTTGCATTGCCTCAAAATCAAAACCTTCGTGATGCCAGAACTTGTCGTCCTCTGCGATGAGGACTGCTTTTACCAGATAAGGTGATATTTGTGAAATGGGAACCCATACCTGCCTGGTTTTTATTTTCTTGCCCTTTTCCTTCCATTCCTTTTCGCGATACTCCATGAACGAGGTCTTTTTAGGGTTTTCTTTTTTGAGCTCCGAGATATCGGGGAAAATGAAATAGTAAGCGATGCTCAGAAAAATTGCAGAGATGAGGAGCAATACGATTATTTTGACTTTGCTCATTTTTGTATCGAACAGTTTTAATCTTTTGCCTTTGGCCTCTTGTTTGCCTCTAATACCTTTTTCCTGAGCCTTATGGACTGAGGCGTTACCTCTACAAGCTCGTCTTCCTTAATGAACTCTAATGCATGTTCGAGATTCAATATCTTTGGCGGTATCAATTGTATTGTATCATCAGCGCTTGAAGCGCGCATATTTGTGAGTTTTTTCTCTTTTGTGACATTTACATCCAGATCATTGTCTCTTGAATTCTCTCCGATAATCATCCCTTCATAGACAGAAGTTCCTTCTTTAATAAAGAGCGTACCCCTCGGCTGTAAATGAAAGAGCGCATATGTGGTCGATTTCCCGGGTCTGTCTGCTACGAGGGCTCCTGTCTGTCTTTTTGACATCTGGCCGTGCCACGGCTCATACCCGTCAAACAGATGGTTTAAAAGTCCTGTGCCCTTAGTATCCGTCAGAAACTGCGACCTGAAGCCGATTAATCCCCTTGATGGAATCCTGAATTCAAGCCTTACCCTCCCGTGTCCGTTATTCTGCATCTTCTGCATTTTGCCCTTTCTCATGCCTACCTGTTGTGTTACTACACCGACAAATTCTTCAGGCACATCTATAACAAGGAGTTCCATCGGTTCATGCAGTGCTCCATTAATTTCTTTTGTTATGGTCTCAGGCATCGATACAGAGAGCTCGTATCCCTCTCTTCTCATCATTTCTATTAGGATTGCAAGCTGAAGCTCTCCGCGTCCCATTACCCTGAATGAATCTGTATTTCCAAAATCGACCTTTATCGAGACATTATATAGGAGTTCCTTTTCAAGCCTTTCCCTTAAATTCCTCGATGTTACGAATTTGCCTTCCTTTCCTGCAAACGTAGATGTGTTGACAGAAAAGACCATAGATATTGTCGGCTCATCAACCTTTATCCTTGGCAAAGGCATCGGCCTCTCTATATCTGTGATTGTATCTCCTATGTTTATGCCCTCTATGCCTGCAAGGGCGATAATATCGCCCACAGATGCCTCTTTTGCCTCTGCCCTTTCAAGCCCCTGAAATCCATAAATGGAGGTTATCTTTGTTTTTACTGCATCTCCGTTACCATTTATCATAGCCACCGGGTCTCCAACCTTCACTGTCCCTGAGAATATCCTTCCTATGGCGAGCCTGCCTACATAATCGTTATAGTCTATATTCGTAACAAGTAGCTGCAGGACTCCATCATTGTTGCCTTCAGGTGCCGGGATTGTTTTGAGTATGAGGTCAAAGAGGGGCTGGAGGGTTTCCGACTCCTCATCAATATTAAGCTTTGCAATTCCCTTTTTGGCATTTGTATAAACAATGGGGAATTCTAATTGTTCCTCGGATGCATCGAGGTCGATAAATAAATCATAGACCTCATTTAAAACTCCCTGAATCCTTGCATCAGGTCTGTCTATCTTATTGATTACTAAAATCGGCAGTAATTTTAGATCGAGCGCTTTTTTGAGGACAAACCTTGTCTGTGGCAATGGGCCTTCCGAAGCGTCAACTAAAAGCAGCACTCCATCCACCATCTTGAGTGTCCTTTCTACTTCACCGCCGAAGTCAGCATGTCCCGGAGTGTCGACTATATTTATTTTTACACCATTGTATTCAACAGCAGTATTCTTTGCCATTATGGTAATTCCACGTTCCCGTTCAAGGTCAATGTTATCCATAACCCTTTCCTGAACTTGCTGATTTGAGCGGAATATGCCTGCCTGTTTCAGCATCCCGTCAACAAGGGTTGTCTTGCCATGGTCAACATGGGCGATAATTGCTATGTTTCTTAAATCCTCTCTCTTCATAAAACCTCACTTTAGTTGTCTAATTAATGCATTTAACAGCAGGTATGCATACGGTAAAAAGCTTTGCAAATGTACGATTTGAACTTTTTACTGCGGACTTGTTATTTTAACCTATTTACATCCGAAAATACCACCTCAGTATTTCACCGCCGAAGAACAAGGTAATGATTGAGCCGAGCGCAAGAAAAGGACCGAATGGTATCTTTGTTTTTCTTCCCTTTCCCTTAAAGACCATGAGAAATATTCCAACTACAGAGCCGACAAGGCTTCCTATAAAGGTGGTTAGAAAAATAGCCTTCCAGCCCATGAATGCGCCCACCATTGCCATTAATTTGATATCGCCGCCTCCCATTCCACCCCTGCTTAAAATGGCAATGAGGTAAAAAAGTCCGCCACCAAGAAATAATCCTGCGATAGAGTTTTTAAAGCCAACGATTTGAACATTTTGAACGGTTTGAACCGTGTTTACTCCCAATTTATTTAAATTGTTCAATTCGTTCAAGCCGTTCAAGAACGGATCAGGCAATAAAAAAGATGCGCCAATAAGCCCGATAACAATTCCGGGAAGAGTTATCGCATCGTGTATTATCTGGAAATCGAGGTCAATAAGAGTTATCACGATCATCGCCGACGCGAAGGCAAAGAGAAAAGGGAGATGGAATCCGAATCCGAAAAACTGAAAAACAGCGAGATAAAAAATCCCGTTGAGCAGCTCAACCAGAGGATAACGGATCGAAATCCTTTTGCCGCACTTCCTGCATTTGCCCCTCAGAAAAATATAGCTCAAAACCGGAATATTATCCCATGGCTTGATAGGCGTGTTGCAGGCAGGACATGACGATGACGGTCTTATTATTGAGATGTTTCTCGGCAATCTGTATATGCAGACATTGAGAAATGAGCCGACAATGAGGCCGAGGAAAAAAGAGAGCAGTTCAAATAGTTCAATATTGTTCAAATAGTTTAACATTGTTATGCAACTATCTTGCTAATCTCCGATGCCCTTTCTATCGTTTCTCTTATCTCAGGCTCAAGGGTTTCGAGTTCCTTAATCGCATTCATTACTTCTTGATTGGCATAAATATTTTTCTCTTTTCCCCTCATCTCATAAACCTCTTCACCGATCTTTCTCATTAATTCATCCCTGCGTTTTTTTAGTTCCTCTGATTTGTATAGTAATTTAAAGATAGTAATCTCAATTCTTACCCTCTCTGAAAGCAGCGATGAAAACCATTTAATCTTTTCAATAGCCTCGTCAAAATCTTTTTTTATCCTGCTGAACATAAAACCTCCATATTCGGGCTAAAGGCTAACGGCTAACGGCGAAAGGCTTAAGCTTCTTGCCATTAGCCTTCTGCCTTTCACTTGTCTTTATGCTGTCTTAAATAGCTCAAGCCTTTTACCCCATAAATCTTCGATGGATTTCCTGATCTGCGGATAGCCTGCAAGTGACGAATCTCTCTCGATCAAAGAGAATGCCTCCTTGCGGGCCATTTCAAGTATTTTAGCATCTCTTAAGAGATTTGCAACCTTTAAATCAGGCATGCCTGACTGCCTTGTGCCGAAAAATTCTCCTGGGCCTCTGATATTCAAGTCCTCTTCAGCTATCCTGAAACCGTCTGTTGTCTCAACCATTACTTCCAGTCTCTTTCTTGAATCTTCGCTCCCACCGTAATTAAGAAGGATGCAGTATGATTGATTGCTTCCTCTCCCGACCCGCCCTCTCAATTGATGTAATTGTGCGAGGCCGAACCTCTCTGCATGTATTATAACCATTAATGTTGCATTCGGCACATCAACGCCGACCTCTATCACTGTTGTGGATACAAGTATATGTATATTGCCGTTTTTGAATTCTTTCATTACATCTTCCCTCTCAACCGGCTTCATCCTTCCATGTATCAGGCCCGCTCTGAGATGAGGGAATATCTTCTGCAGCCCTTCTGCGCCTGTAATCGCAGACCTTAAATCTGTTTTTTCAGACTCCTCAATCAAAGGATAAACAACATATACCTGCCTTCCTTTTTTTGTCTCTTCTTCTATCAGGGTGTAAATATGATTTTTGTTTTTTTCGGAAAAGAGCTTTGTTATGATAGGACTTCTGTTTGGCGGAAGCTCGTCAATTACAGAATAATCAAGGTCTCCGTAAAGGGTCAGGGCGAGGGTCCTCGGAATCGGAGTTGCCGTCATTATCAATGTATCGGGGTTGATCCCCTTTTTTCTTAATATTGCCCTTTGCATTACGCCGAATCTGTGCTGCTCATCTATGACAATAAGCCCCAATTTCTTAAATGACACTCCTTCCTGAATCAAAGCATGGGTTCCAATAACAATATCCGCATCCCCTGATGCGATGACTTCGATCTCTTTGTTTCTCTTGCTTCCGGTGAGCAGATGTATTTTTAATCCTAAGTCTTCTACAAGCCTGTGGATATTGATATAATGCTGTTCTGCAAGAATTTCTGTCGGAGCCATGAGCGCTGCCTGATAACCGCATTCAACAGCAGCAAGCATGGACATTAATGCAACTACAGTCTTTCCTGAGCCGACATCTCCCTGTATGAGCCTGTTCATAGGGACAGGCGACCGCATATCTTTCAGTATGTCTCTGAATACCTTTTCCTGAGCCCCGGTAAGTTTAAATGGCAGCTTATCAAGCAGTCTGTTTATAAGCCTTTCGTCTGGTGAAAATGCAATGCCCTTTTCGAGCACCTCTCCTTTTTTGATGACAGCGAGCCCGATCTGGAGTGTAAAGAGTTCATCAAACGCTAACCTCTGGTGATAAGGGCTTGTCCCCCTGTTTAAATCTTCCAATCCGCCTGAGGCGGATGATGCAGAAGGAAAATGGATATTAGATAAGCTTTCCTGCAGGTCAGGCAGATTATAGGGCTTGATGATCTCTAAAGGCATAGGGTCTGATACATGTATTGCCGAGCTGCCAACAACAGAATATATAATATTTCTTAATTGTCTCTGACTCAGTCCTTCTGTTGAACGATAAATAGGAACTATCCTGCCGGTGTGTATGCCAGAGGCTGAAGGATTGGCTTCTTCATTTTCGTTTTCGTCGAGTATCTCATATTCGGGATTGATGATTTCGAAACCGGTTCCCCGGTAATTGTATTTCACCATACCGTACAATACAACCTGCTGTCCCGTACTGAATAGCTTTTTGAGATATGTCTGATTAAACCACTTTGCTTTAAGAATACCGCTTCCGTCTGATACGACAACTTCGAATATCTTGAATTTCTGCCTTTTTGGATTTGGGGTGATTACATCTGCCTTTAAAACTTTGCCTGTAACAGTGTGTAGCCCTTCGGGTCTTAAATGGACTATTTTTTTTATGGAGCTTCTGTCCTCGTATCTGTAAGGCAGATAAAAAAGGGCGTCCCTGACAGTCTTTATTCCAAGACGGGCAAGCAATCTTGCCCTCTGAGGACCGACTCCCTTTATGTACTGGACAGGGGATGATAAATCATTACTGCTCATCTTTATCAGATTTCTCTGACTCTCTCTTCAGCGCCTCATCAAGGGATTTGTCTGCCTCTTCCATCTTGATTTTTGAATATTCCGATTCGCTCAGTATTTCTATTTCCCAGCCGGTGAGCTTTGTTGCGAGTTTTATGTTCTGTCCGCGCTTTCCTATTGCAAGGGATAACTGCTGGTCGTCTGCTATTACCATTGCAGTCTTTGTCTTTTCTTCTTCGTTTATACCGACCCTGTCAACAGTTGCCGGTGTGAGCGCCCTTGCGACAAATATACGCGGGTCTTCGCTCCACGGTATAATGTCAATCCTCTCTCCCCTGAGCTCTCTGACAATGGACTGAACCCTTGTGCCTTTCATGCCGACGCATGCTCCCACTGCATCTATGGAGGAGTCTGTAGAGTAGACTGCTATTTTTGTCCTCTCGCCTGGCTCTCTTGCGATTCCTTTTACGATGACTACGCCGTCGTGTATCTCCGGAACTTCCATCTTGAAAAGGGCGACAACGAAGTTGGGGTCTGTCCTTGAAAGTATTATGACAGGTCCTTTTGATGTGAGCTTTACCTCGGACAGATATGCCTTCACAATATCGCCCCTCTTCAATGTTTCATTGGGCAATGTTTCCCTCTGGGGCAGGCATGCCTCTGTCTTTGCAAGGCTGATGTAGTAATTTCCCTTTTCTTTTCTCAATACAGTCCCGCTGATTATCTGTCCTGCCTTGTCTTTATATTCCTCGTAGATGATGTCCCTCTCAGCCTCTTTTACCTTCTGGAATATGACCTGTTTTGCTGTCTGTGCCGCTATTCTGCCAAAGTCTTGCAAAGGTATCGGTATTTCGACCGTGTCACCGACTGTTTTTTCAGGGAATATCTCTTTCGCTTTGTCTAATGCGATCTCTTCGTCTTTGTTTATGACCTTTTCGACAACCTGTTTCTGCTCAAACACCTGAATATTGCATGTTTTGGGATCTATGCGCAGATCTATGTTAGTTCTGCCTCCGAATTTTTTGCGGACTGCAGAAAGTAGGGCGGCCTCCAGCACTTTTAACAATGCATCGCGGGATATGCCTTTTTCCCTGCTGATCTGGTCTATTACAAAACATAGTTCTTTTGACATAGCTGATACCTCTCTCTTAAAACTCTATTTCGAGTTTTGCCTTAGAAATTTTATCCATAGGGATAAAAATATCCTTACTTTCTTTTTCTTTGGCGCCTTTTTTGCCAAGCTTGAGCCTTATCCAGCCTTCTCCCACATCGATAATCCTGCCTATGAAGAATGTCTGGTTGTCTATTTTCTCTGTCGTGATAATCCTTGCAAGCTTTTCTAAGTTTTTTTCAAAATCGGTCTGTGTTACAAGCGGCCTGTCAAGCCCTGGAGATGATACCTCCAGCACATAAGACCCCCTTATAGGATCTTCCACATCTAACAGCGCCTCAAGGCTTCTGCTCATCTTTTCACAGTCTCCGATGGTTACCCCGCCTTCCTTGTCAACCACTACCTTTAGGATAGTTCTCTTGCCGCTGCCCAAAACATCAACGCTGACAAGTTCCAGCCCCTCGTCTTCGGCCACCTGTGAGGCGAGTCCATGAATTTTTTGTTTTGTTGTGATTGTCTCCATTGTTCCACTAAAACAAAAGAGTGGGAAGACCCACTCTTTGAGTTAAATATAAAAAGATATTAAAATATAACAGTTTTTGCCCTAAAAAAGCAACACCATGAGGGTTTGATTACCCTCATGGTGTTTTTATAAGCACTACTTCTTTGGAGCTTCTGCTGGCTTCTCAGGAGCTGGTGCTGGTGCCGGCTCAGGAGCTGGTGCAGGAGCTGGTGCAGGAGCTGGCGCCTCTGCCGGCTTCTGCTCTTCAGCCTTCTTGCATCCGATTGCAAAGGTAAATGCTACCAAAAGCATAAGGGAAAGTATAAGAGCTAATACCTTCTTCATTCTTTAAGTCACCTCCTTCCAAATTTGTGCCAAAAATTGGGGGTAATTTTTACCAACTCAATTATTAACATATATGCTATTTCTTGTCAAGAAATAAATTTGCCTCTGTAGAGAACACATAAACTGTCCGCATCTGTAGCACATAAACTGTCCGGTTAAGATTGGATAGCAAGGAGGGCTATCCATGAAAAGGACAAAAATACTGCAGGAGGTGCGGAAGATGAGATTTGAAG
>JAJYXI010000010.1 GCA_021791055.1 Nitrospirota bacterium | reverse complement strand
CCGATGAGTTGCTTCAATAACACTGAAAGCATTGAAAGGATAGTCTATGCTGTTATGAGCCACTTGAATGATACATGGGGAAGAAAACCCTTAAAAGAATTTACACATAAATCTTGACACTACCTTGATCTCTATGAGCAATAAGCCTTACTTTTCAAGAAGTTAGCAAAACTGTATCCATTATTTTAACTTTTATTAGATTCCTTTGTAAAGAGGTGCATGGCAAAGTGATTGTAATAACCTCGAATTTAACATTGTCAGGAAGACGACTAATTTCATCCTCAAGCTTTGGCCCTTTATTTAATACAAAGAAGCCTTCTTTTTTCAAAACATGTCCTGCCTTTTTTATCAAATCCTTAATACTGAAAAGGGCCCTTGTTACAGCAATATCAAACAGCTTATCACGCACATCCTCCACTCTTGACTCTATTACCTCAGTATTATTAAGCGAAAGGGCTCTTTTCATGTGCCTCAAAAATGCCGTTTTTTTTCTTGAGGGCTCAATTAGGGCAATGCCAAGCTCAGGTTTAACAATAGCCATCGGCATCCCCGGAAAACCGGCACCGCTTCCTATGTCGCAAATACTCCATTGCCCTTCTGGTATAGCCTTAAGATACAGAAGGGAATCAAAGAAATGCTTGGTGATTATATCTTCATCGCTCTTTAAGGAAGTAAGATTGTAGGCACGATTCCATTTTTTAAGCTCATGCAAATATCTATAAAAGCTATCCGTAATTGACTCGGAGGGCTCGATTCCTAATTCAAGCAATCCGTTTATCAGAAGCTTCTCGACTTTTTCCAATGTCTCTCGACCGCAACCACTATTATTGATATTGCAGCAGGCGTGATTCCAGGTATTCTGCTCGCCTGCCCGATTGTTTCCGGCTGGATTTCGGATAACTTCTCTACTATTTCCTTTGATAATCCTGAAATAGTCTTGTAATCAAAGCCTGCTGGTATTTTCTTAGATTCAAGTTTTTTCAATCTCTCTGCCATCTCAATCTGTTTCAGGATATAACCATCGTATTTAACATGAGTTTCCACAAGGCTTTCTATCTCAGGCACTAAAGCATACGGTGACGGAAAAAGCTCTTTTATAAAGTCATATCGAATCTCAGGTCTTTTTAAGAGCTTGTCCAGAGTCGTATCCTCGCTTATTGCTGATGTCCCAAGCGACGAAAGTGCATTATTTATATCTCCCGAGGGCTTAACTCTTATCTTTTTAAGCCTTTCAATCTCTTCAAACATCGATCTCTTTTTCTCTCCGAATCTCCCATAATCTTCCTCTGTAACAAGACCAATGTTGTATCCCTTATCCATCAGTCTAAAATCCGCATTATCATGCCTTAATAGAAGCCTGTATTCTGCCCTTGAAGTAAACATCCTATACGGCTCACTTGTTCCTTTTGTTACGAGGTCATCTATCAGCACGCCTATATACGCCTCATCCCTTCCAAGTATAAGGGGCTCCTTGCCTTTGAGTTTCATCGCAGCATTAATGCCTGCCATTAGACCCTGTGCAGCAGCCTCTTCATAGCCTGATGTGCCGTTTATCTGGCCTGCGAGAAATAGTCCGTCTATTCCTTTGACTTCAAGACTATGCCTGAGCTGAGTTGGATATACAAAGTCATATTCGATGGCATATGCCGGTCTCATAATCTCTGCATTCTCAAGCCCTTCAATACTCTTTACAAGATTGACCTGAATATCGTACGGAAGGCTTGTAGATATACCATTGGCATAATATTCTGTGGTTTCAAGCCCCTCAGGCTCTAAAAATATCTGATGTCTTTCCTTTTCAGAAAACCTCACGACCTTATCCTCTATGGAAGGGCAATACCTCGGGCCAATACCCTTTATCTTCCCGCTGTAAAGGGGCGACCTGTCAAGACTTTCGAGTATTATCTCGTGGGTCTTTTTATTTGTGTATGTTATGTAACATGGCAGTTGAGGATTTATTATCTTTTCAGTTGAGTAAGAAAACGGCTGGGGCGGGTCATCACCCTGCTGAGGTGTGATCTTTGAAAAATCAATAGTCCTTGCATCAAGCCTTGGAGGTGTGCCTGTTTTCAGTCTTCCCATCCTAAGCCCCAAACTCTTTAAGGAGTCTGACAATCCTATCGATGGAAACTCTCCAGCCCTGCCTGCCTGAAAACTGTCAAGACCTATATGCATGAGACCCTTTAAAAATGTGCCTGTTGTAATAATCACAGCCCTTGCCCCGTAAAAAACACCGAGGGATGTAATGACACCCTTAATCTTTCCGTCTTCAACAATTATCTTTTCAATCATTCCCTGCTTTATAGCAAGACCTTCCTGCCTTTCGATGGAGCATCTCATGTTATTCCTGTAGAGAACTCTGTCTGCCTGAGCCCTTAAAGACCAGACTGCAGGCCCCTTTGAAAGGTTCAGCATCCTGAACTGGATTCCTGACATGTCTGTAACTTTTGCCATCTCTCCGCCGAGGGCATCGATTTCGCGAACAAGATGGCCCTTTGCAAGGCCTCCAATGGCTGGATTGCATGAAAGCTGAGCAATAGTGTCAATATTGATTGTGAAGATACAGGTCTTCCATCCAAGACGGGCAGAGGCAAGGGATGCCTCACACCCGGCATGGCCAGCACCTATGACAATTACATCAAAGTCTTGCTCTTTATACATAGATTTATTATTATAGCATTAAGATGAATCTACCCGTGTTTGAACATACAATCACCTCTCTTCACTCCATTGTAAATAATGAAAAAGAACCGTTACAAAAAGTTTCCAGATTGATAAAATACGACCCTGGATTATATTTTTCTCTACTGCAGAATGTTAATTCAGTTGCTACAAGGGCAGAGATAACATCAATATCACAGGCAATATCACTCATTGGCGCAGAAGGAGTCGAAAATCATATACTCCAGCAAGACTATTTCCTTGCTGAGGACTACCTGCTTTTATGGTGCTATTCGGTTTTGGCAGGAGAGGCTGCCACATTAATAAATGAAAAGGCTGACATAGCAGAAGAGGAGGAAGCATTTTTTGCTGCCATAATGTCTTCTATCGGAATTCTATTGATGTTTATGCAGCACCCTAAACACAAACAGATATGCGACCTCTTGCTGAGAGTGCCTATTGAACACAAAATATTCATAGAGGAAAAATTATTCAGGACCAATCTTGTAGAACAATTAGACAAGAACATTTCAGCACCAAAGGTTTACAAGGATACCATAAGCCTTATGACCACAATCTTCACGCACGATGGACAGAGAAAAGATTACTCCGAACATCCTTCGAGGTTTTCTGTTGCACACAAATCATTTCAGTTGTTACAGCTGATGGATGTAAGCGAGTCTGCAGCAAGGTCAATCCTCTTCCCATCAGTAGTTGAAGCACAGGAGAAGTTCAGAGAACTGAGCAAGCGATTCTTTAAAATCCCTGAAAATGAGATAGAAGAGCTACTTGCAGACATTGTAGAAAGGTTCGAGGATGTATGCAAGGAATTTAGAGTCGAACAGTTTTCAGAGAGATTCATAGCGAGCGCAGAAAACTACCACTCTTCTGGGATCAGTTTCCTGACAAAATCAGAGCCACTGAAAAACTCACTTGAAAAGGCATATGTTGCAAATCGCGAAGAAAAGAATATTTTCATTTATGGTGAAACAAGCGTTGGCAAGCGGCTGCTCGCTATTGCCCTTCATCATCATCCTGACAATCCCAGAAAGACAAAGCCTTTCCTTTCCATTCACTGCGGTACGCTGGACAGCGAAACGCTCGAGATAGAGCTCTTTGGAGCAAAAGGAGGCTTTCTGGGAATAGAAAAGCACAAAGGAGCATTAGAGATGGCAAACGGAGGAACGATTTTACTTAAAGATATAGACAGGGTTCCCCTAAACTTACAGGACAAGCTTTCTGAGATCTTTTGCAGAGACGAATTCTACAAAATAGGAGAGACCAGTCCTGCCTTTTTCGATATCAGGTTTTTAATAACTTCAAAAAAGAATATCTTCGAAGAGACAAAGGAAGGAAGATTTTCTGAAAGGCTCCTGAGGGTGCTAAAGCCTGTCAGCATTTACATACCGCCGCTAAGGGAAAGAAGGGAGGATATAGAGTTCATCGGAAACAGCGTAATAGAAAAATACAATTTAAACCTGACAGACAAGGCGCTTCTTCTGGGACTCAAAGAATATTACGACACACATGCATTCCCAGGCAATTTAAAAGACCTGAAAAGACTTCTATTTTACCTCTCTGCCAAGCACCGCCTTGAATCTTAAATACTCAAAGAGACCCCACAGGCTTGCAACAACTACCGACAGAAACCACAGTATAGACAGGGTTACAGACAAATCTGGAGAGACCCCGATTGTCCCCAAAAAGATAACAAAGGCCCCTTCCCTTAAACCAATCCCGGATATCGACACAGGAATAAAGGAGATTAAAATAATAATCGGGACAAAAATTAAAAGCGACAAAAACGGAATATCCAATGCGATACCCCTTGACAACATATAAACCGCAAAGATGCCCGAAATCTGAACAAAAACAGAATATAAAAAGGCCTTAAACAAAATATCCCTTTTTTTGCTGTAAATCTTAAAATACTCATAGACCTTGAAAAGAAACCTCAGCCTTTCTCCGAACCTGAACTTAAAGACAACGATACTGCCTGATATAAAGACAGCTAAAACTATCGGCATAAACCATTTCACAGGAGTTCCTTCAAGATATCTAAACCCAAAGGGAAAGGCAATCATGCTGATAACAAGCATTGCAGAAAAACCTACATACCTGTCCATGAACACGGATGCTACTGCAATGCTGGCTTCCCGTCCACTGACAGCCGATTTTTGGCTCTTCTTCAGTTCGCTGCTTAAATAATACGCCTTCACAGCATCGCCCCCTATAGTACCCGGCATGCAGGTATTAAAGAATGAGCCTATCATATACATAGAAAATAACCTCTTTGTCTTCATGCTTTGCGGTATAAGCAGCTTCCACCGCAAAGAAGAAAAAAAGGCGGCTAACATGTACACGCCGACGGCTGAAATAAAAGAGAGCGGACTCGATAATTTAATATTATGGATGATTGTTTTAGTGCCGATTTTTGAAATTAGAAGATAAAACAGCGCAGCGCTCACAGAAAGCTTCAGGACAAGAACCGCTATTTTTCTCGCTGTATATATTCTTTTATTTTCCGGGGCCAAGGATCTTCTTTATGGCATATATTGGTTTTTTCTGGCTCTCGTGATAAACCCTTACAAGCATCTCTCCAAGGAGCCCCATGCCGATAAACTGGACACCGACTATTATCAGAAGGGCGCCTAAAAGGAGAAGGGGTCTTCCTCCGATACTAACACCTCTAAAAAGCTTTTCGATGGAGAGATATAGGGATATGCCCACACCGGCCATTCCAAATATCATTCCCATGGGACCGAAAAACTGCATAGGCTTTGTGGAGAAGCTCTGAAGAAATTTTACGGTTATAAGGTCGAGCAATACCTTGATTGTTCTTGAAATGCCGTATTTTGATTTACCTCTGAGCCTCGGATGGTGCGCGGTTTCTATCTCTGCCACTCTCACCCCATACCAGCTTGCGACAGCAGGGATGAATCTGTGCATCTCACCGTATAACCTAAGATTCTTTACCACATCCCTGCGATAGGCCTTTAAAGAGCATCCATAATCATGAAGCTTGACGCCTGTAACCTTGCTTATGAGCCAGTTTGCTATCATTGAAGGAAGCCTTCTCGTGAGAAATGTATCTTTGCGCTTCTTTCTCCATCCGCTGACAAGGTCGTAATCCTTTATCACATCGAGAAGCCTCGGGATGTCTTTAGGGTCGTTCTGGAGGTCGCCGTCCATGGTTACAACAACATCGCCTCTTGCAAAATCAAAGCCAGCAGCAAAGGCAGCAGTCTGCCCGAAATTTCTTCTAAGGCTGAGCACTAATATATTCTTATCCATTTTCTGTATATCCTCAAGAAGACTTAATGTCCTGTCGCTGCTTCCGTCATCCACATATATAATCTCGTATTCTGTGCCGAGATCATCAAGGACTTCCCTCAGCCTCTCGTGAAGCACTTCTACATTATCTTCTTCGTTGTATAGCGGAATAACAATAGATACCGACATTTTTTCTCCTAATATTTTGGCTCCTAATAGGTTTCTGGGCTTGCTGTTTTCAGTCCCTTGAAATTATAACAGATGAATATAGAATATTCTCTCACCAAATATCCTTTTTTATCATAAACCTGTAATAACTTCTTTTCAAAACCCTCAAATGCCTCTGCTACCCCAGAAGGCATATCAGTATTGTCTATTCTAACAAAAATAGCATTGATGTTGTTTGCGCTGCCTTTGTTTTGTCGTATTTTCACAGCATCGCTATTCATATCAGGCCACAGGTCATACTGATTCATTCTCCTGCCAAGGTTTATGCAGTATGTCCTTGGATGACCTTTTACATAAAACGCAAGCTCGCTTGATACCTGATACCTGTCAGAGAAAATAAAGACATGTCCTTTTTCTAAGATATTATTATAAATCATGCTCACCTCTGCGCCCAACTCTTTCCAGCCCCTTAATCGTGATGTCGGATCGGTTTTAGGAGGCAAATTAAGAATTGATGGATAATGGCTTATCACAGAAACAAATAACGCCAAACCAATGCCTGCCAAAACAAAGTATCGGGTAATGCGTGATGTGTCATTAGCTTTAGACAAAAAATATCCTGCAAATGCTATTATCCCCGTGATATACCCCGTCATTGCCCAGTTGGGCTGAACCTTCCCCTGAAGGCTCTTTAACAAAAAGAATGCGATAACCGGGATAGAAAACCAGAACAAAAATTTGGCCCTAATGATGTGGTCCAGCTTCTGCATCTTAAATAGCGCATAAAGCATCATAACAAATAGAATCGGCGTAATTATCCCTATTTGTGAGCCGAGAAATTCAAAAAAAGTTTTCAGCGATATTTTAATTCCCTCTGAGACATGCGCCTGTCCTGCTGTATGCCTTATAGTCACCCAATCATGCTGGAAATTCCAGATGATTACCGGGCTAAAAATTAAAATACTGATTAACAGCGCTGTGTAAGGTTTTAGGCCTCTCAGTAAAAATCTTTTTTCCGAAAAGATTAAAAAGAGGAAAGAGCATATATAAAAAAATGACATCGTGTATTTTGTTAAAAGTCCGAGTCCTATGGAAATACCGAGGAACAGCCATACTTGGAGTTCGGAGTTCTGAGTTCGGAGTTTAGAGTTTGAAACCCCTAATCTTTGTTCTGCGTTCTGTATTCTGTGTTCTGAAGCTATCGCCTTCCAGAAAAAATACAACGACAATATCCAGAAAAATATGAATGGAGAATCAATACTAAAAATCACTCCGAATGGCGTAAAAAGAGGGATTGCCTGTAATAAAAGGGCTGATGCCAAAGCAGCAGGCTGACTCCTAACTTCGTTCTCTTGCTCAGCGTACATAAGATTAACGAGTTTGAACACATAAATACTGCTAAGTGCGGAAAAGATTACGGCCATTATCCTTATTCCAAAGACATTATCTCCGAATATTGAAGTGCCTATATAAATCAAATAAGCAATCATAGGCCCTTTTGAGTAATAGCTCAAATCAGGCCTTCTCGACCATTCCCAATAGTGGGCCTCGTCAGGGCTCAGGTCTAAATGCCCGTGCAGGATGTAATAGATTCTGAAAACACTTATCACAAGGAGAAATGAAAAAAGCAGTGTTGTGTAAGGTCTTACCTCATAGCGTGATGATGCGTACTTATATAATCCGATGACTAAAAAACCAATAGCAGATCCAAGAAATGCACCAACAGAAATGTCAGATGGATAGTGAACTCCGACATACACCCTCGAAAAGGCAACAAGGGCTGCAAGAATAAGCGGATAAATACTTAACAGCACAGGAACACGATTCCGGGCAAAATAAAACAAAACCACGGCAGCAGCAAAGAAGTTGGTTGCGTGATTAGAGGGCATAGAGTATGATTGCGAACATCCAACGAGCAATCTTACGCCTCCAAAGGCGTTGCATGGCCGTACTCTTTCGATAAGGTGCTTTACCTCGTTCCCCAGCCAATCGCTCAACAAAAAAGCGAGAACAGCAAGAAAAAAGCTCCATAAAACAACTCGCACATTAAAATCTGCCTTTTGCCTTATATATGCCGTATACAATATATATATCAGATATGGAAGGAGCAACAGATAGCTTTTTGCCGTTATAAAGGGCATCACTACATCAAACAGGGCATTGGAAGTGCCGTGATTTATGAAAAAGAATAGGCTTTTATCAATATCAGAGATATTCACAGGTTCTTACATGTTCAAGAGTAGTTGATTATAAACACTTCATGCCCCATCTGAGAATAACTACCTGAAATACAATCATTTTTTACGCTGCTTCAACCAGCGTGTTATCGAATATCAATGTTTTTCCTGCGAGAGGGTGGTTGCTGTCCATGGTCAGTGTGTTTTCGGATATGCCTGCCACTGTGACCATCATTGGCATGCCGTCAGCCCTATACATCTGTAATCTCAAGCCCACCTCTATATTGAAATTGCCGGGCATCTTTTTCCTGTCCATCTCAAAAACTCTCTCTTCCATGTAATGCCCGTATCCAAGCTCCGGAGAGATTGTAATAGTCTTTGTTTCTCCAATGTTCATACCTATAACACCCTGCTCAAGACCTGGAATCAACTCACCTTCGCCAACCGTAAATTCAAGAGGTGGCCTACCTTCCGAAGAGTCGAATACCGTACCGTCTTCAAGCCTTCCTACATAATGAATTCTGATGGTATCGCCTTGTTTAACCGCTGCCATTTTTTCTCCTCATGTTTTTAGTTTCTACCAAAGATAGTTAGTTTACCATATTCTATTTGCTTAAAGCTTAGTGCCCCAACTCTTATTATTCATGAATTTGCACCGGAATTGATGGAAGACACGGTATTGAAGCGACTTCGACAGCCCAGGCGTACCATGGATGTTCCACGTGGAACATAACTCATTAATCTGGTAAACTGTCGGAGTGTTCTTGTTTCAGCTTTGCCCGCTTTTTTCTTTTTGCCTTCTGCTTCTTTATTTTCTCTTTTTTAATGTCTTCTCTTGTTTTTTTGCCCAAAAGCCCCTCAACCCTCTCCACAAGTTCACGCCTTGCGAGGAAGCGGTTGATGGACTGGCTCCTGTCCTTCATGCATTTCACTTCTATGCCCGTCGGGATGTGCTTGAGATAGACGCAGGTTGCTGTCTTGTTGACATTCTGGCCTCCTTTGCCTGATGAGCGAATAAACTTCTCCTCGATGTCAGACTCATGAATGCCGAGAGACTCCATTTTTTCCTTGAGCCATTTATTCTTTTCTTCGCTTACCGCAAAATTTATCATAAATCACAATTAACCCTAAATCCGTAATCAGCTACCATAGAATATATGCAGGATGTGCTGAAAAAGACTTTACACCCCGAAATATTGAACTACATACTCTTGAATCCGTCATCTGCTACATTGCTCACTTTTTGGGTGAGGCCATGGTTATCTCTGGTATACACAGAGAACAACACTTTGTAAAGGCTTTTTCAGCATGCCCTGCATATATCATTGCGGATTATGGAATTAACCATAAGTATTATAAATTCACAGGGGAAGATAAGAGAAGCAAAAATAAAGGATAAGGCTAATTTCTGCCTTATCCCTAATAAGTCCATTCTAAAAAATCTATCTCTGCTTTAAGGATGAAAAAACCTGCATGAATATAACAGCGGATATTGCTGTGAATATTCCGGCAACAACTCCGTATCCCACAGACACCCAGCCGGCATAGCTGATGCTCAATACATTTTGAACGGTGATGCCGCCTCCGAATCCAGCCAGTATGCAGAAGACAGCCAGGATTATAATTGATGTCCAGCAAACCCCATTAGTTTTTTCTGCCACTGCCCTCACCTCCTTTTTCAAGCATGAGCCTGTTCAACAACTCGCTAAGCCTTGAGAATCAAGGTTCTGCAAGTATTTCTGTTTTCCTTTTACCGCAAATCCTGTTAAAATATCTCATCTTAATTCCATATGGAGGCATTTAGATGAGAA
>JAJYXI010000044.1 GCA_021791055.1 Nitrospirota bacterium | reverse complement strand
TTCTCATCTAAATGCCTCCATATGGAATTAAGATGAGATATTTTAACAGGATTTGCGGTAAAAGGAAAACAGAAATACTTGCAGAACCTTGATTCTCAAGGCTTAGCGAGTTGTTGAACAGGCTCATTTATAAGGAGGTTTTCCCCCTTCTAATTGAGGTATTCCACCATCTAATTGAAAAGCTAATCGAAGTTTTCCTCCCTCGTATTTATATGAAATGCCATAAGCTCTCAAGGGTAATTCCCAATAAACGTCACCTTTCCCAATTTTGCTACTTCGCATATATAAACCTGTTTTTCCATCCAAGACAAAACCCAGTATCGCTTCTTTGAGTGCTTTTGAACCAATTAAGGGGAATTCTTCTACTGTTTTGTATTTGAGAGAGACATAAATAACATTTACATCTTGCTGTCGGCCAGACCATTGATCATGGTGCTTTTCTTTTTTTGATTCTATAACCCTCCATTTGCACGATTGCGTCAAAAGCCGCATCAATGCCCTGATATTTTCTACCGGGTCAGTTAGAGTGCCAAAGACTTCACCACCGAATCTTACCCATGCATCTGTAAGAGATTCCTCTTTCCTTGAAAATAAAGCATTCTTCTTAGACTCATAGTATTCCGTAGTCAATTTCTGCCAGAGGGCTTTCGGATTATTTGATTTTATTCTTGATAGTTCCATTTGATAATAGTATGTCATCTCAAAAATGGTCTTAAAATCCTTCTTTTGGACAGCCACCAAGAACTTCTCTGTTTGTTTTTCAGGGTTAGGACTAAAAATTGCACAATACGCTATACTACCTGATAGCCTCCAAAGCACTACACTACAAATTATTACACCTACCCAGTATACCCCTCTCATTTCTTTATCCTCCTTTCCCTTTTGATCAAAAGCACGAAAGAAATATTCATCGCATACTTTTCAAATATTCCCTTGCCTTGAAACATTTTCTTTTTCTCTTCTTTCTTTAACTAAATGCATAAATTTTTACTTTGCCTTTCATCCTCACTTACTCAATGGGATGTTGCGAAGAACCGCTTTAAAATATGGGTCTCCAGGCCATTCCTCTTTTCTACAATTAATAATTGTACTCACATATTTTGCCTCGGGCAGAACTTCATCATAAGTAATTACCAGATTCATAGGTAGGTTAGGTGGCATATCATATGCAATCCTATAACTACCCCTAACGTGCTTTCCACCAAACTGTAATTCTTTTGAGTTATATTGATTACCGAAATCATCTACCATAATTGATTGAGGCGGTAGCCCTGCCCAGTTACCACCAATTAAAACTGTAAGGCTTCTCGTTTTTTGCAAATTATTTGTAACAGCTATATAACATAATACTTTGTGCTGTCCTTCCCTCTTACATGCCTTTGCCTCGAATATAAAATCATTTGCCTCTGCCTTTGCCAAGGTTTTGGGTTTGGCTGGCGACAGCGAAGCTATGCCTGAAGTTGTCTCTATCCCCCTTCCAAACAACTCCTCAATAGCCTTTGTCTTTGCAATATCTCCTTTGGAGGCACCTATTACCCTCGCTGTATCTGTAGCTATGACCTTACAGACTACTCTTATGCTTCTTTCAAGAGGGGTTATAGAGCCTGTAATAATCGCATCAACGCCTGCAATCTGTCCGAGTTTTTGAACAGTCTTCTGGTCAACTATTCCAGATACAGAAAGTTTATGCTCTGCTAAAATGCGATTCAGGTGGTTTCTGTCTATCACCTCAAAACCCTTTGCCGTCATAGTGAGGTCAACAGAAAGCTCCTCTGCTATAAACCGTCCAAGCTCTGTTATGTTGCCCTGCAGGTCTGTGAAATCAACAACCGCAATCCTCTTTTTGCCTGCCTTTGCTATATTATCTGCCATAGCAGTAGAAAGGCTTCTTATCTCATTTTCGTAGGCAAAAGAAGGACTGGAGTTTGCGTTCAGAAATGTCAACATAACCATGACGACTATCATTAAAAAATATCTTATCAATGACAGCCATCTCCTGTTTCTTATTTTTGTCATTTCATATCCCCTCAAATAGATTTCTCAATTTGTTCGTAAAGCCACAACTCCAACTGTTCAGCCGTTTCTTTCATTTTATAAGTCACATCTTCATACGGTCTAAGTTGTTCTACTGCTTCTCTTGCACTGCCTCCTTTCATAAATTCTTTTTCCTCAAGTTTGCAACTTATCTCAATTCGTGTTTGTGAAGGATTAATTTTCTCAAAAGCAATCTGATACTTGTATCTATATGTCCTTCTCGAAATAGCTGCTACATCTACTGTCCACCCTTGGATGTAGTCGGTTGTAATAATCCCGCTTTCTTTGTTGGTCGAAGCCAACATAATTCTTTCTCTCTTCAGTACTATCATCGCTTTATCCCACATTTGCTCATAACCATGGTTGTATACTTTTTTAGGAACAAAGCCTGGTGAAATTTGAAGTTGAACGGCTGGCCCCTCTACAGAAACACATCCCACAATGGTAAAAATAACAGTTAAAATCATTGATACGCATAAGATGCCTGAAAAGTTGTTAATTTTTATCCTCATAATTTTGTCCTCCTGAAAATAAGATTTAAAGGCTAAGAGCCTATTTGTATGCGTCTGAAAAGTCCTCCTTTTTGCTTCTTTCCTGCTTATTCATAGCAAAAAAGGCATGGCGCCGAAACGGCAACCATGCCTTTTTAAAATTATCTTTTAAAGACCTTAAATCTGTCTGTCTGTCTGTCTGTCTGTCTGTCTGTGCAGAATTAATGCCAGAGGCTTACTTACCCCATTGCTCTACTCCTGAAAAGTATTTGCATTCAATATACAAAAGAGCAAAAAACCTGTCAAGGTAATTTTCACATCAAAACCTGTAACTATTTACGGGAATAATGCTTGTGATCCCAGTGCAGTCGTCTCTTTAAATCCCATTATTATATTCATATTCTGCACTGCCTGTCCTGATGCGCCTTTGACGAGGTTGTCTATTGCAGATACAATAATCAGTGTATTTGTGCGTTTGTTCACTTTAAGCCCTATCTCGCAATAGTTGCTGCCGCGGACATTCTTCGCATTAGGGAATATGCCCTCATCGAGGACATTCACAAACGGCTCTGCATCATAAAACTTTTTGTAACCGTCAAGAATATCCGCAGTATCAATCTTTTTAAGCATCTTCCCATACATTGTGGAGATTATTCCCCTGTCCATAGGAACAAGGTGCGGCGTGAAATTTATTTTTATCTTCTTGCCTGCAATTCCCGATAATTCCTGTTCTATCTCGGGCGTGTGGCGGTGGACGGCAATCCCGTAAGCTTTAAAGCCTTCATTCACCTCGCAATATGAAAAACCGACATCAGCTTTCCGTCCCGCGCCCGATGTCCCTGACTTGGAATCTATGATGATATTCTCGATATCAATTATGCCTTCCTTGATTGCAGGATATAAACCTAAAATAGCGCTGGTTGGATAACATCCGGGGTTGGCAATAAGATTCGCCTTTTTTATCTTTTCCCGATGAAGTTCAGGCAGCCCATAAACAGCCTCTTTTAATGTATCAGCATAATTGTGCGGTGTCTTATACCATTCCTCATATACAGCAGGGTCTGTTAAACGATAATCAGCAGAAAGATCTACTATCTTTTTGCCTTTTTTAAAAAAATAATCCACTGCTTCCTGCGATGCGGCATGTGGTAAAGCCATAAAAAACAGGTCCGCCTTAGATAAAAGTTTTTCTTTATCCAATGGCTCGTAAATAAGGTAAGAATACTTGTGAAGATGTGGAAACATGTCTGTAACACGCTTTCCAGCAGATTTCTCAGAAGTAACAGCAGTTATCTCCACATCCGGATGTCCTGAAAGTATACGCAGAAGCTCTGCACCCGTATACCCGCTGCCACCACAAATCGCTACTTTTATCATATCGTTCACCACCTAAAAACAAAGCCCGTTCAGGGAACGGGCTTGCATTTTCTATAATCGTAATGAGCAAACTGTATTTATTATCTCTTGGAGAACTGGAATCTTCTTCTCGCGCCCTTGAGCCCGTATTTCTTCCTCTCAACCTCTCTCGGGTCTCTTGTGAGAAGCCCCTCTTTCTTTAACTTTGTCTTCAGATCAGCATCAACAGTAACCAGCGCCCTTGCAATTCCATGCCTCAATGCGCCTGCCTGACCGCTCAAACCTCCGCCGTCAACATTGGCTACTACATCATACTTGCCGATTACGCCTGCAACCTGAAATGGCTGTCTTATGATCATCCTCAAGGTCTCCCTCGGGAAGTAGTTTTCGAATTCCCTGTTGTTTACAGTAATCTTACCTTTGCCGGGAACTAATGTAACCCTTGCTATCGATCTTTTTCTTCTGCCTGTTGAATTATACTGTATCGAAGCCATCTTTACTCCTTATTTCGTAATTTCTATTACTTCTGGTTTTTGTGCAGCATGCCCGTGTTCAGGGCCTCTATATACCTTTAATTTCTTAATCATCTCCCTGCCGAGCCTGTTCTTTGGAAGCATTCCCCAGACTGCATCCATTATTACCTTTTCAGGCTCCTCGTCCATCCTGTCCTTAAGCGCCTTTTCTTTTATGCTTCCGATGTAGCCTGAATGGTGATAATACATCTTATCAGTGAGCTTTTTTCCTGTAACCTTAACCTTCTCTGCGTTGACAACAATCACAAAATCCCCTGTATCCACATTTGGGGTAAATATAGGCTTATGCTTTCCGCGGAGGTATGATGCAATCCTGCACGCCATCCTTCCGAGCACCTTATCCTTTGCATCAACAACATACCATTTACGATCAATGTCTTCTTTTTTTGCAAACTTCGTCGTCTTCATCTATACACCTTCCCAATGTTTTAAATATCTAATAGATTAAGTTAGATAAGATAATAGAAATCACATTGATTTGTCAATATTCAGTCCTGCCTGATATAATAGCTTTTATGAAAACAGCCCTTACCATAGCAGGCTCAGACCCAACAGGAGGGGCCGGGCTGCAGGCAGATATCAGGGTCTTCAACCATTTCGGCGTTTACGGTCTTTCAGCGGTATCTGCGCTCACAGCCCAAAACACATACGAGGTCAATGCAATCTCAAAAGTAGAAGGAAGATTCTTAGAGGAGCAGTTGAATACCCTCATTAATGACATCAGGCCCGATGCCTTAAAAACAGGGATGCTTTTTTCCACAGATGTCGTAAAAGCAGTGGCAAAAATCATAAAAGGTTATGAACTCGGGAATCTCGTAATTGACCCTGTTACAATATCATCAACAGGCACGAGTCTTATAGAAAACGGCGTCCTCGATGCTCTCAAGGAAGGGTTATTCCCCTTAGCAAAGGTAATAACACCGAATATTTATGAGGCAGCCGCCATTTCCGGCATAAATATAATGGATGAAAAGGATATGGAAAGGGCTGCAGTGGAATTAAAAAGACTTGGCCCTGAAGTAGTGATAATAACAGGCGGACATTTTAAAGAAGCCAGAAGCCAGAAGTCAGAAGTCAGAAGTAGACACGAAGAAACCATGGAACTCATATACGATGGAGAAAAATTTCACCGCATTAGAGGCCACAAGATAAAGGGCGAATATCATGGGACAGGGTGTGCCTTTTCTGCGGCAATAACTGCTTGCCTTGCAAAGGGCATATCGGTTATAGAGGCAACCAAAAAGGCGAAGGAATTTATTGATGCTGCCATAAAAAATGCGCATAGCATCGGCAAGGGAATGAGGCTTCTGAATGTCTAAAATAAAGACCGTTTTTCAATGTCAGGCATGCGGATATACGAGCCCCAAATGGCTCGGCAAATGCCCTGATTGCGGTGCGTGGAATAGCTTTTCCGAAGAGAAGCAGAGCCCGAAGCCTTTAAAATCCTTTGGCGCATCAGAGCCACAGCCATTAAGCAAAATCATAGGCGGCAGGGAAAAGAGAGTCCCTATCGGCATAAAGGAGTTTGACAGGGCATTGGGAGGGGGGCTTGTAAACGGAGCAATAATCCTTATAGGCGGAGACCCCGGAATTGGGAAGTCCACGCTGCTTCTTCAGGCAGTATCGAAAATAGTAAGTCAGAGGTCAGAAGTCAGAAGTCAGCTTGGTAAGGGGGGGCATGGGGGGGTACGCTCCGAACCCAGAACTGTCCTTTATGTCTCTGGGGAGGAGTCTCCGGAGCAGATAAAATTAAGGGCAGAAAGGCTTTCCATCGATTCTGACAATATCATTCTCCTTCCTGAAACACTGGTTGAAAATGTGATAAGCACAGCGCAGGATTTAAAACCATCTGCTATTGTCATCGATTCCATTCAAACCGTCTATACCGAAGAACTGACATCTGCTCCCGGCTCGGTTGGGCAGATAAGGGAATCTGCTGCAAAACTAATGTTCTTTGCAAAAAAGTCCGACACCCCTATATTCCTTATAGGTCATGTAACAAAAGAGGGAGCGATTGCAGGCCCAAGGGTACTTGAGCATATAGTTGATACCGTCCTTTATTTTGAAGGTGACAGAGGACACCCCTACCGCATACTCCGCACAATTAAAAACAGGTTTGGCTCAACCAATGAGATCGGTGTGTTCGAGATGACAGACGAAGGACTTATAGAGATAACCAATCCATCAGAGTTATTCATGTCTGAAAGGCCGTTAGGAGTCTCTGGCTCGACAGTAATTGCGTGCATGGAAGGCACTCGTCCGTTATTGGTTGAAATGCAGGCGCTTGTTTCTCCAACAACATTCGGAATGCCGAGGAGGACGAGCATGGGAGTTGATTTCAACAGGGTGAATCTGTTGATAGCAGTCCTCGAAAAAAAGGCAGGGATTCATCTTGGCGGAATGGATGTATTTATAAATATTGTGGGAGGCTTGAAAATACTTGAGCCGGCAGCAGACATAGGCATAATCTCGGCAATCGTATCGTCATTCAGGGAAGTGCCCATAGATACAAAGACATTTCTCTTCGGCGAAGTTGGATTATCAGGAGAAGTAAGGGCTGTTGCGCAGGGAGATGCACGACTTAAAGAGGCGGCAAAGATAGGCTTTAAAAAAGCAATAATTCCGAAAAGCAATGCAGAAAGGCTTAAAGACGATTTCGGCCTGACGATTATTGGAGTGAAAGATGTGGAAGAGATCATTGAGAACATTAAGTAGACAGTATGCGGTAGGCAGTAGGCACTATTTTCATTTTTTACTGCTTACTGCTTACTGCTTACTGCTTACTGTCTCCTGCGCTCCAAAACATGTGGAGATGCCTTCTTATGAGGGTGTTGGATTAAATGAAGCTCTTTCAGAACTTAAAAATATTCAATCCATAGAAGCAGTTTTATCTGTGGAGTATGAAAAAAACGACAGCACCATGAGCGGTGATGCGTCACTGAATGTTTCAGAGGACAAACTTAATTTAAGGCTGTATTATTTAGGGTTCCTTGCAGGCGAAGTCGCCGAAGACAACGGTATAGTTAAAAGCAAGCCGAGGCTGGACAAAAACAAAAGCACCGTCCTCGTTGACGGGCTGAAAAACAGCTTTTTCTGGTGGAACATCAAAGATTACACATTACAGGAAAAAGAGGATGTATATGTACTAAAAAACTCTTACAGAAAAATATTCATCAGCAAAAAGACCTTACTGCCGGTCCAGCAGACCATCGAGCTTAATGATGGAGAAGCGTTGAATATATTTTATGATGTACCGGCTAAAAATAATACCGAAGACCAAGAAAAAGATTCCCCTGAACTGAAGTCCACAGACTCCGAACTCCAAACTCAAAACTCAAAACCAGTGTGGTATCAGTCAAGGCTCAGAATTGAATTCAAAAATTATATTGTGAAGATAAAGATAAAATCGTACTCGGTTGTGAGGTAAAACCACATCCATGCCGAAAAAATACTTAGGACAAAACTTTCTCTTTGACCCGTCAATTTTAGGCAGGATTGTTGAGGCTGCTGATATTACGCATGATGATACTGTTGTTGAAATTGGCCCTGGACCTGGCAGGCTCACAAAAATACTTGCCGAGGTTGCTAAGAAAGTTATCGCTATCGAATTGGATTTAGAGCTTTACACTAAACTGAAAGAAGAAATTGAAAAAATAAAATCCTCTCACCCATTCACCCATTTACCCATTTACCCATTTAATATTGAGCTCGTCCACGGAGATGCACTCAAATACCCTTACGAAGAACTTGAGCCATTCAAGGTGGTGGCAAATATTCCCTATTACATAACTACACCTATTATATTCAGACTCATTGAGGCAAGAAAGAATCTGAAGTCCATGACGCTCACAATACAGAAGGAAGTGGCACAAAGGATTGTTGGAAAACCCAACACAAAGGATTATGGTGTCCTTTCCATTGCTGTGCAGTATTATGGAGAGCCACAATTGAAATTTATCATACCTAAAGCTGCATTCAGGCCTGTGCCAAAGGTTGATTCTGCTGTGATACATATAGAGATATATGAAAAACCAAGAATAATCGTTGCGGATGAAAAGTTATTTTTCAGGATAGTGAAAACAGCATTTGCTCAGCGCAGAAAAATGCTATCCAATGCTTTAAAATCACTACCCCCTCTTCTTCCCCCCCTTGCTAAGGGGGGGATAGGGGGAGTGGATATTAAAGAAATTTTGGTATCTGCAGGAATCGATCCCAACAGAAGGGCAGAGACATTGAGCATCGAAGAATTTGCGAGGCTCGCCGATTTGGTTAAAAATGCGGGATTATGGGCCGGGGAAAAATAAAAGGGCTGGGCATCCTCGATGCCCAGCCCTTTTAAATTATCTAAAAATTATTTTTCGAAGTTAAGTTTTTTAACTACCTTGTGAATCTCCAGTGCTTTGCCTGGCGCAGGGAAGTAAGTCACCTTAACCTCGACCTCGGCACTCTTTGTGTCTGCTGGCAGCTCTGTTGCAAACCTCTCTTCTGTCGTCTTTCTTGGCGGAAGAGTAAGGTCTATAATCTCCTTTATCTGCCATGCACCGAGCCTGTGGTCGCCGTCGAGATCCATTCCCAGTTCCCAGTATTCCTTCTTACCCATGTTGATGACCTGTCCTTTGTCTGTCTTAGCGGTCACTTCCATGACCAGCTTTGCGCTCCATAGTCAGCCATCGGGTATTCTGTGACCGGCCTTGTTAATGAGACCGACATTCACGATTGCCGTTGGTATCTATTTCCCGGGATGAAGCTTGATTCCGGTTATCTCGGCGTCAAGGCCAATGCCTTCTTTCACAATATCAACCTGATATGCGCCGGGGAATGTGTGCCCTCTATTGTTTTTCTTCATATGGCAGTCCTGACAGGTCTCTGATCCGCCATTGCCGCGATATGCATCCTGGTAGCTTCCATAGAGCGTGTTGCAGCCAATGGTATCTCCGTCCGGCGGGGTATAAATACCATGACACTGTCCACAGAAAAGAGACGATTTTATAGCATTTGATTTTTCTGTCTTATGTGCCGGTGATGGCTTGCCAGAAGGACCATAGTAAACACCTTTTTCAGGGGCACCGAGAAGATTCTTTTCTATGGAGATTTTTGTGTTATGGCAGATAACACAATTAACATTGAGCTTGGAGAGCTCTTTTTTAGCCGCATCCTTCTTGGCTGCATCCTTTTCATCCACTGCAGTGACTATCAAATTGGCAATTTCCTTAACCAGTGCCTCGGATGCGTCCTTAAGCTGCGGGGCGTGACAATCCATACAGCGCATCATATGCTCTCTGCTCACCGGTTTCTTCCACTCTTTACCCAATCCTACAACAATAAAGTTTCTTATTCCACCGAGAGAGTGAACAATTGACTGAGAATGGTAAGACGATTTCCACTCATCATAAGTCTTGGAGTGGCATGTCTTGCATGTCTCATCGCTGTATGCCTTTGCGAGGTCATCAATGGTGTTATACTCTGCAAAGGCTGCTAAAGGGAAAGCGACGAATAAAATGACCACAAGAAATTTCAGAAATCTCATAAACCCTCCTTTTTTTAATTCTCGTATTGTCAAAAGTTTTTAAGCTAAAAGCTTTAAAACCCTTGTCCAGTAATACATTGTTTTAAATAAGCTTGCCTCCCCCTTATTTCAGGGTTAAAGTAGTAGCTCTATCAACTACAAAGGAGGCAAGCAACTTATGTCGAAGATCGCTCGTTTTGTTATCTGGATTTGCTCTAAATTTACTCGCTCC
>JAJYXI010000075.1 GCA_021791055.1 Nitrospirota bacterium | reverse complement strand
CTGCTTGTTATAATCTTTCCCATGCATGGCAATTACCTCCTCTGTTAGGTTTTTTCTTGGTTGAATTACCTTAACAGATTGTAATTGCCGTGCTCTCCTTTCAGCTCACTTCCTTATAGTAAGCTTTGTAATTTATTAATATTTCTACTCAGTAGCAGAAAGCTTTCGACCAAAGGCCATTGCCCGTTCACGAAGCTCCGCGTTTTGTTTGATGTCATCGTTATACATGGAGGCAAACGGAATGAGGAGCGATTCCAGTTCCGAACCGATAAAGCCAACGCTTGTTTTAAATACCTGCTCTACAAGACTGAGTCCAGGATTGATGTCTCCGCCTGCTGTTGCAATCAGCCCCCATTTTAGATGTCCAAGATTGTGGGAATATCCTCCGGCGGCGGGATCAAATTTAATAAGAGAATACATCCTGTCAATCAGGAGCTTTAATTGTGCGCTCGGCCCGAAAAAGTAGACCGGAGTGGCGAATACAACAACATCCTTTTCCGGCATTCTTGCCAATACAGGCTTTATCTCATCATCCACAGCGCACTCGTATCTATCTGACTTCTGGCATCCAAGACATGCGATGCAGCCGTTATTCTTACTTTTCAATCTGGCTGCATCTATCTGTTCAACATCTGCTTCGGTATTCTTACAGCCCTCTACAAACCATTTCACAACGGTATTGGTATTTCCGTTTTTCCTGGGGCTTCCACTTAAAATCATAATCTTTTTACCCATTATATCCTCCAATTCTTTTTAAGAGAGCTACATATACTTTTTAATCTCTCCGGTGACGGTTGCCTTTTTGCACCATTCAATGAGATTTTCTCTTTCACCCATGTATTGATAGTATGGGACTGTCCAGTTTCAAATCATCAACTCTTTTGATTAAAAGCTACGCAGTAAAACTTCTTTTCATTAATAGCAGCGCCCATGCACTTATTGCATGATATGCATCTTGCCTTCTTCCTGTCGCCGGACTGCCACCTATTTATAAGACCCGGTTCTGATATGAGCGGTCTGGAAATGCTGAAAAATTGCGCTGCTCCATTACGATAAATACTCTCCATTACATCAAGGGAACGGAGGCCGCCCACGAGTATCAAGGGACATTTCAGATGATGTCTGAATTGCCCTGCATAATCCCTGAAATACGCCTCCTTTTCCGGACTGTTAATCCCGGCTCTCGCAGGCATAAGCTCTCCTGATGCAAATATTCCACCGCTTAATTCAATGGCATCGATACCCATATCTGATAACTTTTTACAGACCCACAAAGAATCTTCAGGTGCAAGTCCGGCTCCTCCGTCAAAGTCCGATGAATTTATCTTCACCATCACAGGATAATCCCTGCCGACTTTCCCTCTTACAGCATCGTATATCTCGAAGATTATCCTTGCCCTGTTCTCAATTGAGCCGCCATACGCATCTGTACGTTTATTCGAATAAGGAGAGAGGAACTGTGACAGTAGATAGCCATGAGCAGCGTGTATCTCCACGCCATCAAATCCTGCATCTTTTGCCCTTCTTGCTGCCTCTGCAAATTCATTTACAACACGTTTTATATCATCCACACTCATCTCAACAGGCAAATTGCCGGTTGCCCTCTCTTTCATAGCAGACGGAGCCTCAAGCGGCATGCCGGTATCAAACATGCCCTGCGAGCCGCCATGAGCAATCTGCAGTACAATTTTACCTCCATGCTCATGGACTGCTTCTGTAAGACGTTTGAAGCCCGGGATTAAGGCATCGCTGTCAGCACCGAGCTTGCCAAAAAGCGCCTTGCCCCTTTTGGTGACAAATGAGTAGCCGGTCAGTATAAGACCGACTCCGCCTTTTGCAAGGTCTCTGTAGATTTCGATTAACGGTTCGGTTACTTCACCGTTTTCACCAGCCATCCCTTCCCATGTGGCTGACCTTACAAAATGGTTTCTCATCTCCATGTTTCCTATAAATGCCTTCTGAAAAAGTTCGCTCATCGTTACTCCTCCTTTTTTATTTTAATATTACCGCCATTCAACCACGGCATCGTTACGCTGTGGAATCCGGTGGTAGCGGTATTTTGGATAGCCGACCATCATTGCTAAACATGTATCTCCTTCGGGCAGTCCGAGGGCCTGCTGCAATGGTGGCCATTGGTTTGCAACTAACTGGTTTGCAACTAAATAAACGAATCCTGCCCAGCAGGCGCCAAGGCCAAAGACCGAAGCTGCCAATTCAAAGTAGGTAAGTGCTATGGCACAGTCGGTTGCGGCAGTAGGATAGTCTTTTGGGGCATGGGTAATAATGAGGGCAGGCGCACTGCGGCAGACCCTGTCAAACCCTGCCTCCCAGTCGGCTACAACGCGGTCCAAACGATACCTGACTGCAATCGGGTTCTGTTCTTTAAGTAAATGCCTAACCCAGTCGATGATCAATCCAGCCAACCGCCTGACCTTATCCTTATCGTTTATAACCAGCCACCTGACCGGTTGAATGTTGCTGCCAGTGGGCGCATATCGGGCGACATCTATCAGTTTGGTAAGAACCTCACGCTCCACAGCCCTGTCCTCGTAAGTGCGAATGGATCTGCGAGAGCGCATTAAATGCTCAACTTGTTCCAGTCCGGGAAGTAAATCCTTCTGCACAGGTGCGCACTCCTCTGATTTCATGGTCGCAAGAGATATGGCTCCGTGCGGGCAGACGACCACGCAGTGGCCGCAATTAACACACATCTCATCAGCCCCGTCAATAGGCACGGGGACAGTTTTTTTGTCTTTCAATTCGATCAGTCCTATAGGACACTCTGCTACGCATATTCCATCACGCTTGCATTTCTCGCTATCTACTACAAACAGGCTCATGACTTCTTCCTCCCTTTTTAAAATCAATATTGACAAACAATATCAGCATCGGTATACTTTGTCAAGTAGTTACATTTAGGTTATACAGTTTCAAAAAATATACTATTGGAGGAGAACATGGCTTATAAAACCTGCAGCGATAAGGAATGTTCGGTGGTAAAAACCCTGAAGATCATCGGCAGCAAATGGACTATTTTAATTATCAGAGACCTTCTTGACGGCAAGAAGAGATTCGGTGAACTGAGAAAATCCCTCGATGGAGTCAGCCCCAAAACCTTATCAGAGCGTTTGAAATCACTTGAGAAGGAGGGAATAACTACAAAAAAGATTTATCCCGAAGTCCCGCCGAGGGTTGAATACTCTTTGACCAAAAGAGGACAGAGCCTTGCTGCGATCATCAAAAGCATGAAGGAATGGGGAGGCAGGATAAAATAAGTCAAACCTATATATAGTCAAAAATATTTGATTAGGTTAAAATAATTCGTCATGAAGATAACGGGATATTTTTTATACAATCTGGTCATCGCCCTATGGGTTGGCGGAATATCTATCTTTACATTTATTATCACCCCTGTTATATTCAGGTCCTTCGGGAGGGACACTGCCGGTGAGATTGTGGGCAAGTTGTTCCCTGTTTATTTTCCGTATAACCTTATACTCTCTGTGCTGGCTGGCCTCCTCATTATTATATTCGCCCTCGACAGGAATGCCTTTGCATATAAGGCATCTCTTTTTCTCATAGGGGCGGCTGTTGTTGTCAATCTCTTTCTGTGCTTTAAGCTCCATCCGGAAATTAGAGAAATTAAAAGGGAGATCAGGTCGTTTGAGTCTACTGCTGAGGAATCACCTCTAAGGAAGAAATTCAGGAAACTGCATGGAATAAGCGCAACCCTTAACCTCTTACTCCTTGCAGACGGTGTCACGCTGTTAATGATTAGTTCTAATCTGAAAAGATAAGCACTTTGGAGCTGCAACTTAGCATCCTTTAAGACCATCTATCCACTCCGATGTCTTTAATACCTTGCTGAACCGCATAGCCTGAGTTACCAATATTGCCCTGTGAAGCTCCTCATCTGTGACAGTGCCTGCATTGTTTGTGAAAGAAAGAGTCCCTGTGGCATCGGAAAGAAACTCTACAGCGAATCCTAAGTGAAATGCCTGTCTTGCTGTAGTGTCGCAGCACATCTGGGTCATGTATCCGGCAATCACTACAGTATCAATATCCCTCTCTCTGAGCCATGATTCCAATATCGTGCCGGTAAAACTTCCCGGCAGATTCTTTTCTATTAAAATGTCATATGGGCGTTTTGTAATCTCAGGATGAAGCTCCCATTCGCTTGAGCCAGGGCTGAAGAAAGGGAATCCGGTAGGATCCGGTGCTGAATTACAGCAATGGGAACGCCGCGCTCACGGGCGGTATCCATCGCTTGTAGAATGTTCTCAAGGCTTCCTGGCGGATAGGTAACGGGCAATTTCCCCGCAAAATACACGTTCTGGACATCGATAACCAATAATGCCTTTTTCATAAATGCCTCCATTTATTTCAGACTCAAGCACTATGCATTTCAGGACTGTACGACTGGGTTTTTATCTCCAGTTGCTAAGGAACTCGAGTCTATTCTTCATATCTGAATAATGCAATGAAAACCAGAGTTTCATAAATCTCTTTAATAGAATGCCGGGTGGTAACTGGTCAGATACTATTATCCCTGTATGTTCTTTTCCATTCCTGAAATATTCATTGTGCAGCATTATAAAGTCTCGCTTATTATGCGTGAATATGGCTCTCATCTGGAGTGCTGCATATACAAGCTGCTCTGCATCTGACTGCGTAAGGTTTCCAGCCTGTTGAGTTGTAATAACATCCACTCCTCTGTTTATAAGTGCCTGTGCAAATGAGAAAGGGACATCCTCATCAAGATAAATCTTTATTCTCATTTTGAAAGGAGCTTTTTCAGGTTGTCTTCGCTTTCCTCGTCTATTTCTCTGTCAATTTCTTCCTGATGCTCGTAATAGTATGAAAGGGCATCATGGATTTGAGAAAGTGTGAGGTGTGGGAATTCCCTTGCAAGCTCCTCAGATGAAAGTCCGAGTTTATAGTAAGCGATTAAATTTGAGACACGGGTTCTTGTTCCTGAGATTATCGGGCGGCCACCACCAATCTCTTTTACTGAGGTTATGTAGGGATGGACAACTTCTGTAGACATATGTCCTCCAAACTTTTATTAAAAGTATACCTTTAAAAAAGGTTTTAATCAATAACTTCCACTATTCCCGTCTTTAAGACTGTTTATCCACTCCGATGTCTTTAATACCTTGCTGAACCGCATAGCCTGAGTTACCAATATTGCCTTTTTCATAAGTGCCTCCATTTATAAATAATCCTCCCTTATCGGATACCACGCATCCACTGCTTTTGCTGGTTTATTCAAAATCTTTGTGCTGTGTTCTTGATTGGATAAAATGACAACACTTCCCCTGTCTAATTCGTAAAGCACCTGAAATCGGTCATTTAGAGTGGTTGTCATCTATTTTTCAATGGGTTTGCCTTTGCATTATGTAGTTTCCTATTTTGGTGACTAATCCTCTCGGAGAAAATCTCACAGAAGATGTCATTATCTTATTTAACATTCCGGCAACAACAACGGGTTTCCCTTTCATTAACGCCTTATATCCAATCTCTGCAACCTTTTCTGCATCCATGATGTAGCCCTTAAACAATCTTATATCTTCAATGTTGGCTCTCTTTGCAAAGTCGGTTCGAGTAGCGCCTGGACATAGTGTTGTAACCGTAACTCCCGTGCCTTTAAGTTCTTCCGCGATTCCTTCTGAAAAGTGTAAAACATACGCTTTCCCGGCACAGTATATGGCGTTTAAAGGACATGGCTGAAATGATCCCGTGGAGCCCAGATTAAGTATTTTCCCATAGCCTCTTTCAACCATACCCTTCAAAAAGAGTTTTGTGAGTTTTGTCAATGCAAGCATATTGAGAGAAATCAAACGGAGGTCGTCTTCCAGATTCGTTTCATTAAAGGGCCCGTAAACCTGAATCCCTGCGCTATTGATTAAAATGTCTACCTCTATGGATTTCTGTGTGAGAGACTCAAATATTTCTTCCGGGCTTGAAGGCAGCGACAAATCCTTTGGGATAATTGTAATTTGTGCATCGCTGTATTGTTTGCGAATGTCCGAAGCAGCTCTTTTCAGATTACTTTCATTTTGAGAGACTAAAACCAGATGGTATCCGTTTTTCGCAAATATTTTTGATAACTCAAAACCTATACCGTTTGAAGCCCCGGTAATTAAAACTGTCTTCCCCCCTTTAATCATTATATTGACCTCCTTTTCAAGGTAAATTATCAACTACATAGTTCTGCCTTGCTCTATACCGTCTAAAAGGTATTTGAGCATTTCCAAAAAGTAAGATCTGAAATTGATATTGAAGACATGAAAATCCGGATGCTGCAATACTCTCTTAATGATTGGAGCCGGATTTGATGCCTGATGCAACCCGATAATGAGGACGTACAAGTACAGGTAAAATCTGACTCCGTCTCCAGTGCGGAAAAAACTTACGCTCTTGTCCAAGAGGTGGCCGGTGTGCCGGGCACGTTCAAGCAGGGCTCTTTTGAACTGATTCGCCTGTTTGTAGCCGATATTCTGTTCAAGAATAACATTGACCATTGCCAGCAGCCTTATGAGAACGGAATTATTCATCAAGGTGGAGTCTATAAGATCCAATAAATCACTGCTTTTGGCGGTTTTCCCGTGGATAATTTCTTCCAGCCGTTTGTCAAACTCGTTATTCCATTTTTCCAGCTCCTCAAGTGTCAGACAGAGAAACAACTCCTCCTTGGTTTTAAAGTATAAAAATATAGACCCTTTGGCAATGCCGGACTTCCTGGCAATCTGCGCTGTAGTGATAGATTGAAAATCCTCCAGTTCGAATAATTTACGCGCAGAAGCCAAGATATTCTGCCGGCGCTCGTTTTTCTGTTGTTCTGTAATTGCCCTCTTAAAGATAGATGTAGTTTTCATATAAATGACCTCGGGTCAGCTATTTATACTATAAATGACCTATGGTCATTTGTCAAATAAAAAAATCCAATAATAAACTTTAATAGTTTTTAAATCCACTCCGATGTTTTTATAACCTTGCTGAATCGCATTGCTTGTGTCACCAATATCGCCCTGTGAAGCTCCTCATCAGTAGCAGAGCCTGAATTGTTTTTGAATGGAAGGGTTCCTGTTACCTGTTCATGCGGATGTTAAGGTTGTTCGTTTCTCCTTTAAACTCTTTGAGTTCTTTAGCGATAAAGCAACTGATGATGGTTCTATATATTTGTTCTGCTATTTCTGGGTCAAGACCAACTTTCACAGCCTTTGACTTTACTTTATTTATAACCTCTTCAACCCTCTTTGGGTCTCTTACTCCTTGCTCGTCTTTTTTCAGCTTTCCTGCTGCAGTTACCAGACCTGATCTTTTCGATAGAAGTTCGATTATCTCGGCATCAATTTTATCTATTTCCTGCCTTATCTCGTTGAGTTCCATTTTTGCTCCTTTATCTCAATCACTTAATAACTGCTAAAACTGCTATTCAAAAACAGGACGCATAAAACTTCGCTCATAACTCACGATGCATCTCGTCTTTTCAGCAAAGGCAAAGGCTGCTTGGCAATCCGGGTCTGTTTTAATCTTCTCCCGATATTCTTCATAAGCTGCAAGACTCGGAAAACTGAACAGCGCCAAAGCAATGTTATTTGCTCCCTCATGGGGCAGGAAATAGCCATGATGTAATCCGCCGAATTTATTCACCAACGGTATCCACATCTTTGCATATTTTTCAAAATCTCCAACTTTGTAAGTATCTATAACATAACGCAAGTAACAGGTAATCATATCAAATCCTCCTCTCAAAATTTGTTTGTTTATATGGTATCACACATCTATTTTAAATCCGATACTTACCTCGCTGGCATTCCTCCCATATCCTCAGTTCTCTAAAGGATGGAATGGGTATCCTTCTTTGTCGCTTTTACAACCAAACGTTTGAATGTCATGGCAATCCCCTTCCCTCGCATTCTATTTCTCACCGCCATATATTGTGAATATCCCATATTTATAAAAGCAATCCACATTTCTGAATCCAATACCTTTCAATGCATTCATCTGATCTTCCAGCGTATCGGGTTTATTATCCTTATTGTTTTTGTACCTGTCTATAATGTCGTCGAAATAATTCCCTTCTATGCCTAACGATCTTTTCCTTTCATCAATCCACTCTTTCCACAATGTCATATACCAATGTTCAAGGTTTTCTACCGGTGCAAGGATGACGTCAATATTCATGAAGTGTCCGCCAGCGTTCAAACAGGAATGTATCTTCTTGAACAGCGCTATCTTCTCTTCCATAGTCAAATGATGGATAGCTAATGAGGAGACTACAAAATCGAAAGTCTGTTGCAGGATATTTTTCTCTAAAATTTCCTGAAAGCTTGCCCTGATGAAATTAATATTTTTAAAAGCTCTCAGCCGTTCTTTTGCCTTATCAAGCATATCCTCAGAGCCGTCAACGAGTGTGGCTGATATGGAGTTATCTACCTTAAAAAGCTCATGAGTGATAATGCCATCTCCACATCCAAGGTCTAAAACCTTCTTTTGCTGTTTATTACAGAGGAAGTGTTTATAAAATGACTTCAGAATTTCAAGCAGCCTCCTCCGTTCAACAATATAAATATCCGCATTATCCCTGTATTCCTGACTGAACTCAGCCTTTGCCCAGTTCGATTTATTGAATTCCGTCATAATGTTTCCCTTTCTTTATCAAATCGAACCTTTCTGCCCACATAAATATACATTGTTATGCTGTAAAAATATTCCCCTTTATCGGCAAGCTCTTTAATGTCTTTATAAAATCTTTCATATTCTTCTTTTTGAATCATGCCATGTCTTATCAATGCCTCCATATCCTTTATGCGGCAATAACCATAACATTCAGGTGTAAATTCAGTGTTTGTCAGGACATAGGTATAAATATTTCCTTTAAAAAGACCGCTGCGATTAAAAATTCCCCAAAGTCGCCGTCCCATCCAGGCATCGCAGTCCGCCATCCAGTCTTGTTTCCAATTATTAAAAGTTTGAACGATTTTCTGAATTGTAGTTTTATCGCTTCCATTGATAAGTTGGGAATCCCAGTCAAAGTGGGCGAATACCACCTGTCCGTTCTGGCGGAGGACACGGTGGATTTCCTTTACGAGAGAATCTTTGTCCGTGATGCACTCTAAAAAGTTATTCGAAAAAACAATATCAAATGTTTCTCTTTCAAAGGGCAGCCCTGAGGAAAGGTCGACAACTGAAAAGGAATATCGAGAATCATCTTTTGTATCTGATATTGCATGCTCAATTGCTTTAGAAGATACGTCTATTCCGACTAAACGAGTATTGTCTCCAACTATCTGCCCAATCCGCCAAAGGTCATAGCCATAACCGCAGCCGATATCCAAAATGGCCTTTGCATTAGAAAGGTCAAGCAGAGAATAAATGTATTCCCGCATCCTTATATTATCAGACCCAAGCTTAATCACTTTCTGAACCCCTTTATTCCACAGCCCACTCTTTTACCCATTTATTCTCAAGCAGACCCTGTAAAACAAAAGGGTCGTTCATGATAATCCTTGTTGCCTCTTCAAGATTTTCTGCCTCAAAACTAATTAGTCCCCCTGATTTGTCAGAAAAAGGGCCGCCTAAGTATTCTTTTAAATTGCAGGTTTTCCAATACTCGATATGCGAAGGAACTACCGCTCGTATTTTTTCCGGCTCCTTTTTCATAAAATAAAAAAAGACAAACCGCTTTCCCATTGTTTTCTCCTTTCTTTAATGCGGTCGTTTAGGCGCTTTTAAAATAGCTTTAATTCGGAATATCTGGCTATTGTTTTAAAATGCTCATCCTTTGTAAAAAGCGGAATCCTGTTTAATACTGCGATTGCTGCTATCGTTGTATCAACCGATGGAACCGTAATTCCTTTGCGTCTTAGAGTCCTATACAAGGAAGAAGCATAAATATAAGTTTCCTTATTCGCATCAAGAAACGGCAATCTGGATAGTCTTTCTTTAGTAAGCTCATAGCTGTTATTGTCTTTTATCCCCTGGAGTATTTCCTGCAAGACAACTCCGCAGATAACAGCCCGGTTATTGTCTCTTATCAGGCCATCAAGGGTTTGGGCATGAATGGAGTCATTATTTTGGAAGAAATCTATCCAGATGGATGTGTCAACGAGGACCACTTCTATCAGCCCTCATTTTTTCAAGGTTTCCTTCCCATTTAACCTTTCCTTTGAGCTCAAGTATCTTTTCTATCTCTTTCTGCTCCACAAGTTTTCTGAGGGCATAATTCACTATATCAACCTTCTTCTGGATGCCGGTAAGTTTCTGGGCCTTTTTCAAAACATTGTTCTCGATGTCGATAACAGTTCTGGACATATTACACCTCCTCTTCTAACGAAGTTTATCAAGCTAAAAGTTACAATCTGTTAAAGTTGTGGTGTTCTTCCAGCCTTTAGTCCCTTTATCTAACCTCTTTTGTTCTGCGAGCCTTTATGCCCAACTTACC
>JAJYXI010000071.1 GCA_021791055.1 Nitrospirota bacterium | reverse complement strand
AAATATACCTTAATGGCGCTTGCAACAAATAGTATCGGAGAGTCACAGCCATTCGACAGCTTATGGAATCCTTCAGGTTATCTCTGGAATAAGATAGAAAAGACAGAAGTAGTTGTTAAATAGGGGGATGCGATGAAAAAATTTATACTTTTGACAATAATAATATTTGTTGTAGTTGTTGGATTTTCCTATGGAGGCTCTCAGGATATGGTAACTTCTATCAATCTTCCTACAATTCGCACTGAACTTAAACCAGGAGATGGCAGAGAAAAGGTAGAGGAGTTTTGTAATATCTGCCATAGTGTTGATTATATAACCATGCAGCCGAAGCTTTCTAATGCCCAATGGACCGCGACTGTTAACAAGATGATAAAGGTCTTTGGTGCACCTGTTTCACAGGGGGATGCGGAGATAATAGTAAATTATCTTACCACATCCTATGGTGCAAGAAATTAAAATCAGAGGGAGGCAAATATGAAGACAGGAAACATTTTTCGTGGCATTTTTATTACCACCGCCATTTTTTTCATCATGGGAACGGCGATACTTACAGCACAGGACAAGTATGAGCTCAAGTCACCAAATGGGATATCTTTCTCTGAAGTCCGCGGATATGAAGGCTGGAAGGTCGTAGCCCCGAGTTACCGAACGGACAAGAACGAGATACGGTTCATCCTCGGTAATGATACGATTATTAAGGCTTACCGTGAAGGTATCCCTGAAAACGGCGTACCCTTTCCTGATGGCTCTATATTGGTAAAAATCGCATACTCAGAGAGAAAGAGCCCGGATTTTCCAGCGGCTATTGAGCCAGATGTCTTACAGAGGGTTGAGTTAATGATTAAGGATGCAAAGAAATTTAAGAATACCAACGGATGGGGATACGCGAGGTTTGTATATAATGCAAAGACTAATACCTTCAAACCTTACGGTAATGATGCATCTTTTGAGCAGGAATGCAATGTCTGTCATACTATTGTAAAAGGACGGGATTTTGTATTCACAAAGTATCCACAACGATAGCAGATATAGTAAGGAATATTCGTTGGAGTTTATGTCCTTGGCATTGTTTAAAAATATGATACCCTTTTTTAAGGGATATTTTACAAATCTTTAATGAGGCGCTATGCCTGAAAGGAGAAAAAAATGTCTTGTATAACTGCAAAAGATATAATGCATCCCAGGGTTAGTTTACCAGCAAAGGAGAGGGGTATTGAACTTTTGAAAAAGCTGATGTGTCCTTACCCTGCCCGTGGTGAACGATAACCTTGAGGTTATTGGTATTGTCTCAGAGTATGATATTCTGGATGCCCTTAAAGAAGGAAGAACCATTCATGAGTTCAGTGCCGAATCCGTTATGAGCTGCGGCCATGCAGAGCATGAGGTCTGCAGCACCCCTGTTACTGTAACATCCGATACACCGATAGAGGATATTGTAGAGATTATGTATTCTCTGGGATTCTCCATATTGCCAGTTGTAAAGAATAAAAAGCTCGTAGGTATAATCAGCAGGAAGAATATAATAAATGCTATGGCAGAACAGGGTTTCTGGCCTGAACATGAATTCAAGAAAAGGGTTTAGACAGAGACGAAGCATGCTGAGAGGAAAGAGATGATGATAGAGAGAGATGGATAAGATGATTAAGAGGATGGAAAAGATGATGGACGACATGCATGCACCGGGTTATTCTGGAGATCCTAATGTAGATTTTCTGGCAATGATGATTCCGCATCATAAAGGTGCGATTGAAATGGCTCGCCTCCTGCTTATTCATGGAAAGGATCCCATAGTGTGTAAGCTTGCAGAGGATATAATCGCAGCTCAACAGACAGAGATAGAGGCAATGAAAAGACGATTGGAAATCCTTAAAAGAGGGTCAGAGCCAGACCCCGGAGGGTTCCCTGCCTTGGGCGGCACCCGCGGGAAGAAAGGAGGACAATAGGACGCTCTGTACACTGATAAAGGTTGATAAGAAGAACAGTCAAGTAAAGGAGGAAAAAAAATTGAAGAAGAATGTCGGAGGAATTGATAAGGCATTAAGGATAATTGCTGGAATCGTTCTTGCCATTGTAGGGTTATTTGCACCGATTGGGGGAGGGGTTCAAGCCGTTACACTTCTCGTTGCTATTATAGCCCTTTTCACTGGTATCTTTGGCTTTTGACCTCTCTGGAAGGTGCTCGGGATAAGCACCTATAAAGAAAAACAGTTGTAAGGATTGAAGGCGGCAAGGTAGATATCCAGGGAGAACTAAAGCCTTTTTCATACTGAAAGCAAATAATTGTTCATACTGGAGGTGATAAAGGGTGAAGGCATTGATTATCAGTGCAGACAATTTTGAGGATTCAGAGCTCCTTGTTCCATACTGCAGAGTGAAGGAAGAAGGGATTCAGGTGGATATTGCATCCTTGAAAAAAGACATGCCACAGGTTTGAACAAAGATTGTCTCCTCCAAATGAGAAATGCGCCTTGACATTAAACACAATCTAATATACCCTTTAATCAGGAACCATTACGAATGAGAGGCGTGTCATAAAACCTAAAGAAATCAGAGAGCGGCTGTTGAATGGCCTGAAAGAAAAGGGGCTTAAGCTCACTCCTCAGAGGCTTGAGATTATAGATATCCTTTCCAGTGACAAAAGTCACCCGAGCGTCCAGGATATCCTGACAAAGGCAAGAAAAAAGGCCCCGAAGATGAGCATGTCAACGGTTTACTATACTCTGAACATGTTGAAAAAAGAGGGATTGATAAAGGAAATCGAATTTTACGACATGGAGAACCGATATGAAGGTAATATATCGAATCATCTTAATCTCATCTGTATGAAATGCGGAAAAATTCAGGATTTCATGGAAGACTTGCCCATACCCCTAAAGAGCGTGGAACAAAAGACCGGTTTTAAGGTGAATGAGATGCGCTTTGAGTATTATGGCTGCTGCAGGGAGTGTCGAGGAAAGAGACGGTAAAATTTTTTAGCGTGAGAACTGGAATGATTCCGATCTATAGGGTTTGAACACCTATGAAAAACTATAGGCACAGTGAGATCGATAGAAAGGTAAAACTCGTCTGCACGAAATGCGGGAAAGAGGTTGAGTTAAGAACAGACCTGCCTGTTTCCGCGGAGTCGGTTATGAAAGAGACCGACTTTCAGATAGTGGGCATGAGATTTGAGTATCTTGGCTGTTGCAGTCATTGCATGCCTATGAAAAGGAGGTGATGGATAGAGATTCGATTGCAGCGTTGTTATTTTCAAGTTAAGAAACTTAAAAAGGAGGATTAGAAATGAAAAAGTTAGGGGTGAGCATTTTAGGCATAGCATTTTTGGTCGTATCCGGGATGTCTGTCTCTAGTGCCGAGAAGCCAAGGGTGGATGCTAAGGCGCTCTTCGAGCAGAAGTGCAGCACATGCCACAGCATAGACAGGCCGAAGTCAAAGAAGAAGACAGCAAAGGAGTGGGAAAGCACGGTGATGCGGATGAAGAATGTCAATGGCTGTCCTATAACAGATGAAGAGGCAAAGGTAATCATTGATTACCTGTCTAAAAACTACAGCAAGTGAGTATGACGAATGTTTTCCCCGGTGTCTTATTCCCGCAAAAGTCACCGGGAAACAAAAACCCTGAAAAAGGAGATGCTTTATAATTAATGTATCAGGAGGTTAGTATGGAGAATAAAAGTAAGACACTTACCAATAACTTTGGAGCGCCGGTGGATGATGACCAGAACTCCCTAACCACTGGCATCCCGGGACCTGTTCTGATGCAGGATGTCCATCTGCTTGAAAAACTGGCACATTTCGATCGGGAACGAATTCCTGAACGTGTGGTGCATGCCAAAGGCGCAGGTGTTTATGGTTACTTCGAAGTCACTGCTGATGTGACCAAATATACGAGGGCAAAGTTCCTTTCTGAAATAGGCAAACGCACAGAGATTTTTGTCCGTTTCTCTACAGTGGGCGATATGAAGGGATCTGCCGACGCGGAACGAGACCCGCGCGGATTTGCAGTGAAGTTCTATACAGAGGAAGGCAACTATGACATGGTGGGGAATAACACCCCTGTCTTCTTCATAAGAGACCCGCTGAAGTTTCCTGATTTTATCCATACTCAAAAACGGCATCCTGCAACCAACCTGAAGGACCCTGACATGTTTTGGGATTTCTTATCGCTAACGCCGGAGTCCATACACCAGGTTACCATTCTCTTTTCGGACCGGGGCACACCCAGAAGTTACCGCCATATGAACGGCTACAGCAGCCACACCTTCAAGTGGTATAACGATAAGGGCGAGTATTTTTGGGTGCAATACCATTTCAAAACAGAACAGGGAATCCAGAACCTGACAAAAGAAGAGGCAGAGGTGATGAAGGGAAAGGACCCAGACCATGCTACCCGTGACCTCTACCGGTCTATCGAAAGGGGGGAATATCCGTCGTGGAGGCTGGAAGTGCAGATTATGATACCCGAGCAGGCTGCCGATTACCGGTTTGATCCCTTCGACATCACAAAGGTCTGGCCCCATGCAGACTTTCCGCCAATCACAATCGGCCGCATGGTGCTTAACCGCAACCCGGAAAACTACTTTGCTGAGGTGGAACAGGCCGCCTTCTCCCCCGCCAACTTCGTGCATGGTATTGCTGCATCACCGGACAAGATGCTGCAGGGTCGCCTTTTCAGCTATCACGACACCCATCGTCACCGTCTTGGGCCTAACTACCATCTCTTGCCGGTTAACTCAGCCAAAGGGTGCCCGGTGAACAACTACCAGCGCGACGGGTTCATGAGGTTTGACAACAATGGCGGCGGCAGCCCAAATTACTACCCTAACAGCTTTGGCGGTCCTGTACCCGAACCCTCTGTTGCCGAGCCTCCCTTTGAAGTATCCGGCAAGGCAGCACGCCAAAGATATACTCATCCAAATGATGATTTCGTGCAGGCTGGGGATTTGTATCGTAAGGTCATGACAGACACAGCTCGAGACCATCTGATAGGTAATATTGCAGCCCATCTGGGAGGCGCACAAAAACGCATCCAGTATCGCCAGACCGCCCTCTTCTACAAGGCAGACCCTGGTTATGGACGCCGTGTTGCCGAAGGCTTAAATCTTGATGTAAAAGAAGTCGAACGTCTGGCTAACATGTCCAATGAGGAACGTGCTATGACTACAACGCAAGGAACTTATGCATAGACAAAACAATAAACTGGTGCCGGTGAGTACGCCGGCACCTAAATTAGACAAATTTGGAAAATCTGGCCTTTCTTCATTTTGAAATATTTTTTATATTTGTGAAAACCGTTTGACTTTCCGCATTGTAGTGATAAAATTAATTTATAATTCTTTTTATTTGGAGGCTAACAATGGATGTCATTCAGGCCATCAAAGAGAGGCGTTCTATAAATTTCTTCGAGACAGGCAAGGAAATCCCTGACGGCAAACTTAAAGAACTGATTGAGACAGCAAACCTTGCACCTTCGTCCTTCAACCTCCAGCCATGGAAGGTGGTAGTGGTAAAAGACCCTGAAAGGAAGAAGGTGTTAAGGCAGTGCGCCTTTAATCAGCCGAAGGTTGAGGAGGCATCCGCAGTACTGATTATGGTTGCCGATCCCGGAGCAATGGAAGAAAACATAGACAGGATGCTCGATAGCTGGCAGGAGCTTGGATACATGAAGCCGGAGATGAGAGAGACATACGAAGGAATGGCAAACAACCTATACGGCCCGGCAGACAGTTTGAAAAGAAAAATATTTGCAGTAAAAAACACATCCCTGTTTGCAATGAATCTTATGATTGCTGCAAAGGGACTCGGACTCGAAACTCACCCAATGGATGGGTTTGATGAGGAGTGCGTGAAAAAGGAATTCAACATCCCGGAAGACAAGATAATACCCCTGCTCATAGCAGTCGGTTATTTAAGACAGGGAATAACACTGCTTCCGAGGGCATTCAGGAGAAGTATCGATGAATTTGTGAAATTTGAAAAATATTAAAAAGGAGGAAAAGAAGATGGCATACACAGCAAAGGATTATGCAAAACTCATCGGCATGGAAGGATTCAGTGAGACATTATTAAAAAACCATTTCACCCTTTATCAAGGCTATGTAACAAACACGAATAAGGTGTTAGAGGCATTGGAACAGATGTTAAAGGACGGAAAGACAGGGACGCCGGAATTTGCTGAATTGAAGAGGAGATTGGGATGGGAGTTCAACGGCATGAGGCTCCACGAGTATTACTTTGAAAACCTCGGCGGAAAAGATGGGATTAATAAGGACGGAAAGCTTGCAAAGAAGATGGCAGAGGATTTCGGCAGTTATGAGGCATGGGAAAAAGATTTTAAAGGTGTGGGGACAATGAGAGGCATCGGCTGGGCTGTGCTTTATCAGGATATTACTAATGGAAGACTCATGAATTTCTGGATAAATGAGCATGACGTGTCACATCCTGCAGGCTGCAATCCAATACTGATAATGGATGTATTCGAGCATGCCTTTATGATCGACTACGGACTAAAAAGGGCAGATTACATAGAAGCGTTTTTCAAAAATATAGACTGGAACACAGCAGAATCAAGACTCGGATAGGAGGTTTTTATGGGATATACAATCGTAGCTCTAAAAGAAAAGATTATGGAGATGTATCCGGAGATAAGCCAGCACGGCATCTCTGTAGGTCTAACATTTGATGAAGAAAAAAATGCCTATATCGTGAAATTTGAAAAGGAGGGTCAAGAACTAACAACCCATCTTGAAAAGAAGGATGCCGATGATTGCATGAATAATATCAAGTGTGTTTATCTTGGTGTTCACATCTGGGAGTTTATTAAAACCTTTGAGGAGAGGAAATAAAATTCAGGAGGTATAATATGCCTGTAATTGAATATGGCGGAGTCTCTGTAAACATTGACGATGAGGGTTATCTTGTGAACATGGATGATTGGAATGAGAATGTAGCATGTGCCCTGTCTGAAAAAGAAGAAGTGGATGAACTCACAAAGGCAAGGATAGACATAATTAAATTCATGAGGGAATATTACAAAACATATCATGCATTCCCAATTCTACGAGCTGTTTGCAGAAATGTACATCAGTCAAAAGAGTGCTTTAGTGAAAATTTTTTAGATCCCATAAAGGCATGGAAGATAGCAGGTCTTCCGAAACCGGACGAGCATATTATAGCAGAGATTAGAGGTGAAGGCGGAGTGACTTAAAGAGGTAAAATCAGAAGATCGACTGGATAATATTCTTAAGAAGAGATATGCAAGAGGTGAGATAACCAAAGAAGAATTTGAAGAAAAGAAAAAGAATATTCAATAAAGTTGCGGGAAGTGTAGGGAGAAAAAGGTGACTTTAGAATATGACAACCACGGCATAGATCAGATAGAATGCACCGCCTATTAGTATCGTAACAGGGGATATCCTTTTTCTGATATGGATATCTGCTATTACAATTACAGCCGAAGCCAATGCCAGGATCGCAGAAAATAGGGCAAAGCCTGAAATGTCCCAGTCCGTAAACAACAATCCTATGGATACCGGGAATGTGGATTGAAATACCATTGCACCCGTAATATTGCCCATGGCGAGTGTATCCCTCCCCTTCAGCGTCCATGTAACGCTGTTAAACTTTTCAGGAAGCTCTGTTGCAACAGGAGCAATCAGCAGGGCAAAGAGCAGAGGGTTCATGCCCCACGCCGTTGATATCTTCTCGAGATTTCCGACAAAGACATGTGCACCGCCGACCATTATGGCAAGGGCTGCTAAAACCTGAAATGCTATAAGGGGCAGACTGGCCGCAGACTCGGCTGAAGGGAGCTTTCCTGTAAGCCTCAAACCGCCAGCAACGAATCTCCTGAAATACAATTCCTCTGCATGCATTATATCAGCGCTTTCACCCTTAAATGTGATATATGCATATATCAAATATCCGACTGCAAGGGATGCTGCAATAAACATATGCGATTTTGGTACAAGCAGTGGGAAGAAAATTGCCGATGAATACATGACGACAAAAAACATGAGATCCCGCTTCATCGAGTGCACTTCAACAGTCAATTCAAACCTTCTCTTTTTCATTAAAAAACTGACGACTACAGAAACGCCCACAAGAAAGAATGCAAGCGTGGTAAGCATAAATGGCGCGCCTAAAATAGCGCCTACGCCTATATTTTTTGCAGCATCGCCGCCGTGTATAAGAATGGCGACAAAAGGAAGTATTGTCTCAGGCAGGGCGGTTCCGACAGCAGCAAGAATGCTTCCGACAACTGCCTGTGACAGAGAAAGCCTTTTGCCAAGAGATTCGACACCATTTGTAAAGAACTCAGCACTAAGCAGTATCATCAGCAGGCTGAGGACAAGAAATACTATCTCCATATCTTTATCTAACTATCATAACAGGGCAGGGAGATGACTTTATGATGGATTCTGAAACGCTTCCAAGTATTACCCCTTTAGTGTAAGACAATCCCCTCGCTCCCATAACTATTAAATCCGCTTCCTTTTCCGTTGCTATCTCATTGATGGTCGTATAGGGAATCCCTATCCTGACAACACTTTCTGCTCCGCCGCAGATATTAAGGAAAGAGCACATTTTTTCTTCTGCGTCTTTTATCAGCCCGTTTTTATAGTCGCTTTTATCTTTTTCTGACATGCCCTTCAATTTCTCAAAACCCTTTTCCATTTTAACGCTCGAAACTACATGGGATACGACCAAACCTGCCGAAGTCTTCTCAGACAATGATTTTGCAAATTCAAGCGCCTTTTTTGAAGGCTCGGAGAAATCAACAGGACATAGAATCTTTTCTATGCTTACATTGCCTATCAATGCCCTCTCTGACTTCTGCCCCCTGACAACCAGCATTGGTATATCGAGAGATTTTATCAGCCTTTCAGAACTGCTCGGCCTTACAATATGGGATTTATGCCCAAGAACAAGGATGTCCTCCCGCATATCCTTTATCGCCGTATTAAATGCCTCAACAAGCCTTCCAACTGCAATAGCATGTCCTGCCTTTATGCCGAGACCTTTCAGTCTTTCTGTCCATTTGCAAAGCTCCTCCTCGTCGGCCTTCTTCTCTTTTTCTATGTACGGAACCATATATGCAGGAGGAGTAAGGGCATAGTCAATTACATACAGCATATCTATCTCGGCAGCACCATTCCCTGCTGTTTTAGACATCCAGAATGCATAGGCAAGTATCTTTTCTGTGTCTAAACCGAGATCTATTGCAGCAAGTATCTTCTCTGTTTTAAAAGTACTTTTCATTGCTGTTATTTATGCCTCCCTTCTAAGCAGGCTGATTTCAGCAAAAATAAGGGGTGGCTGAAACAGCCACCCCTTATATAAAAAAACAATCAACCTATTTTACTGCATCTTTCAGTGTCTTTCCTGCGGTGAACTTTGGAACCTTTGTTGCAGGAATCTTGATCTCTGCGCCTGTTCTTGGATTGCGGCCTTTTCTTGCCTTTCTCTTGGATACTGAGAATGTTCCAAAGCCGACGAGTGTAACCTTCTGCCCTTTCTTAAGAACTGCCTTTACTGAATCGAGAGTTGCGTCAAGCGCCTTTCCTGCATCGGTCTTCGTAAGGCTAGCGCTGGATGCAATCTTATCAATAAGTTCTGCCTTTGTCATATTTTTCATTCCCCCCTTTCTTTCGTGGAATTATTGAATATCAACGGTTTGGTATAAACATTACCAAGAAAAACGGCATTTGTCAAGAGAAAAGTTAAGGCAGTCGCTATTTTATCGCCTTACATTCAGGATTCCGTCCATTTGTGATATCTTGTTCACAAGATTGATGAGCTGGCTTCTGTTCCTGATTTCAAGGGTAAGCTCAAACAATGCCCTCTTATCATGTGTGGAGTTCGCCTTCAGCGAACTTATGTTCACATCTGCAGATGATATGAGAGAGCTAAGATTGGCAAGCATTCCGGGCTTATCAATACTCTCGATATATAGCCTTGTTGGAGATGTAATATCGGTATCGCGGCTCCACTCCACATCGATCAGCCTCTCTATATCCACAGCAAGCCTTTCGAGGTTGCTGCATTCCTTTCTGTGAATTGTAACGCCTTTGCCTTTTGTTATGAACCCGACAATCTGGTCGCCGGGCACAGGGAAGCAGCATTTTGCGACATGGTAAAGCACATTATCGATCCCTTTGATAGTAATAACGCCGCCCTTCTCCTTTGGTGTTTTTGTTAGCTTGGGCAGCTCCATCTCTTCGGTTTTTTCTGTCTTCTCTGGTGCAAGTCTGTTAACCACCTGATGGGCTGATATCTTCCCGTAGCCTATCGAGACATAGAGGTCTTCGAGAAACGAATGACTGAAATATTTCAAGACCTCATCTACTTTCTCTGTTTTTAGAATCGAAAGTGAAAGACCGTGTCTCCTGATCTCCTCCTCTACCAGCTTTGTGCCAAGCTCTATGCTCTGCTTCCTCTCCTCTGTCTTTATCCATTGTTTTATCCTGCTCTTTGCCCTCTGTGTTACAACAAATTTAAGCCAGTCCCTGCTCGGAATGTGAGAAGGTGAGGTTATAATCTCCACAGCATCTCCGCTGTTTAGCTTATATCTCAGAGGGACTATCCTTCCGTTTGCCTTTGCGCCTACACATTTATGGCCAACCTGCGTATGAATGCTGTAAGCAAAATCAACAGGCGTAGAACCTGCGGGAAGCTCTTTTATATCTCCATTCGGAGTGAAAACATACACAGTCTCAGGAACCACCTCTCCCTTGACAGCCTCAAGGAATTCCGTTGCATCAGAGATCTCCTTAACAAGCTCCCTCAGCCATGCTATGAACCGTGAATTCTTTTTATCAATGCCATCCCTCTCTTTGTATCTCCAATGCGCAGCAATGCCCTCCTCTGCAATCTCATTCATGTCTTCCGTCCTTATCTGAAATTCCACCCTGTCTCCTCCGGGACCGACTACAGTAGTATGAAGGGACTGATACATATTGGATTTCGGAAGGCTTATAAAATCCTTAAACCTTCCGGGCACAAGAGGCCATAATGAATGTATAATTCCGAGTATGTCATAACAATGGCTCACAGTGTCTGTCATTATCCTCAAGCCAATGACATCATTTACCTGCTCGAATGGTATCTTCTGCTGGACCATCTTCTGATAGATGCCGTAGTAATGCTTTATCCTTCCCTTGACCTTTGCAGGAATTCCTGCTGCAGAGAGCTTTTCTGAGATTATATTCTTAACCTCATCGATATATTTATATTGTTCTTCTTTGCGCTTGGCAACCTTCTTCTGAAGATCACCGAAGAGGTCGGGCATCACAGCCTTAAAGCTCAGGTCTTCAAACTCTATCCTTAACCATCCTATTCCAAGCCTATTGGCGAGAGGGGCGTAAATATCGAGGGTCTCTGACGCAATCCTCCTGCGCTTTTCTTCAGAGAGATGCTTGATAGTCCTCATATTATGAAGCCTGTCCGCAAATTTGATCAGAATAACCCTTACATCCTTTGACATTGCGAGGAGCATCTTCCTGAAATTCTCTGCCTGCGCCTCTTCCCTTGTTTTAAATTCAACCCTGCTCAGCTTTGTGAGGGCATCCACAAGAAAGGCGATTTCGCTTCCGAACATTTCCTTTATATCATCCGTTGATGTGCCTGTGTCCTCCACAGTATCGTGAAGGAGTCCTGCGGCAATAGTAGCTGTGTCGAGCTTCATATCAGCAAGCACATCTGCCACAGCCAAGGGATGGTGTATATATGGAGAGCCCTCAACCCGTTTCTGGCTGCAGTGCGCTTCTCTCGAAAAGATGTATGCCTTCTTTATCTGATCTACATCAGCTTTTGGGTTATAGGAGAGGACTTTTTCTATGAGTTTATTAATTGTCTTCATGTTTTATTATAACTCTTTTGAGATATGTTAATATATTTGCCATGGACAAACTAATTATCAAAGGCGGAAAGCCCCTCAAGGGCGAGGTTCGGATAAGCGGAGCAAAGAATGCAGCCCTGCCTATTATGACCGCATCCATCCTATCATCAGGAAAAAACACAATCTACAATATTCCGAATCTAATGGATGTAAAAACGATGGGCAGACTCCTGTCTAACATGGGAGCAAAATTCGACCACAAAGATGGTCTTGTAACAATAGACAGTTCATCCATTAACAACTTTGAGGCGCCGTATGATCTGGTAAAAACCATGCGCGCATCTGTCCTTGTGCTATGCCCTCTTGTGGCAAGATTCGGCAGGGCAAGGGTCTCGCTTCCCGGAGGGTGCGCAATAGGTGCAAGGCCTATAAACCTTCATCTCATGGGTCTGGAGAAGATGGGCGCCAAGATACAGCTTGAATCAGGATATGTCATTGCAAAGGCAACCCGCTTAAAAGGCGCATCCATATATTTCGATACCATTACCGTAACAGGCACAGAAAACCTCATGATGGCTGCAGCGCTTGCAAAAGGCACAACCATCCTCGAAAACGCAGCAAGAGAGCCGGAGGTGGTTGACCTTGCTAATTGCCTTATCTCCATGGGCGCAAAGATAAGAGGCGCAGGCGACAGTGTTATTGAAATAGAAGGCGTAGAAGAGCTAAAGCCTATAAAAAATTACGAAATAATACCGGATAGAATAGAGACAGGCACATTTATGGCAATAGCAGGAATTACAGGCGGTGACTTAACCCTCAAAGACTGCAGGCCAGAGCACCTTGATGCAGTAGTGATGAAATTAAAAGATACAGGGGTTGTATTTAAAGAGACAAAAAAGGGATTGAGGGTAATAGGCCCTAAAAGACTTACTGCTAAGGATGTAAAGACAATACCATATCCTGGATTCCCCACAGACATGCAGGCACAGTTCATGACGATGATGACAATTGCAAATGGGACAAGCGTTATTAAAGAGACCGTATTCGAAAACAGGTTTATGCATGTGGCAGAACTGAAAAGGATGGGAGCTGACATCAGCATAGAAGGCGGTACAGCCACAATAAAAGGCGTGAATAAGCTCAAAGGCGCTCCTGTAATGGCTACAGACCTGAGGGCATCGGCATCGCTCGTAGTAGCAGCATTATGCGCCGAAGGAGAGACCGTTATTCATAGAATCTATCACCTCGACAGGGGCTATGAAAAAATGGACGAAAAACTCAGGCATGTCGGGGCTGATATTGAGAGGGTTACTTCTTAAACATCTTCCTTAACTCATCCATCGAAATAAAAATCCTTGTTGGTCTGCCGTGGGGACAGGTGTTTGGATTGTCTGCATTATCAAGGTCTTTCAGCAATTGTGCAATCCTAATCCCATCAGGAATCTCCTTACCTCTGATTGATGAATGGCATGCCAGCTTTGCAGCAAGCATTTTCTTAACGGAATCCAGAGGCTCTAAATCTTCATTTTCGAGTTTTGCGGGATTTATTAATGCTGCTGCCATATCGCTCATCAATGCATTCAAATCTGCATCTCTTAAAAATTCAGGCAGGCTCCGTACAATTATAGTTCCATGACCGAAATCTTCAAACTCTATACCGAGTTCATTTAAAAGTTGTATATTTTCAAGCAGCACCCTATATTCATTAACCTGAGGTTTAACCTGCTGGGGGAACAACAGCTTATAAGAAATCGTATCAATCCTCTTTAAAAGCCTCTCATAATTAATCCTCTCATGCGCAGCATGATAATCAATTATCATGATACCCTCATTTTCTGTTATTGCAACAAGGGTATCGCCAAGGTAGAGGAAAGGGATATCGCTGATATAAAAAGAGTCCAGCCGTTCAGAAATTACATCTTGAGAAGCTGAGAAGCTGGGAAGTTGAGAAGTTGAAATATTCTCAAATCCTGCTGTCTTCTTATCTTCCCAACTTCTTATCTTCTCAATTTCTATATTACTCCTGACTGCTGAGTGCTGACTGCTGAGTGCCTCTTTCGCTGCCTGATACACAAAGTTAAATACCCTGCTCTTATCCTCAAACCTCACTTCCTTTTTTGTGGGATGGACATTGAAATCCACCTTACTTGGATTTGTTCCCATAAAAAGAAAAAATACAGGATGCTTGTCTTTTGGTATCAATTCCTCATAAGCCTTATAAACGGCATAGGTTACTGACTGGTCTTTGACAGGCCTGTTATTAATAAACAGGAATTGATTGTTTCTGTTATTCCTTAGATTTGTGGCTTTACCAAGAAATGCTTTAACGCTCATCTGACCATCTTCCGCTTCAGCTTCCAGCAACCCGCCAACAAAATCCTTTCCGAAAATCTGCACAAGCCTTTCCCTGTGCGATGAGGCTGTTGGAAGGTTCATCGCATCCTCCCCATCCATCCTCAGAACAAATCCTATCTGGTAATGAGCTATTGCCTCCCTTGTCACTGCGTCAATGATGTGGTAATTCTCTGTGCTGTCTGATTTAAGAAATTTACGCCGTGCAGGTGTATTGAAGAAAAGGTCTTTTATCTCTATGGTTGTGCCTATTGACGGACAATCCCTAACCTCTTTTACATCTCCTCCGATGATCTCTATGCATGTCCCTACTTCATTCTGTAGGGATGTAGTCATCCGAACCTTTGAGACCGATGCGATGGATGCAATGGCCTCGCCACGAAAGCCCATAGTCCTTATATTAAAGAGGTCGTCTTCATCTTTAATCTTGCTTGTGGCATATCTTTCAAAGGCAAGCAGCGCATCCTCCCTGTCCATGCCGGTGCCGTTGTCAGAAACCTTGATAAGCCTTTTCCCTGCCTTTAAAATATCTATTTCAATCCGTGAAGACCGCGCATCTATGGAGTTTTCCATAAGCTCCTTTACGACAGATGCAGGCCTTTCAACCACCTCGCCTGCGGCAATCTTATTGCGGAGGTTTAATGGAAGGATGTTTATACTTGGCATGGATTATTTTAACATAGTTTAATTTTGAGAAAGCCAGCCCTGCCACATATAGCCGATGAACGGCTTATCTATTGTCTAATGTCCATGGTCTAATGTTATAATTCCCTATGAAAAAAATTCTGATGAAAGGCAATGAGGCCATTGCAGAGGCTGCAGTACAGGCTGAATGCAGATTTTATGCAGGCTATCCCATAACCCCACAGAACGAAATCCCCGAATACATGTCATGGCGTATTCCTGAAGTCGGCGGCACATTCATACAGGCAGAAAGCGAACTTTCAGCTATAAATATGGTATTCGGAGCATCAGCCTGCGGAGCAAGAGCAATGACATCATCAAGCAGTCCTGGAATAAGTCTTAAACAGGAAGGCATATCATTCCTTGCAGGGGCTGAGCTTCCTGCAGTTATTGTGAATATGCAGAGGGGAGGCCCTGGCCTCGGAAATATATCAGCAAGTCAGGCAGACTATTTTCAGGCAGTAAAAGGAGGCGGGCACGGAGATTACAGACTATTGGTCTATGCGCCATACAATTTGCAGGAGCTTTGGGATATTTCTATGCTTGCCTTTGATAAGGCCGATGAATACAGAAATCCTGTCATGATACTTGGGGACGCAATCATCGGACAGATGATGGAGCCATTTGTTCCAACACCCTATGTAAGACCTGAACTTCCTGAGAAAACATGGGCGCTTAGCGGCTGTGAAGGGAGAAAACCAAATGTAATAAAATCCCTTTTCATGGGAGAGGGGGAACTTGAACAGAGAAACTATATGCTTCAGGATAAGTATCAGCAGATGAGAGACAACGAGGTGAGATTCCAGACATATAATACGGATGATGCAGAAATAATCGTTGTTGCCTTCGGCATTGCAGCACGCATTGCAATGTCTGCAGTCAGAAAACTGAGAAGCGAAGGCCATAAAATCGGACTTTTCAGACCTATAACACTATTCCCATTTCCTGAAAAACAATTAAACGATTTGGCTGATAAAAATAGAAGATTCATTGCAGTCGAACTGAATGCGGGTCAGATGGTGGAAGATGTAAGGCTTGCTGTTAATGGTAAATCAGAGGTTCTTTTTTACGGCAGGCCCGGCGGTGCAATAATCACGCCGGAAGAACTGCATGAAAAATTATTGACTCTATGTTAATGCTCTAACCTTTACTAAAATTTCTTTCTTCGCTGTCTCAAAATCAGCCTTTATCCTGCATCCTGCTGCATTTTTATGCCCTCCGCCGCCGAATGCCTCTGCAACACGAGCCACATTTATATCATCCTTTGACCTCAGGCTGATTTTGTAACAATTATCCTCGATCTCTCTGAAAAGAACCGAGACCTTCACATCCTTCATAATCCTTGGGAATTCAACAAAATGCTCAACATCGTCGGGGGATGTGGATGTCTCCTCAAACATCCTCCTTGTGACCTGAACAATAGCGATACCGTCCTCCTTCTGGAGTGTATTGAGCACCTTCATAAAAAGATCAAAACGCCCCCCTGACCATGACTCAAAAAGCTCTCTATAAATCACATGAGACTTTGCACCAGCCTCCTTCAGGTCTGCAGCGACACGAAGGACTTCCGGTGTGGTGTTTTCATACCGAAAATTTCCTGTATCAACGGCTATTGCTGAATAAAGGTTCACTGCCATCTCTTCGGTAATTTGTATGCCAAGCGCCTTTATGATATAAAAGATCATCAGGCCGGTGGCTGCTGAATCAGGCATCACCCATCGGATATCACCAAATGGCCTTTCTGATTCGTGATGGTCAATAACTACAGAAAAGTAGGAAGTGGGAAGTGAGAAGTTAGAAGTTTTAGAAGTATCTATAATGCGGTCTATATCGTTGCAGTCAATGAGGATTAAATTCCTGAATAGTTGATGGCTGATGGCTGACGGCTGAAAGCTTCCAAAAGTGATAAACTTTTCTTGACCTGGCAAAAACCTATACTGATTAGGCACAGGGTCTTTGCATAGAAGGACTGTTTCTTTGCCAAGCTTTTTAAGGGCTGTTGAAAGAGCAATTGCCGAACCGAGCCCATCGCCATCAGGATTTATATGTGTTGCAATAAGAAAATTGTCTTCTTTTTTTAAAAAGTTCAGTAGTTCTATTGGAGGTAACATATATTAATGCTGTGAGCATTGGGGTGATGAAGTGTTGGGGTATTTTCTCCAATACTCCGATACTCCATTACTCCGCCTCTCCTTTGCTTTCCTTTATCTCCCTCAGCAGCTTATCAATCCTGTCTCCATGTTCTATTGACCTGTCAATCCTGAATTCAATGTTAGGAATGAACTTTGTCCTCACCCTTTTCGAAACCTCACTGCGTATAAGACCCTTTGCTGCGTTCAGAATTTCGAGGGTCATCTCTTTGTCTTTCTCATTCATTACGCTTATGAATATCCTTGCAATCTTCAGGTCTTCTGACATCTCCACATCGGTAACAGTGACAAATCCAAGGCGGGGATCTTTTACCCTTCGCATGATTATGTCGGCAATCTCTTCCCTGAGGAGGATACTTAATCTCTGTGATCTTTTATATGGATGCATGATTAGCTCATGGCTGATAGCCGATAGCTCATAGCCGCTATGAGCCATGAGCTATGAACTATGAGCCTATTACAGTTTTGCTGCTATTTTCTCGATGATGTAGTTTTCCAGTATATCCCCGACTTTAAGGTCGTTGAAATTCTCTATCATAATACCGCATTCATAGCCTGTCTGCGCTTCCTTGACATCTTCCTTAAATCTCTTCAATGATGAAAGCCTGCCTTCATAAACTACTATATTATCCCTTATAACCCTTATGCCGTCGCTTGCACGGCTTATCATTCCGTCTATGACATAACACCCTGCAATTGTACCGAGTCTCGATACCTGAAATGTCTGTCTTACCTCTGCCCTGCCCAAGACCTTCTCCTTAAGTGTAGGCTCCAGCATTCCCTCAAGCGCCTTTTTCACATCCTCGATGGCCTCATAAATTATGTTATAAAGCCTTATATCAACACCCTCTTTTTCTGCAAGCTGGGATGCCTTCAGCTCGGGGCGGACATTAAAACCTATTATAATCGCATTGGAGGCAGTTGCCAGCATAACATCAGACTCGTTTATACCGCCAACAGCAGCATGGATAACTCTTACCTTGACCTCAGGATGAGTTATGCCTTCAAAGGCGCTTCTTATAGCCTCAACAGAGCCCTGCACATCTCCTTTTATAACAATGCAGAGTTCTTTTATCTGTCCTTCCTTTATCTTCGAATACAGTTCGTCGAGGGTCAGTTTTTTGTGCCTTGCAACCTCTGCAAGCCTCTGTTTCTGAAGCCTTGCAAGGGCAATCTGCCTTGCCTTCTTTTCGTCTTCAACACATGTAAATACATCGCCGGCAGTCGGCACTTCTGAAAAGCCGATAATCTCAACAGGGGTTGACGGCCCTGCCTCATTTATCTTTTTCCCTGTATCGTCTATCAATGCCCTAACCTTACCGGATGCCGCCCCTGCAACAAAGGCATCTCCAACCTTCAATTTACCTGATTGTATAAGAACTGTAGCCACCGGCCCCCTGCCCCTGTCAAGCTTTGCCTCGATGATAGTTCCCCTTGCAGGCCTATTAGGGTTTGCCCTTAATTCCATAACATCTGCCTGAAGCAATATCATCTCCAGCAGATGTTCGATGCCAATCCTTTTCTTTGCCGAAACCTCTACAAAGATATTCTGGCCGCCCCACTCCTCCGATACAACCCCGCGTTCCGCAAGTTCATTTTTAACCCTTGCAGTGTTTGCTTCAGGCTTGTCTATCTTATTCACAGCCACAACAATAGGTACATTGGCTGCCTTTGAGTGGTCTATTGCTTCTACGGTCTGCGGCATAACTCCATCGTCCGCTGCTACAACAAGAACAACAATATCCGTAACCTTTGCACCCCTTGCCCTGAGCGCTGTGAATGCCTCATGACCCGGTGTATCGAGGAATGTTATATCCTTGCCCTGAAGTGATACCTTATATGCGCCAATATGCTGTGTAATTCCGCCAGCCTCTGTCTCTGTTACCTTTGTCTCTCTTATTGCATCAAGCAGAGAGGTCTTCCCATGGTCAACATGACCCATTATAGTAACAACAGGAGGTCGATGAGAAAGATTGGCGGCCTCTTCCACTACCTCTTCTATGATATCGATCTGCTCTGCAGTTACGGTTTCAGTCTTGACTCCGAAACTTTCAGCCACAAGCATTGCGGCATCCATATCGACAGGCTGGTTGACAGTTGGCATATAGCCCATTTCCATGAACTTCTTGATTACATCTGGAATCTTACAGCCTATCAACTCTGCAAACTCTTTTACTGTTGTGCCTTCTTCAAGTTTTATTGACTTCTTTCTTGGTGCAGTTATTTGCGGCTGCGGTGCTGGCTCTGCCCTCCTGAATTTATCTTTCAGTTTCTTTACAGGCTTCTGTTCAGCCCATTTTTTGGGCTCTATTTTTTTAATTGCCTGAAAGGCCTTCTGCATTGTAGGCTTTACCTTGAATTTCTCTACTTTCTCAACCTCTATCTCCTTTTTGAACCTGTCAGGTATCTTTACCTCTTCTTCCTCTTCGGGGATAACAACGGCTGAAGGAGCTGCCGCTTCTGCCCCGGTCTCCTCAGGAATACTTACTTCTACTCTTTTTGGGGAAGGTTCCTCTTGAGCTTTAATCTCTTCCCTTATAACAGGTTTAACAGGCTCTGGTCGCTTCTCTATCTTCTCTCTCTTTTCAGGTTTCTCTAATCTCTCAACCTTTTCAACCTTTTCGACCTTCTCAATTTTTTCCTCTGCCTTTGCCTCTTTAACAGGCGCAGCCTTCTCCTTAGGTTTTAAAACCTTTGCCGGTTTAAATATTCCCCTTATCTTCTCTGCTTCTTCAACACTGAGCTTCACATTTGTAGTGCCCTTCTTATACTCGGCACCTCTAAGCTTTCCAATTTCTTTTACAACGTCCGTAGCCTTTACACCTAATTCCTTTGCCAGCTCAGTACTCTTTATTTCCTTATCAGACATTTATGTCTTAACCTCCAATAAAACCTTCGTTCTCTCTTATTTTTATATCCACTTGTAACATTATTCTTAAAATGTTATCATAAAAGACTTTTTTTATGCAATTAACAAAGGAGGAAGTTATGGCAAGCTGTTCTGTTTGTGGAAAGAAAAAAACATTTGGCAATAATGTAAGCCACGCAAATAATAAGACAAAACGCATCTTAATGCCCAATATCCAGAGAATCAGGATTGTAACAGAAGGCGGAACTCAAAGGGCATATGTCTGCACCAGATGCATTCGCTCTAAGAAAGTGGTAAAGGCAGCATAAAAACAGGCTAAAGGCTAAGGGCAAAAAGGCTCGAAAAAGACATACTAAAACAAGTTTATTTAAAAGCCTCTTGCCATTAGCCCTTTTCCTTTTGCCTTATATGAAAAAAGTCGGCTCACTCCTCTACTCTATCTTTAGAAACCTCGGCATTGAAGATAAAATCAAGCTCAGCTCAATGCAGGAGGAATGGCATAATCTGTTCACCGAGCCTCTATCACTGCACATCTATCCTGTGGATATGAAAGACGGAGAGCTAATCATAAATGTTGATTCACCTGCATGGCTCGGGCAGTTGAAGTTCTTTAAGCAGGATATAATTAAAAAACTACACGCCTATAACATAAATTCGGTTAAGTTTAAACACGGAAGGGTTTATCAGAAAAAAACACGGAACCCTGAGTCTTACTCAGAACTCCGTGCCAAGAAATCCAAGCCTATATCCGACTCTGACCTTGAGTGGATAGATCAGACAATCTCAAACATACAGGATACCGACCTGAAAGAGAGCATCAAGAAGACGATTGAAAAGTCCTTACGCTGATTCTGCCTTCTTTTCGTATACGATTATCGGCTTTTCCTTTTTGGTAATGGACTCTTCGTTTATTATGCATTCTGTTACCCCGCCGCGGGAGGGTATCTCATACATAACATCGAGCATCACATCTTCCAGTATTGCCCTCAGCCCTCTTGCACCTGCCTTTCTCTCTACTGCCCTCTTTGCTATAGCACTTAAAGCGGCGTCTGTAAACTTTAAACGGACATTATCCAGTGACAGGAGTTTCTGATACTGCTTTGTCAGTGCATTCTTAGGCTCGGTCAATATCTTTATGAGGGCTGCCTCATCAAGCTCATCAAGTGTAGCAACAACAGGAAGCCTGCCTATAAACTCGGGGATAAGCCCGTACTTCATCAAATCCCCGGGCTCCACAATACCCAAGACATTGCTTATCTTTTTCTCCTTGCTGCTGAGCATTTCTGCGCCGAAACCTATGCTCTTTTTGCCTATCCTCTGCTCAATAATCTTATCAAGTCCTACAAAAGCGCCGCCGCATATAAAGAGTATATTGGTTGTATTAAGCTGTATATACTCCTGCTGCGGATGCTTCCTGCCGCCCTGAGGAGGTATATTTGCAATCGTTCCTTCTATTATCTTTAAAAGGGCCTGCTGAACACCCTCTCCTGATACATCCCTCGTTATGGACGGGCTGTCAGCCTTTCTGCTTATCTTGTCGATTTCATCGATATAGATTATCCCCATCTGTGCCTTTTCCACATCATAATCCGCTGATTGAAGCAGTTTTAGAAGCACATTCTCCACATCTTCTCCGACATAGCCCGCCTCTGTGAGTGTAGTGGCATCTGCTATTGTGAAGGGCACATCGAGAAATCTTGCAAGGGTCTGCGCAAGAAGTGTTTTTCCTGTTCCTGTCGGTCCAATCAGCAGTATATTGCTCTTTTGCAATTCAACATCCGTCTTTGAAACGCTGAATATCCTCTTGTAATGATTATGAACTGCCACCGACAATATTTTCTTTGCCCTCTCCTGACCTATTACATAGTCTTCAAGAAACTTGTGTATTTCAACAGGAGTCGGCAGCTTCTTGGACAATCCCTTTTCCGGGATATTAAGCTCTTCATCTATTATTTCATTGCAGAGGCCTACGCATTCATCGCATATATAAACCATCGGCCCTGCGATCAGCTTTTTGACCTCATCCTGCCCCTTCCCGCAGAAAGAGCACCTGAGAATGCTTTCATTTGTCTTCTTTGCCATTAAAACCTCCGATTTAACTCATAGCTGTTAGCTGATAGCTCATAGTAAAAATATTACCTTGGACTATGAGCAATGAGCTATGAGCCAAAAGCTATTTCTTCTTCGTCTCCTTTACAGTGGCTATTACATCATCCACTATGCCGTAATCCTTTGCATCACTACCGGACATAAAAAAGTCTCTCTCTGTATCCGCATGAACCTTCTCAAGAGGCTGTCCGGTGTGCCTTGCAAGGATACCGTTTAATGTCTCCTTCATCTTTAATATCTCTTTTGCGTGTATCTCCACATCAGTTGCCTGTCCGTAGAAGCCGCCTATTGGCTGGTGTATCATTATGCGCGAATGCGGAAGCGCAAACCTCTTCCCTTTTGTCCCGGCGCACAAAAGAAGCGCGCCCATGCTCGCAGCCTGACCTATGCAGTATGTTGCAATATCAGGCTTTACATACTGCATGGTATCGTATATGGCAAGGCCTGCTGAAACAACACCTCCGGGCGAATTTACATAGATATGAATATCCTTGTCAGGGTCTTCCGTCTGGAGGAAAAGCAGTTGCGCTATAACTACATTCGCCACATTGTCGTCTATTGCGGTCCCGATAAATATTATCCTGTCCTTCAGAAGCCTCGAATAAATATCATAAACCCTCTCTGTCCTGCCTGTCTGCTCTATAACAATAGGAACTATGCTCATAAAATTATTCTCCTTTTTCTATTTTCGCTTTATTTAAGAGAAAGTTCAACACCTTCTTCTCAAAGACAGAATGTTTAAGGCCTTCCAGAGAACCGTCTTTTGCCATATAATACTTTATAATATTGTCAGGAGAGACATAATATTTTTGGGCCATATCAAGCAGCTCTTCCTTCACATCATCGTCAGAGACTGTTATCCCCTCCTTCTCACCTATCAGTTCAAGCAGGATTGACGCCTTTACGCTCTTTTCTGCATGAGGCATTAGCTCCTCTTTAATGGCCTCGTCTGTTCTTTCGTCCTTTCCTGCCGCCCTTATCTCGCTTATTATCCCGCCAATCTCGGCATTGAGAAGGCTTTCCGGCACATCAAAACTATGGGATTCTATAAGCTTGTCGAGTATCTCCCTCTGCCTGGCCCTTTCAGCCTCCCTGTTCTTTGATGAAAGTATATTCTCCCTTACCTTATCCTTTAATAATCCTATATTTTCAAAGCCGAGATCCTTTGCAAGCTCATCATCAATGGCAGGGAGACTGCGCCTCTTGATATCTTTAATCTTTATTTCAAACTTGGGCCTCTTGCCTGCAAATGGCGACTGTGAATCCTCGGGAAAGCTGGCCTCTACGGTAAACTCCTCGTCTTTCTTCTTTCCAGCAAGCCCGTCAAAAAACTCCTGAGGATAAGGTCCGCTGCCGACCTTTAAAACAACATCCCTTGCAACAGTATTGTCCTCTCCGGCCTCTCTTACAGTATAGTCGATAGTCACAAGATCGCCCTGGTTTACAGCCTCATCAGCAGATTCATATGTAGCCTTTTCTTCTGCAAGGCGATTCAGGACGGTATCTATCTCATCATCCTTTACTTCAACAGAGACTCCCTTGACAGTTACGCCTTCATAATTAAGGTTCTCTACCTTAGGCCTGACCTCAACGGCAACTGTCATAGAAAGGGGCTCGTTTCTCTTAAAGTCAAACGAATCTTCCACAACAGGCCTCGAAACAGGTGTTACATCCGCTTCCTTTACTGCCTTGAGGTAAAATTCAGGAATTATCTTTTCTAAAACATCTGCCTCTATATCCTTACCGAACTTCTTTTCTATCAGGTGCATAGGCGCCTTGCCGGGCCTGAAACCGGGAATTCTGGCCTTTTTCTGGGCTTCACCGAGTCCCTTCTTTATCTCTGACTCTATGGCCTCTGCAGGAACCTCTATTTTAAGCCGCTTTTTTGTCGATGATATATCTTCCACTGACTTTAACAATGTCTCCTCCTGTGTAAATTAGTGCTTGATTTTTAATCTTTTTAGTGTAAATGTTACAGGATTGGTTTGTCAATTTATGTTATGCGGCAGGTAACAACAGAACCGTTATCTCATTTATTGATAAATCTTACATTGAGCATATGCGTTGAGCATGAGATGCATGGGTCGTACGCACGCACGAGCATTTCGAGGGCAAGCGTTATCTCTTCGTCGCTTTTTTCAGTTTCTTTCCCAAGTATCTCTGGAACGAGCTTTCTCATGTCATACTCTATGTTGTTCAGGTTCTGGTTTGTGGGGATAATGCAATTGGCATGAACGATAACTCCATTTCCATCTATCTCGTAATTATGAAAGAGCACTCCCCTCGGCACTTCGACTGCACCGACGCCGTTTCCTGCCCTTACAGGAATCTTTCCATGCTCATTTAAACCAACCACAAGCTCTTCACGGTAGTCGATTCCGGTATTTTTCAGGCCTTCGAGTATGGCTATCGCATCCTCAAGGCAATGCACGCTCTCAACAAGCTGTGCTGCGGTATTGAGATAGGGATTTACGCACTTTGGCATCATCCCAAAAGTGGCTGCAACCTCTTTGGCCTTTGGCCTCAGTTTTTCATAGTTAAGATTAAACCGGGCAAGCGCACCCACAGCATAAGACTCACGGCTCAGCTTTGTGTGTTTTGCAGTTGAATGAGGCACGATAAACTCATTGGTGATTTTTTTGTAATCCTTCTTATTCATCCTCACACCGTCGGTAGAGCCTATGTCACCCATCAAAAGGGGATATTCGCTGTCATTGCTTACCAGTGCAACATATTCTGTGTCACGCTCGAACTCAGGGAATCTGAGGGTTGATATAAAATCCACTGTAGCGTCCATATCGGGAATCATGCCCCCGAGCAGGTCGAGCATTGCATCAATATCCTTGTCTCTTGGAAGTTTTGTAAAGCCTCCCACAATAGCTGCTATTGGATGCACATGCCGGCCGACAAGGGTATCGCAGGCATCATTGCAGGTCTTTTTCATGCGAAGCGCCCTTCTTACAACTTTGTTATGGGTCTCTATCAACGGCACAAAGCTCTTGGCACCGACGAGGTCTGGAGCGGCTAAAAGATATATATGAAGTATATGACTATCCAGAATTTCCATATGAAGGAGGAGCTGCCTTAACTTTACGGTCTGTTCTGAAGGCACAATACCGAGGGCATCTTCGGCAGCCTGAATGGATGCGAGTGAGTGTCCGCATGCGCATATACCGCATATCCTGCTTGTGATATGCTGAGCCTCAAAGATAGAGCGGCCTCTCAAGATTCCCTCGAAGAAGCGCGGAGATTCGATTATATCGAGGCGGCACTCCTCAAGCCTTCCTTCCTTTACATTGACCACGATGTTTCCGTGGCCTTCGACCCTTGTCAGATACTCTACATTTATATTCAGGTTACGCTTAATCTTCTTCTTCATGCTCCACCAGCTCCCTGCATTTGTTGTACATGCCCATTTTATTAATGATAAGCTCCATGTTGATGCCGTATCGCGCAATCACATCCTTCATACCCTTTTCATTGGGATTACTCACAAGGCCCCTGCATCCATAGCATATGTTTCCGCTGTTTATGCACCACGAATTGCACCCGGCCCTCGTGACAGGACCGAGGCATGTTACTCCCCTGTCATACATGCAGACATTCTCATTCAGCTTGCACTCCACGCATACCGCATAGTCAGGCACATAATAAGGAATACCCTGTATAGCGCTCTTCAAAACCCTTTCGAATTCAGGCTGGTAAATGGGGCATCCGTTCACAAAATAATCCACCTTTACAACTTGATAAACAGCCTTTGTCATAGCTGTATGAAAGAATTTATAACCCTCTCCGTACACATGCTTCCTTATCTCTGTGAGGTCAAAGTTGTTTTTCATTCCATTCACGCCGCCTATGGTTGCGCATGAGCCGTAGGCAATTAGAATCTTAGACTTTTCCCGTATCTGTTTGACGCGTTCAACTGCATGCTCATCGGTTACGCTGCCTTCTACGATAGCAATATCAACCTCCCTGTCCCACTTCTCTGACATAACCTCGCGGAACTCCACGACATCGATGGTATCAAGAATATCCAGAAGGGATTCGCCGAAATTGACAACCTGAAGCTGGCATCCCTCACAGCATGAAAGGTCGAAGAAAGCAACCTTTGGTCTTCTCATTATAATGCCTCTTTCATGTTTTTAATCTCTGCATAGTTAAACACAGGCCCGTCCTGACAGCAGTATAAATTCTGTATCTGGCACCTCCCGCACTTGCCCATACCGCACTTCATATGCCTTTCGAGAGATACAAATATCTGGCATTCAGGTATGTTCTTAGATATAAGCTCCTTTATCACAAACCGGTACATAATAGGAGGACCGACAATCACTGCAAATGTCCTCTCGGGCGCAAGGTGGACACCCGGGATAAGCGTGGTGATCTGCCCGACATGTCCGGCCCAGTCCGGGGCTGCACGGTCAACCGTACATTCATAGTGAACATCCATCCGCTTGAACCACTGCTCAAGCTCATCCGAAAAGAGCATATCCTGCGAGGTCTTGCATCCTAAAAGGATATGTACCTTTCCGAAGTCACGGCGGTTGTCGAATGTATACCTAATAAGAGAACGAAGCGGCGCTATACCAAGCCCTCCGGCAACAAAAAGCAAATCGTTTCCCTCCAGTATCCTTATAGGAAAGCCCTTGCCATAAGGTCCCCTAATTCCTATTTCGTCTCCCGCCTCTAATCTGTGCATTGCATTGGTAACCTTGCCGACAGCCCGCACGCAGATCTCAAAAGAACCGGCTTTTGTGGGAGAAGAACAGATAGATATCGGCGCCTCGCCAATGCCCATGAGAGAGACTATGACAAACTGGCCGGGCTCATAATCGAGGCTTTCTCCGCCTTCAAGCGCTATTTCGAAAAGCTTCTCATGCGCCGTCATCTGTTTTGTCTTGATAACCCTGGCGGTTCTTATCCTGTAATTGGACTCTTTTATAATTACCTTTTCCATAGGGATGAATCCATCTCCTTTAAAAGGGCGCTCAGCACGTCTTTGAGATTTATCTTTGCCATGCATGTCCTGCTGCACCTTCCGCAGCCGGTGCAGAAAAACCGTGCAAACTTGCTCACAGGATACCTGAATTTGCGGTAATAGCGATGCCTCTGTCTTGCAGAGCGCTCCTTCCTGAAGTTCTCGCCTCCTGCCACCTTTGCAAAAGGCTCAAGCTGGCACGAATCCCATCTGCGGTAGCGTCTCCCTGTCTTCATGTCCAGTTCTATTTCGTCTATGATGTCAAAGCAGTAGCAGGTAGGACAGACATTTGTGCAGTTGCCGCATGCAAGGCACCTCTCTTCCAATTCCTTTCACACCTTGTTTTCAAAAGACCTGTCGAATAGCTCTGGTATAAATCTCGGTTCAACAGGAACCTCGTTTTTAAATATGGCTCTCTTCCTGTCTCTCATTTCTTTAAGCTCTTCCAAGTGCACTGTTCCGGCTTGCTCGAAAAACTTTATTGACTCTACAATGTTTTCACCAACCTGTGTATTTACATGCACTATGAAGTAATCTCCAAGGTCGGTAAAAAACATATCATATCCGCCGCTCGGCATGTGAGAGCTAACAAGACAGCAGCTTGCATACTCATCGCAGTATTCATTGCACTCAAGGCCGATTATATCTATTAGCCTCTTTCTGATAAGGTAGTTGTAGTCCCTCGGTCTCACAGAAAAGACCATGTTCAGGCACTGTATTCCTGCAAGGTCGCATGTATGGACGCCGAATATGGTCATCTTTTCGTATTCCACGACAGGCCTTGCATCCAAACCCTTTGCAGTGCTGAATTCAAGAAGGGGCTCCTGCTGGGGCATGAAGAACTTTTTTGGAGGAAGTATTGTGGGTATGTATTTCAGTGCAATTTCATCTGCCGGGCTTATTTCCTTAAATGAAAAGTTGTTGTATCCTTTTGATACAGGCGCAAACAATTTCTGGAGCCTTGAAAGCCTCGATATGAAATTGCCTAAGTCCTCTTTCATCAATATTAAATACCCGACATCTTTCATTGCTTCCTCTTGGAATAGCGCTTATTGACAGGCTTTAATAATCAAATCATAGATGACCCCAAATGTGTTGTCAATAAAAAATTTTGCGCAAAATTTGCGCAAAAAAAGAGATGGTTAAGCCGGGACTTAAAACCCAATCGTGCATTTGTAAAGCTTTTTACCGTATGCATACCCGCCTTAAACAGTCCTACTTGCAAAGTAGAACAAACACTTGAATATCTGTTTTAATAAGAAATGCAGGACTCGACAAATATCAACGATTTTATTGATTCTCTCAAAAAAGACCGCCTCATCAACGCTGGAATCACAGCCCACAAATATATCCCTCCGGAGGATGCTAACTTTGCCGATTTAGAAATGAAGGATGAAATAAAAAATGCATTAAAAAGTAGAGGCATAGAAAAATTTTACACTCATCAGGTTGAAGGAATAAATCTCATTAGACAAGGGCAGAATGTGGTTGTAATGACGCCTACTGCCAGCGGTAAAAGCCTTATCTACAATATCCCTGTCATAGAATCCATCCTCGAAAATCCTGAAACAAAGGCACTCTATATCTTTCCATTAAAGGGATTAGAGCAGGATCAGGTTAAGAATCTGCGAGGACTCTTAAGTGAGTGCATAGAAATACCCCCCTTTAATTCCCCCCTTACCAAGGGGGGAAACAGGGGGGTGAGCGCCTTTGCTGAAGTTTATGACGGCGACACCACACCTTACAGAAGAAAAAAGATAAGAGAACATATCCCCAATGTAATTTTTACAAACCCTGATATGATTCACCTTGCCCTTAATCCATTCCACAAAAAATGGGAGGACTTCTTTAGAAATCTGAAATATATAGTTGTTGACGAAATCCATACATACAGAGGAGTATTCGGCTCGCATGTAAGCCATGTTTTCAGAAGGCTCAGAAGGATCTGCAATTACTGGGGAAGCAATCCCCAATTCATAGCATGCTCTGCAACAATAGCAAATCCAAAGGAACTTGCAGAAACACTCATCGGAGTCCCATTCGATGTGATAGACAAAACAGGAGCACCTCAATCGGGAAAACACTTTCTTTTCTTAAGTCCCCTCGACAGTCCCTATACAGAGGCAACGAGGATATTCCTGAAATGCATAAACTCGGGATTAAGGACGATACTCTTCACAAAGGCAAGGAAGATTACGGAATTGATATATAAATGGAGCATGGAACGTGCGCCGCTGCTATCCGACAAAATAAGCCCTTACAGGGCAGGATTCCTTCCCACTGAGAGAAGAGAGATAGAACAAAAGCTCTTCAGCGGTGAATTGATGGGTGTTATATCCACAAGCGCCCTTGAATTGGGAGTTGATATCGGAGGCCTCGATGTATGCATACTCTGCGGCTATCCCGGCTCCATCTCAAGCACATGGCAGAGGGCTGGCCGTGTTGGCCGGAGATATGAAAAGAACGGGCAGGAATCATTGATAGTAATGATTGCAATTAAGGATGCCCTTGACCACTATTTTATCTCTCATCCGGAGGCATTCCTTGAAAAGCCCCACGAGGCATCAATCTGCGACCCATCAAATAAAAATATCTTAAAAAAACATCTCATATGTGCTGCAGATGAGGTTTATCTGAGGGCAGATGATACTGTATATGACATTAATAAAATGTCTGATGTCATTGACGAACTGGTCGATGAGAACAGCCTCAAAACAGGCAAACTCGGCGACATATGGTTTTCAAAAAAAAGAATGCCCCAAAGAGAAATCGGGATAAGGACTATCGGAAAGCCATTAAAACTCAAGGATGAAATGGGCAGGCATATCGGAGACCTTGACGGCAAAAGAATTTATCGTGAGGCATTCCCGGGTGCAATTTACCTTCACAGAGGGAAGCAGTATCAGGTATTAAACCTCGATTTAGAAAATAATGAAGCCATATGCAGAGAGGTAGATGTAAATTACTACACGCAGGCATTATCAAATGAATATGTGGAGATTATCGGAATGCCCCAAAAATCTCGCATTCCTTTATCCAGAGATGTTGATCTCTATCATGGAATGATGAAGATTACTTATCAGGTAATCGGCTATGACAAGAAAAATTTGTTCGATGGCACAAGGATGTCAAGGCACACAGTGGAAATGCCTGAATACATATTCGATACAGAAGGCATATGGATGGTTATTCACAAAAGCCTTGCAAACAAAATTATTGATAAAGGATATGATTTGCCGGGAACCCTTCATGCAGCAGAGCATGTAACCATCGCCTGCATGCCTCTATTTGCACTCTGCGACAAGGGAGACATCGGCGGTTATAGTTATGCCGTACATCCTGAATTCAAGACACCAGCCATTTTTATCTACGATGGATATGAAGGCGGGATAGGATTATCAAAGCGGGTTCTCGATGTCCCTGTTGAATGGATTAAATCCGCAATAGAAATAATTCAGAACTGCGACTGCGAAGAAGGATGCCCTTCATGCGTTCAGGACTCCCAGTGCGGCTCAGCAAACCAGCCATTGGACAAAAACGGGGCAATGTATTTTTTGAAAAGCCTCTTGGCAAACGGTTAATGGTAAAGGGTTAACGGTCAAGGATTTTATCACTTTCACTTTTTACCTTTCACCTTTTACCTATCTTAATGTCAGGCTCTCCTTCGCATATTTAACAATCGGCGACAGGAAAAACTCTATTATCCTTCTTTTATTCGTCTTCACCTCAACAGTCACAGCCATTCCGGGCGAAACAGGGATACCGTTTCCATCGACATTAATACTCGCTTTCTCCAGTTCCACCTTCATTTTATATACAGACCCAAGCTTTTCATCCTCAAAGGCATCAGGGCTTATGAATGCCACCTTACCCTTAATAGTCCCGTATTTCTGGAAGGGGAAGGTATCGAGCTTCACTTCCGCCTCCTGACCTACCTTTAAAAATCCTATATCCTTATTTAAGGCCATTACTTCTATTATAAGAGGCGTTCCTTCAGGGACAACAGTGACAATAGGCTGAGCCGGAGTCACTACACCTCCAACAGTATATGAGGCAAGTCCGTGAACAGTCCCGGCTACAGGAGAGCAGAGCCTTTCGAGCTCATATCGCTTCTTTGCCTTTATGACCTCTCCTTCAATGGCAGTAATGCTCTTTTCCCTGTCTACGATATCGCTGAGTATTCCCTTCTCCCTCTCTTTTTTAAGGGCATCGAGATTTTTCCGCGCCTCTTCAAGACTGTCCTTCGCCTGCCTCGCTATCCTCTTCTGTGCCTCAAGCTCCTGCTCGGCAGAGTGAAATTCCATCTGCTTGTTAAGCAGATCCATTTTAGATATGTATTCGTGCTTATAAAGATTTCTATATGCTATCTCCTGCTCCTTTAATATCGCATGTGTTTTTTCAAGTTTTATTAAAATTGCCTCTGCTGCAAAAAGTGCATTTTCCCTCTGGGAAATAATGAGCCTCAGCGCATCTTCCCTCGCCTTATATTCCGACTCCCTCGCTTCTTTAAGCTGCTTCTGGAGTTGCAGTATACCTTTTGCTTCTTGCCATTTGCCATTTGCCTTTAGCCTTGAGCCTTCATATTGCCCTTCGCCTGTCTTTTCTCCATTCAGCTCCTCTATCAGCCTTTCCTTATCGGTCATGTGAATTGACAATGCCTTTGCAGTGCTTGCCACATCTGCCTGCTTGATTGTAGGGTCAAGTTCAATGAGCATCTGTCCCTCCTTTACCCTCTGCCCTTCTTCAACGTGAATAGCCTTTATGACTCCCGTCTCCATAGGCTGAATGACCTTTACCCTTCCATCGGGAATGACCTTTCCACGAGCTACAGCGACCTCGTCCACCTTTCCGAAATACGACCATAAAAAGGCAATGATTATCATAATGAATATCGCCCATATCAGCAGTCTCCGTGCGGGAGATGGCGGCGTCTCCTCTATCTCAAGCGCTGGAGGGAGAAATTCGTATTGCAAATTGTCGCCCTTAAAATAATCTTTCAATCGTTTAAGCATCGCCTCTTGCCTCTCTTTTTATGATATAATTGGAATCATGAAGCACGAGGACCGAAGAAAAGAAGCAGGTAAAATGCTCATGGATGTTACCAAGTATTTGCTTACTGTTGGTGTGATAGGTAGCGTTCTTACCGAAAAGGTCTCTTATGCTACAAGCATTGCTTTTTTTGTTATCGCTATAATTGTATTTCTCATCGGCTTTTATGCAATTCCTGAAAAGAAGGAGGTTAAGTAAATGTCTGAAGGATTGTATATAATACTTGCAGGAATAGTGGTTATTGCTCTTATTGTCTTTATAATTTCCTATAGGGAAGACCATCCTAAAAAGGCTAAATAAAACAGACAAAGGGCAAAAGGTTAAAGGTAAAAGGTTTCTGCCTTTAGCCATTCGCCATTTACCTTTAGCCTGTCTTTTCATTGCCTCGTGCCTATAGCCTGTAGTTTTATTGCCCATCGCCTATTGCCTGTTTGCTATACATATAATGATAAAGCCCCTCCTGCTTCATAAGCTCCTCATGGCTTCCCGATTCTATAAGCTCGCCTTTGTCTATCACCATTATCTTATCCGCATTCCTCAACGTAGAAAGCCTGTGGGCTATGATGATAACCGTCCTGCCGTGACACATCTTTTTCATGTTCCTCTGTATAATGCTTTCCGATTCGTAATCGAGCGCGGACGTGGCCTCGTCGAATATCAGAAGCCTCGGATTCGTAAGAAGCGCCCTCGCTATGGCTACTCTTTGCCTCTGCCCGCCTGAGAGCGCTGCGCCTTTCTCCCCGACCATAGTGTCATATCCTTCAGGCAGTTCGAGAATAAAATCATGCGCACCTGCCAGTTGCGCGACCCTGATAATATCAGCGACTGAAGCGGACGGATAATGTATCGCTATATTGTCCCTGACGCTTCCGTTGAAAAGAAAATTCTCCTGAAGCACAACTCCTATCTGCCTTCTGAGCCACGCCGGGTCCGCGAGCGATATGTCGATGCCGTCTATCAGTATCCTTCCAGCTTCGGGAATGTAAAGCCTTTGAATAAGCTTTGCCACCGTGCTTTTCCCTGAACCGCTCCTTCCCATGATGCCTATGGTCATTCCCGGCGCTATATCGAAGGACATGTTTCTCAATATCTCGGAGCCGTCCACCCTGTATCTGAAACGTACGCCTTCGAGTTTTACTTTTCCTTTTATGGCAGGCAGCCTCGCCTTTGTAGGGTTCATCGCGGGCTCGGGTTTTGTGTTGAATATATCTCCGAGCCTCTTTATCGAAAGACCTGTCTGCTGAAATTCCTGCCACATCTGTACAAGCCTAAGCACCGGCTCTATCACCCTTGCCGAGAGCATCTGGAAGGCTATCAGTTGGCCTACGCTCAAGCTCCCGTCTATTACAAGATGCGCTCCGACCCATAAAATGACCAGATACGATGCCCTGTTTATGAATTGTCCTATAGCCCCGGCAATGCCCGAAAGCTGATAGGTCTTGAAGCTCGATCTGATGTAGCCTGACAAAAGACCTTCCCATTTTTTCTGAGCTTCCGGTTCGAGGGCGAATGATTTTACGGTCTGCATTCCGGTAACCGCCTCGACAAGATATGACTGGGCATCCGCTCCCCTGTTGAATCTCTCGTCGAGCCTGTGCCTGAGCATCGGAGTTATAAGAGCCGAAAGCCCCGCGAAAAAGGGCAGCGCGGCTAATGCTACGAGCGTTAATGTTGTGCTGTAGAAAAACATCACCGCTATGAATATAACCATGAACATTACATCGAGCACGGATGTAAGCGGCGCTCCTGTAAGGAAATGCCTTATGTTCTCAAGCTCCCTAACCCTCGCAACCGTGTCTCCTACCCTTCGCACTTCAAAGTATCTGAGCGGCAGCGCAAGCAGGTGCTTGAATAATTTTGTTCCGAGGGTAACATCTATCTTGCTTGTGGTATGGGTGAATACATATGTTCTCGTTATGCTTAAGACGGCTTCGAATAAGGCTATTGCGAGCAGCCCTATGGCAAGGACGTCGAGCGTGGTCAATCCGCGATGAACAAGGACTTTGTCGATTATCACCTGCGTGAATATGGGCGTAACGAGCCCGAATATCTGAAGGACTAATGAGGCTATCAATACTTCGGATAGGGGTTTCCTATACTTCCATATCGCGGGGATGAACCACTTGAGGCCGAAGAACTCCTCGGATTTCAGAAAGCTGAGACCGCGATGAGAAAGAAGGATTATCTTGCCTTGCCATCCTGAAACAAATTCTTCACGCTTCAGAATTTTGGGTTTGTTCTCAGCCGGATGAAGTATAAGAAGCTGCTCGCCCTCGACCTTTGCGATAATTACAAAATGCCTATCGCCTGCCGTTTCTACTTCCGCGATAAAAGGGACTGGAAGCTTTTGCAGCCTTTCGTATTCAACATTCGCCGCCTTTGCCTTAAACCCGAGTTCCCGCGCCGCCCTCACAATGTCGGTCTCGTTCATGCCGTCGTTTCCGACTGCAAAGGCGTGCTTTATCTGCTCCGGCTCAGCGGCAACGCCGTGATATTTCGCTATCATCACGAGGCAGCTTAAGCCAGTGTCTACCTTTTGCTTCTGCTCATTAACATCTTGTTCAGTTTTTATATGTTCTTTTTCCATAGATCCAGTTTATAGACCAGTAGGGCATTGTATTGGAGCGACTTCGGCAGCCCAAGCCCTGACAGGATGTCGAGGGCGGGCTGGCGTAGCTTCGGAGAATGGCCGGATGCCATTCGAGAATGAAGCGGAAATACTGTGCCCTACTGGTCTAATCACTATTAACCTTTCTTTTATTTTATCTCTGCGGCTCCCAATACTGTGCCAGCACCGCCTGCACCTCCTGCGGCTTTTGCTGGATAGCGTCGCTCCAACTCATGCCGTTGTCCGTGCTGAATGTGGCCATAGCCTGAATAAGCTGCTCGACTCTCCTGTCGTCAAGATTTTTTCCATTGGACGCCCTGAATTCGTCAATAAGAAATTCCTTATGGTCCCTTTCGCGTCTCCTCCCCCTGTGGTCATCGCCTTTCCAGTCCCAATCTTCTATGGTAATTCTATCTGCGCTTCCATTGATCATGACTTCAAGGTCGCTGCCGGAGCGTGAGAATATCAGGTCGAGGGGATTGACATCGAACTTTAATCTGTCTTCATGCCCCCCATGCCCATCATCCTCACATTTGAAGGCCGACTGCTGATAGCTCTTGATTATGTCGTGCCCGTCTCCTTTGTTGAAAAGGATGGTGTCTTTGCCTTTGCCTGCGTAAATGATGTCGTCTCCTTTTCCGCCTATCAAGGTGTCCTTTCCTTTTCCGCCGTAAAGAATATCGTTTCCATTTCCGCCATCGAGAATGTCATTGCCCTTGTCTCCATAAATGATGTCATTGCCCTGTTCTCCGTATAGTTTATCGTTTCCTTTTTCTCCGAATATGGTGTCATTGCTCAGTCCGGCACAAACAGTGTCTCCGCCCTTGCCTGCATAGATTGTGTCGTCATGCCTGCCAGTGCGGATCGTATCGCTCTTTTTCGTGCCGTAGGTGGTTTTCTGTTGGATGATGAGGTCATTCATACTGAAGCTGCTTCCGTCTGCAAAGTTGATCGTCTCAACAGGAATGCTTCCGTCAGGATTGAGAGTTATATCGATTCCTTCCGATGTTTCATTGCCTTCGGCATCGAGGAGACGAAGGTGCGCTACTCCCTGCTGTATGCGGATGATTGTGTGGTCAAAGTCAAGACCGGAGCCCATTTGAATGGTATCTGCGCCTGATATATCATTGATGCTGTCAAGGCCGTCACCGGTGTTGTATTGATAGACATCATTACCTGTTCCGGCAGTTATTACATCATTGCCTGCACCTGCATTGACGATATTGTTTCCTTCTCCAGCATTAATGGTGTCATTGCCTTCAAAGGTAGTGATGCGGTCAATAACGTTTGTGCCAATGATTGTGTCATCGCCTGATGTGCCTGTGAGGTCAAATCCCTTTTGGATTAATTGACTGTATGATAAGCTTGGTCCATCGGCGAATTGGAATGTCTCAATGGCGTGTGTGCCATAAGCATCATCGGGATTGAAGTTATCGATATGAATTTCATCACCCTCATTTCCGGTTCTGATTAATAGGGAACCGAGGCTCAGGCTCAATGAATCAGGGGTTATGCCTGTTCCAAAAACCAGTGTATTGCCTTCAGTAGCAGTGGCAGTATCATTGATTCTGTCAACGCCGTCGCCGATGTTGTAGATATAGGTGTCGTCTCCTGCGCCTCCGTTGAGGATGTCATTGCCCTTTCCTCCAGTGATAGTATCATTGCCTCCGTCTGTGTTGACTATATCATTTCCGCCTTTGGCATTAATCACATCATCGCTTGCGCCGGTGTTAATAATGTCGTCTCCTTCTGTGCCAGGATCGAGGAGGTCTTTCAATTGCACTTGCGTTCCATCACTGAATTCGATTGTTTGAACATTAGGATTGTCGGGATTGAAATTAAGCAGATTAATTTCATCACCGCCTGTACCTATTTTTATAGTAAGTACGCTATTGTCCTGACCGCTGATAGCTGAGGGCTGATAGCTTAATTTCAAATCCTCTCTCGTTATTCCTTCTCCAAATACTATGAGATTGCCTTCCGCATCTGTGGCAATATCCTGAATGGTATCCACTCCATCACCAAGATTAAATACATAGGTGTCGCTTCCGCTGCCGCCGTCCAATATATCATCGCCCTCTCCTCCGGCAATTACATCATCTCCTCCATATGTGGCGATATAGTCAACTGTGCTGCTGCCGTTCAGCGTATCATTACTTTCCGTGCCTGTAATGTCGGGCTCTTTGCTGATGAAGGCATCGCTGCCGGTTAGTTCAAAATCGGCTGTTGCATCGGTAAATAAAGGAATAGGGCTGTCGGCACTCGTTGAGACGAGGTTGTCGTAAAGCGCATTCACGATGCCGTTCAGGTCGAAAATACGGGTATTGCCGTTATTGGTGAACTGTATACGTGCAATGCCGGTGTTGTTGTTTGTCCCTTCTTCGCTGAGCAGCATGGGAGATATCTCCACGACCAAAGGAACCTCCTCCCCGCCGTTATTGGAACTAAACCACGGTATGGTAATGCTGTCCGTGCTTCCGTTTATCGAGACAATTAGATTGCCGTCTGCATCAACATAAGCAGAGATGTCATCAGGGCTAATGTCGTTGCCGAATGATAAGGTGTCCGTATCTCCGAACGCGCTGCCGGGATAGTTGTCGATATAATCGTTCCCGTCTCCCCTGTTGATGATATAGGTGTCGTTTCCGCTCCCACCGTAGATATAGTCGTTTCCTGCTCCTCCCTGTAATATATCGTCGCCATCACGCCCTGAGAGATAGTCGTCTCCTTCTGTTCCATTAATAATTTTCAAAGACTCTATGCTGTCTATTTCGACGCTCCGCATTATGGAGCCGTCGTTGAATTCGAATCTTTCTACTCTCACTTTTCTTGTATCGAACCAGTCCTCAATGATGAGTTTGTCATTGGTGTCTTTGAGGCTTATGACGAGACTGTAATCCTGCCTGTCGAATACGAGGTCGTCCTTTGTTATTCCTTCGCCGAATTTGATTACATCTTTGTCCGTTGTATTGTCCCAGCCTTCTTCTCTTATGTAGTCCTCGCCGTCTCCACGGTTGAAGATATAGGTGTCAGCGCCGTAGCCGCCTGAAATGTAGTCGTTTCCTTTTCCTGCGTCGATTATGTCGTTGCCTTCGTATGCGTATATGGTGTCGTCACCTTCATATCCGCTTATATCGTCTTTGAATTGAGTGCCGTTTATAAACTCGCCTTCTGCAGTGCCGTTTGTCTTGAAGATCATATTGTTGATGTCCGCTGTAGTAAGAACGGTTCCGTCTGCGAATCTGAATTGCTCTGCATCATATCTCTCACCGTTAAACCAGTAGGTAATAGTGAGGGTCTCGCCGGTTTCTTTGAGTTTTAAGATAAGATTATTGTCTTCCTGAATATATTCAAATGAGTCGGGGGTGATGCCTTCTTTGAATTGTATGGTGTCATAGCCGTTTACATTGCCTGTCCACCAGTCATATTCATAGTTGTTGATGTTGTCGTTTCCTGAGCCTTTGCCGTAAACGTATACATCGTCTCCTTCCCCGCCACGCAATATATCGTCGCCTGCTCCGCCGTCGAGGGTGTCATTGCCCCTATCGCCATAAAGTTTGTCGTCGCCTTCTTCTCCGTAAAGCATATCATTATCGTTCCATCCGCTCATGAAATCATCGCCTTGTCCTCCGTGAATTATATCGTCGCCGTCACCTCCTCCAAGGCTGTCGTTGCCTTCATAGCCGAATATTTCATCATTCATATACCATCCGCCCAGATAATCATCATCCGATGTGCCGTATATCTTATTAATGTTAATCTCTCCAATATCCATTGCCTCGATATCGGACGGGGTAAGCAGCGTGCCGTCTGAGAATTTGAACTGTTCTATCTTATATGCATCTCCTAAAAACCAGCTTTTTATTGTCAGAGAGTCCGTGCTTTCTTTTATATTTATTCGGAGGTTATGCCCATCCCTTACCAATTCAATGTCTGAGGCAGCAATCCCTTCCCCGAATTCGACCACATCGATATTGCCGTTTTTCCAATCACTGTCATAAATGGTGTCCTGCCCTCTGCCCTTGGCAAATATATATTTATCATTGCCTGTTGAGCCTTCCATGTGATCATCGCCTTCTCCGCCGTCGAGGATGTCGTCATTTTTGTTGCCGTATAGTTTATCGTTTCCCTCATAACCGTATAGTTCATATCTCGCATGTCCATCCCGGCCTTCTATATAGTCATTATCCGATGTTCCGTATAATTTATAGCCGATAGCATCGATATCAGAAGGCGTTAAAACACTTCCATCTGCAAACATGAACTGCTCTATTTTATAATGATTACTCGCAAACCAGTTAACAATGTTCAGAGAATCTGTTGTGCCTTTGATGTTTATCCGCAGATTATAGTCTTCTTTTTCTTTTACGAATTCCAAATCATCTTTTGTTATCCCCTCTGCAAATTTTACAGTATCTATATTGCCGGTGATTCCGTCAGAAATAGCATCATGTCCGCTGCCCCTGCCAAAGATATATGTATCATTCCCATCTCCGCCGACTAATGCATCATTTCCTGTTCCTCCGTCAAGAATGTCATCGCCGCTGTAACCATATAGTTCATCGTTTCCTTCATAGCCGTATATCTCGTCACTACCGGATGCCCCTTCAAGCAAATCATTTCCGCTTGTTGCATTTAACTGGGGGTGTATTTCATAACCCATTGCTTCGAGATCCGATGCATTCAAGATAGTCCCGTCAGCAAATACGAATTGCTCTATTTTTTGAGCATTACTACCAAACCATCCCTGAATTAATAATGAATCATTGTAACCATTGATATTGATTATTAAATCGTCTCGCTGATTTATTAGCCTCAAATCTGTAATAGCTATCCCTTCCCTAAACTCTACTTTATCAACATAATTACTTCCAAAATAAGACAAGTCATTTATCACATCCTGCCCGCTGCCAATTCCGAATTTATAGGTGTCATTGCCCTGGTCGCCTACTAGATAATCATTTCCCTGCCCGCCATCCAAGATATCGTCTCCTGCGCTGCCCTCAAGCCTATCATTACCGTCATATCCCAATATCTCATCCTTATAGAGTGAACCGATGAGAAGGTCGTCACCGGCAGTTCCATATACTTTATAGCCTATGGCATCTATATCGTATGCGCTCAAAACAGTACCGTCTGCAAATCTAAATTCCTGTATTCCAATTCTCTGAGTACCATATGTAAACCAGCTCCAGCCTTTAATTGTCAAAGAGTCAGTTATACCTTTGAATTTTATATGAAGGTCATCGCCTTCTTTGTATAAGTCTAAATCACTGCTGTTTATCCCCTCGCCAAACTCTATAGCGTCAACATCACTACTACTCAATCAACTTCATTAATTATGATATCCTGCCCGCTGCCTATGTCGAATCTGAATATATCACTGCCCTTGCCGCCGATTAAGGTGTCATTGCCCGCTTCGCCATCGATATAATCATCACCGTCATCGCCCTGAAGCCAATCATTGCCCTCTCCGCCGTATATCGTGTCATTGCCGCCATTGCCACGAATCCAGTCGTCTCCTGCCTCGCCGTCTATATAATCATCACCCGCACTCTCGAAGAACTCGGTGTAATCACCATGGATTAAGTCGTTCCCGTCGCCACCGAACAGGTCATCATTACCGCCGCCACCCCGGATTTTGTCGTCCCCGGCTCCGCCGTCTATATAGTCGTCGCCATGCTCTGCAATCGGTAATAAAGTAGGATAAAGATCTCCCGTCAAATGATCGTTACCTTCGCCGCCTTCGATAAAATCATCGCCGCCTTCGCCAAAAACAGCATCATCACCCAAGCCTCCGTAGACTTCGTCTCCGCCTCCTCCCGCAGTTACAAGGTCATTCCCAGCGCCAGCGTAAATAACATCGTCTCCCTTAAAAGTGTCTTCAACCCAGCCTAAATTAATGCCATGTATAGTGTAGCTGTTAAAACCGCTCCATACCCCGCCTTCTATTGACTCGGCAGACTCAACAGTTGTTGACCATCCGGGAAAGGCTGCAGTCAGGTCTTTGTCTCCGAAAATAATATCGTCTCCTCCGCCGCCTACAAGCAGGTCATGCCCGTCTCCACCAAGTAACGTATCGTTGCCGTTTGCGCCATACACAAGATCATTTCCCTCAGCGCCTGCCGCAAGGTCGCCTCTGCCGCCTGTGCCCTGCGCAACTTCACCATCTACTATGAGTGTCTCCATGTCACCGCTGCTTTCACCGAAGAGTTGATCGTCTCCAGCGCCTCCATGCAGGACATCGCTGCCGCTGTTGCCCAAAAGCCAGTCGTTCCCGCCGTGCTTTGCCTCTATATAATCCTCGCCGCCTCCGGCTTCTATGCGATCATTACCTGAAGTGTCATATAGCATGTCGTTGCGATTAGGGTAAGGATTTTTTGGATCAACTATGACATTGCCCCATACATCTGTTTTGGTTTGTATGCCTTCGATAGTTGGATCGAAATCTATAGGTGTCAAATCGCCTACTATGTTGGTTTGAGGACTATCAGGCGCTTCGAGAAGATGTATGCCAAAATCGCCGTCTTGAAAGTTTTCATTAAGGACGGTGACTTTTGCTCCGGTAACGGTGTCGTATAGGACTAAATCCGTGCCTTCTATGGTTGCTTTTATTTTGCCGTCAGGGTTTTTATAAGTGCCATCATCTTGTTTGATCAAGAGTCCGACTTCTTTGCCGTTGACAATAACTCTGTTGTTTCCTTCTTTGTCTTCTATAGTGTCTGTGCCGTCTCCTGTGTTGATGTAGTAAATGTCATTGCCTGCACCTCCTTCCAGATAGTCGTTGCCTTGTCCTCCTGTTATCATGTCGTTGCCTTCACCGCCATAAATGACATCTTCACCAGCACCGCCATCAAGGATGTCTGAGCCTTTTTCTCCAAATATCAGGTCGTTGTAGGTTGTTCCTATTATCTTATCGAGAGAGGATTGTTCCTGATAGACATAGCTGTCTAAACCTTTGCCTACAATTACGTTGCCTATAGATTGTCCTTGTCCAAAAGTAGAAATGAGGTAATTCTTAGCTGGGGCTATATCTGTATCTATGCTTGCATAATTGCCGTTCGATGAAGGAGGATAATTTATCTCATAGGTAACAATCTCGAACTTATGCTTCGTATACATCCGCATGACTTCTTTAGCCTCGTTCGGATCAGTAAATGTTGATCCGCTGTCATAAAGGCCGAAGAAGTGAGCTTCGGCGTAGCGTCTTGAAGCATGTTGACCGTCCGCATTGGACCCGTATCTGATCCCATACCACGCCTCGGCGCGGTTATCGTTGATAATGGCTTTTATTGTAGACGGAATTGTAGCGCTGATAGCTGCAGAAGTAGGCGTTGTCATTGTGTAGAGCAGTGAAATAATCGCCGCCCTTTCTTTTGAGTCGCCAAGCTGATCATGCCCACCAAGGGCGGTGTCCAAGGCGGTTTCGTATTGGTTGAGCATAGTGTCAAGCATCGCAGCCGCCACAGGCTCGTTGGGAAGGGTGAGAGTAAGTTGGCTGGCAACATCATCCCTGAGATAAGTTGGAGTCGCTGTTCCCGCATTTACTTGCGCACGGGCTTGGTCTAATAGCGTGGCATCGGCAGTGCTTAATGGCTGCATTCCCATGCTCGTTAAAAGACTGTTAATCTGGGCATTGGTATGCACAAGCAGGTCATAGCCATAGCCGATGGCTATGCTGCCGTCAAAGTATGGCGTTAAACCATACGACCCACCTCCTGCAAGGTTTGGATTTTCTTTTTCCTTCAAAAATTTATTTCTGTCGTTTGCATACGACCCATTCTCCCAATTTGTGTGTAAATTTGTAAGTGCCATGATTAGTTACCTCCTTTATTTTTGCAGTCTAAAGTTTTTAGATAATAGCAAATATCTTTTAGCTGATTGTCTTTGCTATATTTTAGAATCACCAAAAATTTCTTGTTTTCTGAAGGATCATTGTCCATCATGCTTATGTAATAAGCCTTTTTGAAAACAAAGGGATTAAGAATGAACCATCCTCCTAAAGAATAGTAGCGTAAGTGCCCTTTAAAAGGTTCAATGTCACGTATTCCGAATGGTGGAAGTTTTTTGAGAAAGTAAACATTTGCCTTAAAAGCTCCACCTGCTCCAGTACCAACTGCTCCAGTAGCCTTATCGTATAAAATCTTTACATCAACTTCATCATCTTTAAAGTAGACCGAATCTTCATTTTTCAAATAATATAGGCTTTCAGATGGTCGGCCTCTTACAGGAACAGTATCTTTAACAACCAATTCCTCCTTTCCATCATTGTTAATATCAAATTTTGAGATTAACACCGTATCTGGTAGACTCATAGGATAATGCTTTTTTCCATCAGGATATGTTGTGTAGTATTTTTTCTCCTCCCACTTAATCACCGTAAACGCTTCATGCTCGTCATATTGTATCTTCCCGTATTTTCTCAAATCCTCATTATAAAGCCCCAGCATATGCTGGCAGACATTGTCCTCTTTGCTCATTACCAGCACATATTCATCGCCCCATACAACTACAGGTAATACAAGTAAAATCAAAACTAAAATTATCTTTCTCCTCATGCCACCCTCCGCATTAAAAAATAATCTTCTCCTTTTTCTCCAAAGATCAATTCGTTTCCACCTGTGCCAAATATTTTGTCTATCGTCCATTTTTCCTGATAGGCATAGCTTTCTAACCCTGCGCCCACGATGATGTTGTCTATCGTCTTTCCTTGCCCGAATTTGTTGACAAGATATTCTTTTGCTTGTAATACCGGAGCAGATATTGAAAAATATGCGGATGAAGGAGGTGGAAAATTATTTTCATATTTATCAATTTCTGATCGATGCTTTGTATACATTCTGAAAACTTCTTTTGTGCCTTCATCTGTAAACGCTCCGCTATCAAGTAAGCCGAATAAATCTGATTCTCTGTATCTGCGCTGAGCAAGTGCAGATCGATTGCTGCCATTGTTCGAGTTATATCTAATCTCAAACCACGCCTCGGCGCGGTTGTCCTTGATAATGGCATTTGCTAACAGGCGCTGTTTACTATCCACAAGACTTTCACCGTTGTAGAACAACGACATCACTGCTATATATTCTTTTGAATTATGGGCAAGGCTGTCTTGCAGAAGTGCATCAAGCCTCTCCTGCTTGCCCTGAATTGGAATGTTTCCAACCTTTGTGCCCTCGATAATCTCACGGAAGACGGTGTAGCCTTGTGGCTTATCAATCTGAAATGTAGCAACACCGTACCGGCTGGCGACCTTGTTTAGGTTCGCGCGCAGTTGAGCGTTTATTGTATCAGTGCTACCTGTATGCGGTGTATTATTTATTGCTGTTTGAAATTCATTTCTTATAGTTGTTATTTTAAAAGTTGTCATTTTATCATTAACAATTCCCATCTGTTCAAGTACAAGCAATAAGTTGTCCGTATCTGCTTCAATGTTAAATCCATAACCGATGGTTGCCCTTTTGGGATTTGCAGTATCAAAGTATGGCAGGCCTTCTGCAAAGCCTTCCTTATCTACTACAAAACTAAACAACTCTGCCATATAGTCCTCTACTAAATGCAATGTCTCTGTTCTCATTTTCTTGTCCTCCTTACTTTTGATAGTTTGTTTTGTATTTATACCGGCAAACTTCGCTTCCTCTGTCTTTTGACAATTTATAGACAGTTAGTGTCCAGTCGTACATGTTCCATTTATCAAAATACGTGTCTTTCTTATAAAAGAACACATCATAAAGTCTATATAAATGCTCAATTGCTTTAGTTTTAATGTCATAACCAGATTTTGATATATTCTGCAACAGCGGCTCTGTCTTTTTAATATCAATCACATCTTTGGCTTCGTCCAAAACAAACAACGGTCGAGAATATGGGCCTCTATTCCATGCTATATTTTCCGGTATATTGCATGTATGGTCGCTATAAAGCATTACTCTTTCCTGCTTGCCGTTGTTGGCTATATCTACCGTTGATGCTTTTATAACATTACTCATCAAATCGCTTGACAGATAGTCTTCAAACTCAGCCGCATCATCATATGTTTTCACTTTAGCAAGCTGATCGCCATAATAAAAAAACTTGCGTATTTTTTTTACCAACTCCTTTTTTCCCTTTAACTCCAATCTCTCCCACCTCGGCCTTGTAATGCCATTTTCTTCAGGGTAAGTTTCGTCTCGTTCACAAACCATTTCATTTAATGTGAGAGACTTGAGATTCTTATAGTGCGCCTCGCATACCGGAACACCCTTGCCTTTCACCAATTTAAGCTCATCCGCAAACGCTGATGCTGAAAATACAAAAAACAAAATTAATAACGACAAAAATATTCCTCTCCTCATGCCGCCCTCCTTTCAATTAAAACAAACTCATCGCCACTATGCTTTGCCTCTATATAATCCTCACCGCCTCCGCCTTCTATACGATCATTACCTGAAGTGTCATATAGCATGTCGTTGCGATTAGGGTAAGGATTTTTTGGATCAACTATGACATTGCCCCATACATCTGTTTTGGTTTGTATGCCTTCGATAGTTGGATCGAAATCTATAGGCGTCAAATCGCCTATGATATTTGTCTGAGGACTATCAGGCGCTTCGAGAAGATGTATGCCAAAATCTCCGTCTTGAAAGTTCTCGCCAAGGGTGATGGTGCTTCCGTCTTCAAGAACTATCTTTAATGGAGAGTTTTTCGTTGCTTTGATTTCTCCATCCGCCGTTGTCCAGATATTCGCTCCTGTTTTGTAGACATTTGTGATGGTGCGCTTATTGCCATTAGCATCTTCAATGATTATTGTGTTTTCCCCTGTGTCAACGATCTGGTCATTGCCATCTCCACTCCTATAATAATAGGTATCTTTTCCTTCGCCACCGAGAAGAATGTCATTCCCTTTACCTCCACGAAGCTTGTCATCACCGCCTTCGCCGATGAGTATATCTCGTGAGCTGCGGCTGTCTCCGCTTCTTGCATCCAAAGTTGCGCTATGATTGAGATTGAACGTTTCTCCGGATTTATCTCTGCCCGGATCTAAATAAATGTCTATTGCACGGTCGACCGACAACTGGCCAAGCTGAGGATGGAGACCCTGAAGATATGTCAGCATGGCGTTTTTCGCAGACTCAAGAATCTGCGTGAGGGTTTGTACTTTAGCAGCATCGTCGGTAAGGTTATAATCGGCATTTGCTGTTTTTATCCGACTGCTGGCGTTACTGTCAGGACTATTATCATCAGGGCTTCCGCCATTAGGATTTGTGCCGTATTTAGCTTCGTAAGAATATATTTTGTCTCGGTGCAGTTGAAGCATGCTATATGTCTGTTTTGCTTCTTCTGCGTCAACACTCTGAGGGTTGTTGTATAAGCCGAACAACTGTGATTCATAATACCGACGCTTGGCGATTCCATCCTCAAGGCCTGTGCCGGGTTTGTTGGAGTTATATCTGATCTCAAACCATGCTTCTGCTCTGTTGCCGTTTTTGAGCGCATCGAGAAGCTTGGGCGATTTTGGCTTTGTCTGTGCGCTGTCCGAAAATCCGATCACATTGTTATACACGAGTGAAAGTAGCGCTATCCGCTCGTTGCCTCTGGGGACAATACTATATTGCGTTTCAGATGTCTCTCCAAGCCACTTCGTCAGTATTCGCTTATCTCTGTCGTCTGCTATGACCTGAAATGTCGCTTCAACTTCAGGCTCGTTGGTAAATTTGAATTCCATCCTTTTGGTTTCATCATTGAAGTTTGTCTTATAGTAGTTATAGCGTTCAACCATGATTGAATTGAGATCATTGATGAGCGTGGTCATCTGGCTGCTGGTAAAATTTCTGTCTTTGCCGACTAAGGTTTTAATTCGGCTTATATAGTCTTTCTCGGTTTTAGGGGCACCTTTAGACGTATCAAACCCCAATGCCGTGAGGATTGCATCCCAATTTGAGTCAATCTTAAAACCTGCGCCTATCGTGGCATAGCCGCCATTGGGATTATCTGTATACGGTTTTAGGTCTACTTTGCCTCCAGCGCTTTCAATCCATCGCAACACATTATACCGCTTGTCCCTGTACTGCTCGTCTGTCAGTTGATTGTTGTACTGAATTGTCATTGTTTTTTCCTCCCTTTAAGGTATTTGAAACGACATACATTGCCTGATCCATGGGGAAACCCTTCATAGATCATAGCTTCTTTAAAATCACGCTCCCACTTAAACATGAATGCCTGTCCCTCATATATCATGATTTCGGAGCCTTCAGAGAAAGCATTGGTATGAAAAAATACGTTATTGAGATTCCAGTCTATCCGTTTTATTTCGGGTATCATGACGCCAAATGTAACACCAGCATTACCCTCACAAGGTATGTTATCATCTCGTACAACAAGTTCAGCATTTCCATCGTGGTCAATGTCAACTGATGTTACTGCAAGGATTCGTTGTCCATTATCAAACTCCTTACGGACTTCGTCCCCTATCCGTTCCCATTGACCTGTACGGAACTTTTCATTCCAACCGCTCAATGCCATGTCCTCAATCAATCCCCAATGTTCTTTCGGATCAAGCGGCTGCCACTCAAGTTTTTTGAATCTCTTTTCTCCCTTCGGCAGTGTCCAGTTACATTGCAGCTTCTCAGGCGGCTCGCAAGTCTTATTCAGCACTTCTTCAAATGCCTTGCAAACGGTATTGTATTCCGGTGTCATTAGCGTCTTATCAAGCGGCGGCATTCTCTTCCAGCATTTGGTAGGTTTTGTCGTAGTCTTTCCTCCTGCTTTTGCCTTACCCTTCTCAGCAGTTGCAGGCTGCACCATCAAGCAGAATGCCAGCAACAGTATTACTATCAATTTCCAACGCATGCAAACACCTCCTTTTCAAACAGTTGCCTTTTTATTACGCTGTTGCCCAAAAGCCAGTCGTTACCGCCGCCGCCTTCGATAAAATCATCCCCGCCTTCGCCGAAGACAACATCATCGCCCAAGCCTCCGTAGACCTCGTCTCCGCCTCCGCCTGCTGCAACAAAGTCGTTTCCGGCTCCGGCGTAAATTGTATCGTCTCCTTTAAAGGTGCCTTCAGTCCAGCCTTGATTATTGCCTATTACCGTATACGAGACAAATCCATCCGGCATCTCGGTAGACTCAACGGTTGTTGACCATCCGGGAAAGGCTGCAGTCAGGTCTTTGTCGCCAAAAATAACATCGTCTCCTCCTCCGCCTACAAGCAGGTCGTGTCCGTCTCCGCTGCTTCCATAGATGATATCGTCGGTTTCGGTAGAAAGGGCTACCTGATGATACATTTCCTGCACATCCCACACCGTGCCGTTTGTGAATTGAATGCGTTCAATACGATTTAATGGGCTGTCATTTTTGAAATAGTCTCTTACCGTGAGTTTGTCAGAGGTGTCTGTGATTTTTACGATTAGGTCATTGCCTATTCTTCTTAGTGTGATGTCATTTGGAGTTAGATTGCTGCCGATATAGATGGTGTCTGTGTTTCCGGCTGTAGCATCAGTGTCAAAGATAGTATCCCTTCCAGAGCCTATACGGAGGATGTAGGTATCATTTCCTGCTTCTCCATAGAGGGTGTCGTTTCCTTCACCACCATCCAGTATGTCATTCCCTGCACCAGCAAAAATGGTGTCATTGCCTGCACCTGCAACCATTGTTGCATTGCCTGTTTCGTTGATTAGCATTTCATCTCTTGCTGTTCCGTAAATAACATCATTGCCTAATAATCCATTGATGGCACCGTCTCCTTCTGTGAGACTTCCCTTTACTGCGTCTGCGTTGTCTGTGCCTTCCATGTGAGGAGACCATGCTCTTTGTCCTTGATGAACTCTGTCATACACAGGTAATCCTGCGGAGTCAATCACCCAGCCAAATTCAGGGTTCATTTGGATGAAAGTTTCACGGAAGTTTAAATAGTTGACCATCTCCTGCGCACCGAAGCCGCGGATGGTGCGGGAGAATTCGCCCAAAACTGCTTTGCCTGCTGATTCATCGGTTGAAAGTTGGTTTTGAATATCTGCTATAACTGCACTCATGTCCGCTTTTACGCTCTGTGTTGCATCATCCCATGTGTATGTAATCATTCCATAAAGGTCTTTCAAGTGCGTCTGCGCCATAAGCTGGCTATATATGCTGCCTGATAGTTCATCAAACGCCCGAAGGAGTATCTTTGAAGCCGGACCATGAGGGTTGGGGTCGCGCTCGCCCCAGCACCATGTGCCTACGTAGGCTTCGCCCATGAAGGCTTCAAGAGTGGCGAGCTTGCGGGCATCGCCTATGGCATTGCCGTAGAATATCCTCGCTGCGCGGCTCAAAGGATCAACATTTTCCACTCCGGTCCATTTATAGAGGATCTGCGTGAGAAGGGCGTGCCGCGCATCAGCGTCTGTTTCATTCATAAATTGTTCAACAAGTGATTTTAAGGTAGTGCCTATAGCCTCTTGCCCATTGCCTATTGCCAGTTGTTCCCTTGCCATTGCTTGTTGGAGGTCATATACATTGCCGTATCCCTGCAAATCCGGAAGCTCTGCAATATCATCAGGCACATTCACCCATTCATTTGCGATGGTGTACATGTTGTCGGTCTGAAAATAAACGTCTGAGGTCGGATGTCAATAGTGGATACCAATTCACTCATGCTGCAATCCTCGTTTGATAAAACTTTTTCTCATAAGCAACTGGCGCTAAATACCCCAGCTTTGCCTGTTTCCTCTGCCGATTGTAAA
>JAJYXI010000068.1 GCA_021791055.1 Nitrospirota bacterium | reverse complement strand
TCTCATCTAAATGCCTCCATATGGAATTAAGATGAGATATTTTAACAGGATTTGCGGTAAAAGGAAAACAGAAATACTTGCAGAACCTTGATTCTCAAGGCTTAGCGAGTTGTTGAACAGGCTCAAAGTAAGGAGGTGACGGTTTTGAAAAGGCATAGTGTCAAGCTCATTGCAATCACCGCTTTTGTGATATTTCTCGCTGTCGCTGCAAATTATGCTGCTGCGCAGATCAAAAAAGATGAATCCCTGAGAAAGGGAGAAACAAGGACAACCCTTAATCCAGATATGTTCAGCGACCCCCGTATTAGAAAGGCATATCAGGCCGCTAAGGAGATTCCGTGGGTTTTAGACAGCATCTACTGTTACTGCATGTGTGAAGAATCGCCGGTCTTTAAGCACAAGAGTCTTCTGAGCTGCTATGTTGACAACCATGCGGCAATGTGAGATATTTGTCTCGGGGAAGCCCTGCGGGCTTCCGAGCTTTATAAGAAGGGTTATTCTGTGAAGAAAATAAAGGATATCGTGGAAAAAGAATTTAAAAGATAGGGGGAAGTTATGAAAAAATTGGCTGTATTTACATTGGTCATATTTTTGGTTGCAGGAATTACTTATGCAGCGGAACAGGCACACACTACCGAGCAGGTGAAAAAGGCAGAGGTGATTGGGAATGAAATCTGTCCGGTAAGCGGCGAAAAGATTGATGAAAAGATGAAACAGACATACGAATATAAAGGTAAAATCTACAATTTCTGCTGTCCGATGTGTGTTGAAGAATTCAAAAAGGATCCAGAAAAATATATTAAAAAAATGGGAGAGGCAGAGGAAGGCAAAGAGCATTCGGGTCATGGGAAGCATCATCACTAACTAAAAACCAATAAACAATAAAAGAGGAGGACAAACATGAAAAAGTTGGGTATAATTACACTAATCCTGCTATTAGTCGCAGGCATCGCTTATGCAAAAGATTACGAGGTAAAGAAAAAGGCCGGAGAATACAATGTTGAGGTAAAAATCGACAAAAATCCGCCTGTTGTCGGTGATAACAATGTCACCATAGAGATTAAAGATGCATCGGGCAAATATGTCACTGATGCAAAGGTAAAGGTCGAATATTCCATGCCGGCAATGCCAGGAATGCCCGCAATGAATTACAAGGCAGATGCAACATTAAGCGGAAATGAATACAAGGCGAAGATGAATTTTTCGATGTCAGGCGCATGGAATGTAGCAGTAAAAATTACACGCGGCGGGAAAATAACAGCGGTAAGGTTCAATGTGGACGCAAGGTAAAGACAGAACACAGATGTCAGAGCACAGAAGTCAGACAAAAACGATTAAGTTAATATCAAAAAAATCTGTCTTCTGTCTTCTGTCTTCTGTCTTCTTTACATTTAATGTTGCCTTTGCCGAGGAACTGAACCTTCAGCAACTGACTGCCGAGGCGTTAAAAAACAATCCTGAAATTCTCGCTGCTGAATCGAGAGCCAATGCCTCAAGATTCAGGATACCGCAGGCACAAAGCCTTCCTGACCCCATGTTCATGTTCGGTTATCAGAATGAAGGATGGAGAAGATATACCTATGGTGAGATGCAGGGAGCACAATGGATGTTCTCTGCGTCTCAGATGTTCCCATTTCCGGGAAAGCTATCTTTGAAAGGAGAGATGACTTCAAGGGATGCCGAAAGTCTGAAGGCATCCTCCGCATCTATACGTTTAAAAACAATAGCAAGGGTTAAAGAGCTTTATTACGAACTACTTCTTGCATATAAAAATATCGACCTTATCAAAGACAGAACCATTCTCTTTTCAAGGATAGAGGATGCAGCGCTTTCACGATATTCAACAGGGATGGCACCACAGCAAGAAGTATTAATGGCCCAAACAGAAAAGTATATGCTTCGTGAAAAAGAAGAAATGTTCAAACAGAAGATACAATCCATTGAAGCTATGCTCAACACCACCATAGGCAGGGATGTAAACTCCCCTCTCGGCAGACCTGTTGAACCTTCCCTAACTGTGTTTAATCGCAGTATGGATGAGCTTCTCAAGGCAGCTCATGAAAACTCCCCTGAAATAAAATCCAGAGAGAAAATGGCTGAGTCAGCAGAGACAAAGGTACAAATGGCTAAAAAAGAATACTACCCTGATTTTACCATTGCTGCAAGCCTCTTTAAAAGGAGTAGAGAGTTTGAGGACATGTGGAGTCTTACAACCACAATCAATATCCCCATCTTTTACAGGACAAAACAGAGGCAAGCTGTTCATGAGGCAGAGGCATCTTTATCGGAGGCAAGGAATGAAAAAGAGGCAATAAGATTAATGATAGCTTCAGCAATCAGGGACAATTACTCCATGCTCAGGACAGCAGAGAAATTAATGGAATTATATAAAAACGGATTAATCCCAAAAACTTATCAGGATTTTGAAGCTGCCCTTTCAGGATATGTCACCGGAAGGGTTGAGGCCATTACAGTTATATCGAGGCTGAAATCCCTTATAGAGCTTGAGACATTATACTGGAATCAGTTCGTCGAAAGGGAAAAGGCAATAGCAAGGGTTGAGGCGATAACAGCAGTCAGCCCCGTTAGAAAGGGACTTTCTAACGGGGTCAGCAGTCAGGAGGGGAAATGAAAAAGAGAAAATTATTAATAATCGCAGCGGGATTAATTTTAATTGCTGGTATTTTATTTTATTTTTCGAAGGCAATATCTCTGAACACTATTTTTAAAACCAAGAGTGCGGAATCCGCAAAAACACAGCCTTCAGAGCATCAGGGGCATACCGGCGGTGCCATCCAGACTCAAACACAACAGCCCTCAGATACACAGGCTGCAGAGGAAGAGCCTCCCACAGTGGAAATACCTCCGGAAAAACAGCAGTTGATAGGTGTGAAAACAGCAGAGGCATCCATAAAGCCCCTTCAAAAGATCATCAGGACAGTCGGGCGTATCGAATACGATGAAAGAAAGCTCTCAACAGTCAACACCAAGTTTGAGGGATGGATTGAAAAGCTTTATGTTGACTACACAGGCAGATATGTCAAAAAAGGAGAACCCCTTGCAGAGATTTACAGTCCGGAGCTTCTGGCAACACAACAGGAATTCATAAATCTCCTGAAGTGGGCAAAACAGAGCACAGAAGACAGAAGACAGAAGACAGAGATTGGGACGATGCTTTCAAGGGATGCTGAATCAATAATTGAAGCAGCCAAGCAAAGATTGAGGCTCTGGGATATAACAGATTCTCAGATTAAAAAGATAGAGGAGACAGGAAAGCCAATAAAAACACTAACCATGTACAGCCCTGCAAGTGGTTATGTTGTGCAGAAGACGGCATTGCAGGGAATGCGTGTAATGCCCGGAGAGAAGCTCTTCGATGTGGCTGACCTGTCTACGGTATGGGTGGTTTCGGATATTTATGAATATGAATTGCCTTTAATAAAGACCGGGCAGAGGGCGAACATCAGCCTTAGTTATTTCCCGGGCAAGGAGTTTTCATCAACAATCGATTATGTCTACCCTACTCTTTCTGGCGAAACAAGGACAGCAAAAGTAAGATTCGCAATCCCAAATCCCGGAGGACAGCTTAAACCACAGATGTTTACCAATGTGGAGGTAAAGATCAATCTCGGCAAAAGGCTTGCCATTCCTGAGGATGCTGTTATTGACACTGGTACAAGACAGATCGTTTATGTGGATAAGGGAGAAGGGTATTTTGAGCCGAGAGAAGTTATGCTGGGACTCAAAGCTGACGGGATGGTGGAGGTTTTAAAAGGCCTCAAGGCAGGAGAAAAAATAGCATCGGCAGCAAACTTCCTCATCGATTCAGAGGCAAAACTAAAGGGGATTGTTAAATAATGATCGCAAAGATAATAGAATACAGCGCCAGAAACAAGTTCATCATCTTTTTGCTTGTGTTTTTTTTATTCGCATGGGGATACTGGGCATTAAAAAAGACTCCCCTCGATGCAATACCTGATTTAAGCGATACGCAGGTGATAATCTACACTGAATGGTCTGGAAGGAGCCCTGACCTTGTTGAAGATCAGATAACCTATCCCATCACATCAACCCTCCTTGCTGCTCCAAAGGTGCAGGCTGTGCGCGGCTTTTCCTTCCTCGGAAGCTCGTTTATCTATGTCATCTTTGAGGAAGGGACAAACATATACTGGGCAAGGAGCAGGGTGTTGGAATATCTCCAGGCAGTAAAAAACAAGATTCCTGCTGATGTCAACCCTGTGTTAGGGCCTGATGCAACCAGCGTGGGATGGGGATTTTCCTACGCAGTAGTAGATGAGACAGGTCAGTACAATCTCTCAGAGCTCCGCTCTGTTCAAGACTATAACATAAAACTTGCCCTTGAAAGCGTTCCCGGGGTCTCTCAGGTTGCAAGCATCGGCGGATTTGTAAAACAGTATCAAATAACCATAGACCCGAACCGCCTTTTGGCATACAACCTCCCAATAACAAAGGTTATGGAGGCCATAAGAAAGAGCAACAGGGATGTGGAAGGAAGGGTTCTGGAATTCTCAGGGATTGAATACATGGTGAGGGGAAGGGGATACATAAAAAATCTTGACGACCTGAAAAACATCCCTGTGGGCACAAACGGAGTTGGAACTCCTGTATTTTTAAAAGACATTGCACGCATACAATTGGGACCCGAGATAAGAAGGGGACTTGCAGAGCTTGATGGAAAAGGTGAAGTAGCAGGGGGAATTGTAGTTGTCAGATTCGGCGAGAATGTCCTTAATGTCATAGAGAGGGTTAAAGAGAAGATCAAAAATGACATTGCGCCAAGCCTCCCAAAAGGAATGAAGATTGTAACAACCTATGACAGATCGGATCTTATACACCGCTCCATCGATACTCTCAAGGAAGAAATCATAAAACTCTCTGTCGCTGTTAGCGCAGTCTGTATCGTGTTTTTATTCCATCTGCCGAGCGCACTTGTGGTTATTCTGACACTGCCTGTTGCAATAATCATTTCATTCATATGCATGTATTATCTTGGCGTAACATCAAATATCATGAGCTTAAGCGGCATTGCCATTGCCATCGGAGCGATGGTGGATGCATCCATCATAATGGTGGAAAATGCGCATAAGAAATTAGAGGAGTGGGAGGCTACCCCCCCTCAATCCCCCCCTTGGCAAGGGGGGGGAGTAAGGGGGGGTAAAAACCGCATAGATGTAATAATTGATGCTGCAAAGGAGGTCGGCCCTTCCCTCTTCTTCTCACTCCTCGTCATTACCGTAGGGTTCCTTCCTGTATTCACTTTACAGGCGCAGGCAGGAAGGCTCTTTAAGCCTCTGGCTTACACAAAGACCTTTGCAATGCTTTTTTCATCATTCCTTGCCATAACGCTGACGCCTGTATTAATGACACTTTTCATTAGAGGCAAGATAAAGCCCGAGGAAAAGAATCCCATAAGTGTCATCCTTCATAAAATCTATGAGCCCATAGCGAGCCTCTCACTGCGTTTTAAAAAGACGGTTATCATCCTTGCAGTAATCATTATGACAGTTACTGTATATCCTTTCATAAAGCTCGGCTCGGAATTCATGCCGCCATTATATGAAGGTTCGCTTTTTTATATGCCTGTGACAGCGCCTGCCGCATCTATATCAGAGGCATCAAAGCTGCTCCAGATGCAGGATAAGATACTAAAAAAGATTCCGGAAGTTGAACAGGTCTTTGGGAAGGCTGGCCGTGCAGAGACAGCCACAGACCCTGCACCGCTTGAAATGTTTGAGACTGTTGTAAACCTTAAACCCGAATCTAAGTGGAGACCGGGAGTAACCGTAGAAAGCCTAAAGAATGAAATGAATGACGCACTGAGCATTCCAGGAGTTGCAAATTCATTTACAATGCCGATAAAAGCCCGTATTGACATGCTTTCCACCGGCATAAGAACACCTGTAGGCATTAAGGTTCTCGGCCCCCGGCTTGATGAGATTGAGAAAATAGGCATGGAGATAGAAAATGTCGTAAAAGACATCCCCGGCACGCGGAGCGCATATGCAGAGAGAGTTACAACAGGATATTTCCTTGACTTCGATATAAAGCGTGAAGAGGCTGCAAGATACGGCCTGACTGTCGATGATGTGCAGGAAGTAATACAGTCTGCCATCGGCGGGATGAACCTTACCACTACGGTTGAAGGAAGGGAGAGGTATCCTGTAAATGTCCGTTATTCACGGGAATTAAGGGATAACGTAGAGAAACTCAAAAGAGTTCTTGTACCTGTAATGATGGGGAATGCTCAGCCTGTTGCAGCAGGAATGTCTACAGTGCGTAGGGGAGACGAAGGCTTCCCTACAGGTTCCCTCTACTCTACTACTTTCACAGGTACTGTACAAATTCCTCTCGGTGAGCTGGCGGATATAAAGATTGTAAGAGGCCCTACAGGCATAAAGAGCGAGGAAGGGCTTCTGACTTCATATGTCTATATCGATTTTTCAGGCAGGGATGTGGGCGGATATGTGGAAGAGGCGAAAAAGAAAGTCGCATCTTTGAAAATTCCAGAGGGCTATCGCCTTGAGTGGAGCGGCGAGTATGAATACCTGGTAAAAACGCATGAAAGACTGAAACTCGTCATTCCATTAACCGCGCTTATAATCTTTGTGCTCATCTATCTCAATACAAAGTCCGTTACAAAGACAATGATAGTCTTGTTAGCTGTCCCCTTCTCCCTTGTAGGCTCGTTCTGGCTCCTGTATATCCTCAATTACAACATGAGCATAGCAGTATGGGTTGGAATAATAGCCCTTGCAGGACTCGATGCAGAAACGGGTGTTGTAATGCTTCTATATCTTGAACTTGCCTATGAGAAATGGAAAAAAGAAGGAAAACTAAATTCAATCAATGACCTGAAGGAATCAGTCATGTATGGCGCAGTAAAAAGAATCAGGCCGAAGATAATGACAGTCAGCGTAATTCTCGCAGGACTTATTCCCATCATGTTCAGCCACGGCACTGGTGCTGATGTGATGAAGAGGATCGCAGCGCCCATGGTCGGCGGCGTAATCACATCCACTATCCTTGAGTTGATAATCTATCCGGCAATTTATATGATATGGAAAGGAAGAGAGTTTAAAAAAGGTTAAAAAAACTGCACTCCTTACAATTCATTTTACTGCAAACCTTTGATATTCCCTGATGACATAATGCAAAGTCGTATTTGAGAGGATCTTCTGAATCAAATATCTTCAATGACTCTGTTATCTCCACAGCCATCTTCCAGTCCTGCGACGACCGCCTTGTAAAACCGAGACATTTTGATATACGTGCTATATGGGTATCGAGGGGGATTACAAGCTTGTTTTTTGGGATCCCCTTCCAGATTCCGAAATCAATGTCCCTGTCCCTTATCATCCACCTTAAAAATAGATTCATCCTCTTGCATGCACTTCCTTTCTTAGGTGAAGGAAAGAACTGGAGGAGCCCGGCTGGCCTGATATTTTTCCCATATACAGGCGATGTGTCTATGCTCAATAAAGACTCTACAAATCCTGTTAATCCAATACCGATATTTGGATCATCCTTCCAGCAATGAAGCTTAAAGAGGTCTTTTAGTCGTTTATATCTTTTTAAAGCCATGCTCATCATGTATAAAAGACAAATAATATCATTGTTCTCATTGAACCTGTATTTTATCCCTGAAAGCAGACGTCCGTGCTTCTTCGAGTTAAAATTGAACAAAAAATCATAAGGACTCTCACCCATTGTGGAAAGTACCTTCTTTACCACAGGCTTGAACAGATCCACCTTGCCATATGCAAAACAGGATGCAATAAAGCCGGAAACCTCAATGTCTTCCGGCCTTGTATACCGATGGGGAAATTCTATAGGGTCATGGAGGATTCTATCTTTAAAATTGTATTCTCTATAGAATTTGTCTAGGGTTTGTTTCAGGGTCATTCAGGATTTTTTCAGTTAAGTCTTTAAGTCTTTCAGTATGTTTTCAATCGCAGGTTTAATTCCCGGCAATTTTTCTTTTATAACCTTCCAGACAATCTCATAATCAATTCCAAAATAGAAATGAGCAATTTTATCCCGTATCCTTGCCATATATTTCCATGGAACTTCCTTATATTTATTCCTTATAGATTCGGGAATATTTTTTGTAGCCTCTCCAATGATATGAATCTGCCAAACAACAGCCTTCTGTGTTTTTTTGTCTTTAAGAAATTCCTCATAATCTATATCTCCTACAAAAATATCTATATCCTTTATCGCATCAACAATATCTTTGATGAACAATTTGTAATCTCTGCTCATATATAAACCACTTCTTTTGTGATGACCTTTTTAAGTTCAGGCCTTATTGCCCCTTTTCTAACTAAATCAACCTTCCTTCTTAAAATTCTTCTAAGATAATCCTCCAGATCAATGAGCAAAAAAACATCAGGGAGTTCAACAAATTCAACCAATATATCAATATCACTCCTCTTTCTCTGTTCTCCACGAACAAAAGAGCCGAATATCCCCAATTCGCTGACGTTATATTTCTCCTGAACTTCTGTCTTATGTTTCTTTAAGATTTGTTCAACCTCTCTAAGTGTTTTCATGGCCATTCTCCTTAAGTCTATTTTATACTTTACCCCTCCACAATCTCAATCTCTTCCGGTGTGAGGCCGTAGAGGGCATAGACCATTTCGTTTATCTGTTTTTCAAGGGCAGAGGTGTCGGCATGATGATTTACCCTCACTATCTTCTTCCCTGTCTTGCTATCACCCATCCCCAACCATCCGGCACAAGGCCTTCTTTCCGCATCCAGTGTAAGGCTTTTTCCAAGAGGGAACGCTCATATCGTTTCTTGTTTTCATCCCATTTATAGAAGTCCTCAATCAACAGGTCGTCGTTTATTTCCTGTTGCTGGAGGATACGATTGCTCCATACGGCATATAGGGTTGAAACTATTTCAGGTTTTTCGTAGTTTGAGTTTTTGAAATAACGGATGAGTGTTTCAGCACGTTCCAATTCTTCTTTGGAGAAATAATTGTAGAGATTTTTTGACTTTTGATGCAAGGCACCAGGCTTGAAAACAAACTGTGCACCCTGTTTTTGCCGCTTAAACCATTTCTGCTTTTCAATGTGGTTCCAAAACCAATACGAAAATTTATTATCGAAAGGTCCTGCTACCTGTTGCAAGTAGTTTTGGGCAAAGTTTCTTTTGATGGCATGATACTCTATAAGATAAAGTAGCTTTTCAAACTTTGTATCTCCGAAATTCGGGTCATCTTGCGATTGATTGATAATGTAAGCTGCAAGAACAGCCCTTTTGAAATAGGCTTTTTCTTCCACTTCTTGCAAAGCAGGCAGTTTAACAACTTTTGCTTTCGGCTGTAACGCCTCTCTCAAGGCCGCTTGCAGCAGCATATCCGTCTGCTCTTTGCTCTGACGGATACTTTGTTCCAGTTCATCGCAAAGCCGCATGAGTTGATCCAGCTTGGCTACGATGCGGTGTTGTTCGGGAAGAGGGGGAAGGGGACAAAGTTTTGGATAAACTCTTTGTCCAGAAATAACTGGTTGAGAACCTGCAAATTGTCGTTGACCAAGATCAGCCCATCTTAATAAGTGAATTAAGAAATCACGATAAATGTTTTCTTCAGAATAAGAAACAATGAATGCATTATCTGTCACCCACGCCTTTTCTTCTGTTAAATGAACACTTCCACAATAATAACCTACCCTTCCAATCACTACTGTCTGCTTGTTAATATTAAATTTATTGTGATATCCATTAACGCCATTACCTCCATAAACGGGGATATTCCCATCTTTTGCCATTTGCTGAGATGTTAGACCATCCCCAGAACTAATTCTGCAAATCTCCCCCAACCTGCACCATACCCAATTTTCAGGGATTTCAAAAGGAATTTCATCTTCTTTAATTGGCGGCATCTCTTTTTCTTTTTTGAGCTTCTTCTCTTTGATTAGCTTTTCTTTTTCAGCCTTAATTTTTTTAAGCAGCTCGCTGGCGGGCTCATCCATTGGGTCTTGCTCTACCAGCTTACCCTGCATAGCTTCTCGCAGAAAAGCCTGGCGGAGTTGTTTTACCAAATCGAGTTGGTTGGTGAGTTCGACGGTGAGGGTGTCTTGTATTGTCTCGACTTTAGAAAAACTGTTAACTATTTCTCTCTGCCCATCCAAATCCGGCATTGCGACTTTCAAAGGAAGAAGATGCTTTGGCTTTATTTCTGTTTTAATGCCGCCCGGAACCTGTTCTCTAATGGCATCGAGGAATTCAGGACTTTTGAGAAACAGTTTTAAAAATTCAACCTCGATCTTAGCTCTATCAAACTCATAACTTGAATAGTGAATAGTTGCAATTATGTCTTCCTCTCCCTCATAGACCGCAACTGCACCTTTATAGACATTTATTCCTGAGATCAGTAAGTCGCCATTCTTTACCAAAATCATATCGGTTTTGGAAGGCTGAGGTAGGATAGGAAAAGTGGACACCAAAAGTTGAGGTAAAATAACTTAACGGAGGTGTCAGAATGGAAAGATTACCGTATGGAAGGTACACGAAGGAATTTCGGCAAGAGGCAGTAAAACTCGT
>JAJYXI010000066.1 GCA_021791055.1 Nitrospirota bacterium | reverse complement strand
TGCTTGTTATAATCTTTCCCATGCATGGCAATTACCTCCTCTGTTAGGTTTTTTCTTGGTTGAATTACCTTAACAGATTGTAATTGCCGTGCTCTCCTTTCAGCTCACTTCCTTATAGTAAGCTTATTCGTATCTCTTTCTCTGACTCTGCGGGGGAATCTTCAGTTCCTCCCTGTATTTTGCAACCGTTCTTCTTGCGATATTGATGTCCTGCATCTTCAGCCTGTCCGCTATCATTTGATCGCTTAATGGCTTCTGCGTGTCTTCCTCTGCTATTATTTTTTTAATCGAATCCTTTACAGAGGCAGACGAAACCTCGCCTGTCTCCGACTGTATTGCACTGCTGAAAAAGAACCTGAAACTAAAGACGCCGTGATTGCATGCAAGAAATTTATTCGATGTCACCCTGCTTACCGTACTTTCATGCATATTTATATCGGATGCCACATCCCTGAGATTCAAAGGCCTCAGGTGCTGAACTCCTCTGTCAAAAAAATCCCTCTGAAATTTCAAGATGCTGTCAGAAACCTTATATATTGTCTTATTCCTCTGGTCAAGGCTCTTTATCAACTCTGTGGCAAGCCTGAGCTTATCTTTTAAGAACTCTTTCTCTTCCTTTGTAAGCATTTCCTTCTTGAGAAGGAGCTTTCTGTAACTGTTGTTAAGCCTCAGTCTCGGCATTCCATCGTCGTTAAGAATTATCTGGTATCCCTCATCGGTCTTGTTTATAAATACATCAGGCGCTATATAATTGGTTTCTGTGCTGGAAAAGCTTGTGGCAGGCCTCGGCTCAAGACCCTCTATTATTTTTACAGCAGCTATTATATCATCCATTGGAGAGTTATACTGCTTTGCTATATTGCTGTATTTCTTTTTCTGGAGATCCTCCATATTATTATTTATTATCTTTTCAACAAGGGTGCCTCTTAGATTCAAGGCATTCAACTGCAACAAAAGACACTCCTTTAAGTCCCTCGCACCGACCCCCGACGGATCGAAACTCTGAACCAATGCCATGGCAGACCTGATAATATCAATATCCGCACTAACTGCTGATGATAGTTCTTCCTCCGTAGCCCGTAGATAGCCGTCCTCATCAATATTGCCGATTACTGCCTCTGCAGCCCTCCTCACCTCATCGTCTGCGCTGCATAATCGCAACTGCCAGAGCAGATGGTCGTACAAATCAGGTTTCTTTGAACAGAAGAGCTCATACGACGGCTGCTCTTCAATGCCCGGTGAGAAATATCCAAGGTCTCTTCCATCGCTGCTTCTTTCATCAAAATATTCATCAACGCCGAAGTTTATTAGATTATCAAAGGGCATTTCAGTATCATCAGCAGGGGTGGGCAGTGCCGTTTCTTCCGCTGCGTACTCTTCCGTTTCTGGCTCTTCAAATGCCTCTTCAAGGAAAGGATTCTCTACAAGCTCGTTATTCAATGTCTGGGCGAGTTCAAGCTGAGGCATCTGCAAAAGCTTGATGGCCTGCTGGAGCTGAGGCGTGAGGATAAGTTTTTGCGCGAGTCTTAAATCTAATCTGCTCTCTAAAGCCATTATAGTCTGAACTCCTCTCCGAGATATGCCTCTTTTACAGAAGGATTTTTTACGAGGTCGGCTGGTGCGCCTTCGGCCAATACCTGACCGTTACTTATTATGTATGCCCTGTCTGTAATGGAAAGTGTTTCCCTCACATTATGGTCTGTTATAAGAATACCGAGTCCCTTTGATTTTAGATAGTTAAGCATTTTCTTCAGTTCTATTATTGCAATCGGGTCTATCCCTGCAAAAGGCTCATCGAACAGCATAAACACCGGATTTAATGCGATAGCCCTCGCAATCTCGGCACGCCTCCTCTCCCCTCCGGAGAGCCTGTATCCATCCCTGTCAGCAAAATTAGTCAGATTGAATTCTTCAAGGAGCCTGTCAACATCTTCCTGTATTCCATTCCTTCCATTGGATTTTTCCATACCGCTTATCTCAAGAACGGCCTTCAGGTTTTCCCGCACGGTCAATTTCCTGAATATGGACGGCTCCTGCGGCAGATAGCCTATCCCCTTCCTTGCACGTTGATACATGGGGAGTTTTCTTATATCCTCTCCATCGAGCGTAATATCGCCCTGTTCGGGCATTATCATACCGACAACCATATAAAAAGTCGTGGTTTTACCCGCACCGTTGGGGCCGAGGAGTCCCACTATCTCTCCTGTCCTGACAGAGATATTCACATTCCTCACTACATATCTCTTGCCGTATGCCTTGGACAGACCTTTTATTTCAAGGGTATGGTTCATAATCTGATTAGTTCTGAAGCACGGAAGTCGGGAAGTTAGAGCTAAGGAAGTTTTTCCTTTTGAGCTTTATCGCCTCCACTCTTCCGCTCTATTAAAAAGACCTTGCTGCTTTCGACTATAGAGCGGTCATCCTTCATAAAGTATATCATCTTTGTGCCTGTCACCACATTTTCCCCCTCTGTTGCCCTCGGCTCTCCTGTAAATATAATCTTTTCCTCGGGCTCTGCAAAATATGTGGCGAATTTGGATGTTACGACACGCTCTCCTTTTATAAGCTTAACATTTCCTTCTGCATCAATCTTCTTAATATTACTGCTTCCCTTCTCTTCAGAATAATATACAAGCATCTTGTCTGCAAACATCGTCATCTCGCCCTTTCGTGCCACAACAGACCTCTCGAAGAGGGCGGTCTTTGCCTTATTGTCGGCGGTCAGTATTTCAGAAGTGATAACGGTTGGCTCCTTTGATGCAGTCTTTTTTTCCTGAGCAAACACATCAGTAAGCAGTAAACAGTAGGCAGCAATCAGTAAAAAACATAAAGAAAATACTCCAATACTTCTGACTTCTGTCTTATTTTCCATAAAAAACCGCCTTCACATTTTTATTCAGTGTCGCCTTATCGGTTGTTGCTGTCAGATTATCACCTTCAGCAAAAAATTTCTTTCCCATAATCTGAACCTTTTCTTCAGAAAGGATTTCATTCTTTGACGAATCCCATAACAAGGTATTTGCTACAATTTCGTAATCCTTTGTGGATGCGTTGATATTCCCATCTATCTTGAGATTCCTGTTTTCAATATCATACATGCCGCCATTGGAAGTTAGAGTTAGCTCTTTCTCCGGAAATATTATTTTCAGGCTGTCAAGCTTCACATCATTGCTTGTCAGGAAAACAGCCTTTTTAGCATTCAGTATCCACTTCACTATGCCTTCCTTTTTCTGGATAATGCTCACATCATCCATGTAAGAGTTATCGCCAAGTCGCAATTTAACCTTCATGTCCTTTTCCTGATTCAAATAAACTATCAATACAGATAGAAGGAGTAAAGAAGCGCCTATAAATAACAATTTCTTCATATAAAATTTTACCACAGCACGACGGTCTTGTAAAGGCAAATTACATGCCAGCCGCCTTTTTCATTACATCCACTGGCGGCATTATTCCTGTCCATACCTCAAAGGCAAAAACACCCTGCCAGAGGAGCATACCGAGACCATCCATAGTCTTGCAGCCAATCCTGGATGCCTCACGCAAAAGAGGAGTCTCTTTGTATATCAGGTCGCAAACCACATGACTTTTATCAATCAGTGATATATCCACAGGCATCGGGTCGTCCATCTTCAATCCAAGAGGTGTTGCATTGATAATAATGTCTATGCCTGAAAAGAAATCTTTATTCTTGACTGACTTTGCGTCCGCAAGGGAAACATTCCCTTTGAGTTTGTTAAGGTGCTCTTTTAATGAATCGGCCTTTTTATCATCAACATCAAAAAGATGAACTTCCGATGCCTCTTTGCAGAGATAATAGCCTATGGCTCTCGATGCCCCTCCAGCGCCGACTATTATAATCTTCTTATCCCTCGCATCTATTCCGGCATCTGAAAGCGATTGCATAAAGCCCCTGCCGTCCGTGTTGTAGCCTGTCAGTTTGCCGTCATCATTTTTTATTGTATTTACAGCTCCGATAAATGACGCCTCTTCGCTTATCTCATCCAAAAAGGGAATTACATTTTCCTTGTGCGGGACAGTGACATTAACGCCTTTTAAACCCAGCGCCCTGATAGCCTGCACCGCATCCTTCAGCATATCCGGTCTTACGGAAAATGTCACATAGCAATAATCCAGCTTTAAATATTCAAAGGCAGCATTGTGCATTGCCGGTGAAAGGCTGTGCTCCACAGGATAGCCGAAAAGCCCCGTCACCTTTGTCTTTCCGCTTATATTCATAAAACCTCCAGTTTAGCTGATAGATGATAGATGCTAACTTTAAAAGCTATGAACTATGAGCTATGAGCCATTATAGCATCCACAAGCCCCCTGGGCGTTGATTCAATAACCACCGCCTTTACTCCGAGAACATCTTCAATATCCTGCCTTGATACATCGTCGAGGAATACCTCATCGCCTTCCCTCATAACGACATCGGGGATAAGCAGAACATCGTCCTTCTTAACAATGCCCGAGAGGGATTTAATCACATCCCTTCCTGTAAGAAGCCCTGTCACTGTTACGCTTTTGCCAAAGAATGTATTTCCGACCGGTATTGCCTCTATGCCAATACCGTCTCTTATGAGTTTGTCTATAAATTTCGACAGATAAGGGTAAAATGAGACTCCGGTAAATGTAACAAACATCCTCTTTCTTGATGTGCGTGGAGCTTTTATCTTTCTCGCCTGATTAAGGAATAACGGCACCATTCCGACTCCGTTTTCTATCTGCGGAAGCTCCCCGTAATGCTCCAGAGGTGGAAACTGCATTTCCGCCTTTATGTACAACTCATCTGCTGCATAAACGATATTATCGCCATGTTTTCTTTTAAATCTGGCCTGTAATTTCTGAACTGATACAACGGCATTAACCGCATCATCTTTTTCCACCGGTCTTATCGCCTTTTTCCTGTATGCCGTAATTCCCACAGGGACCACAGCTATGGATGCCACATAGGGATAATATTTATAGAGGTCGGTTATGGTCTTTTCGAGGTTCTTGCCGTCATTATAACCCGGGCAGAGGACTATCTGTGTATGCATCCTTATTTTATGCGAGGCAAGGAACTTTATTTCCCTCATAATGTCAGAGGCGTGCGGGTTGCCGATCAGTTTGTTCCTTATCTCCGTATTCGTTGAATGCACCGAGATATACAGCGGGCTGAGCCTCTGCTCCACAATCCTCTTTTTATCTGCATCCGAGAGATTCGTCATGGTGATATAGTTTCCATAAAGGAAAGACATCCTGTAGTCTTCATCCTTTACATAAAGGGGTCTTCTCAGTCCTCTGGGAAGCTGTGCAACAAAACAGAATATACAGTTATTTCTGCATGTCTTTATCTTAAATGGCTTAAGAACAATGCCAAGGCCTGACCGGGCAGTTTCATCAATATCCGCATTGATGGTTGCTTTTTCTTTATTCCTCAGGACAAGGAGTTCCAGCTTGGGTTCATTGCTGTAAAACATCAGGTCTATGTCATCTCTGACCGCATGGCTGTTTATGGCAACAAGCCTGTCACCTGACTGCAGGCCTGCCTTTTCGGCAAGGCTTCCTTTTTGTATCTCCTCTATTTCTATACCGCAATTATTTTTCACTTGCCTGTTTTAATCCCCTATAAATATATTGGAGTCCTGAAACTGTAGTTAATACAGCAACTATCCAGAACATCCAATTGTCCGGCCTCGGAATATTATTAAAATTAATCGAAAGGAGTGTATATGCGATAAGTATAAGCTGCGATGCTATAGCTGCTTTGCCTATCAAAGAAGGCTCTACCTTTATCGAATGTGAAGTAAGATAGAGCAGAAACCATCCAAGCGTCACAATCACATCCCGGCTTATGACGGTTATGGTCAGCCATGTTGGCACCCAGTCATAAACGGAGAAGAGTATAAATGATGTCACAAGAAGGGATTTATCTGCAAGGGGGTCAAGAAATGCCCCTAATTTTGTCTTCTGTTTCGTCACCCTCGCCATGAGGCCGTCGAGGGTATCGGAAACGGCAGCGATGATAAAGAGAAGCAGCGCATAATCGTATCTCTTATAAATCAGCGCAGTTACAAAAGCAGGGATGATAACGATCCTGATAAAGGTAATGATATTGGGGATATTGACAACACTCATGGCATATTAAAGGGAATACCGGTGAAATTCAGGTTTACTCCTATCCTTTTGTAACACGCAGTTTTAACTGCTGACTGCCGACTGCCGACTGCCGTTAAAAGCATCTGCGCATGACATCTTTCGAGCTTGAAATCATGTCTATCGGCACTTTGGAGGGCAGAAAGGAATTTCTTTTCGGCAAGGCCTTTTCTGCCTTCCATAAACATTACTTCTCCAAGTGTCAGATTGCAGTATATGATTCCCCTCGGATCCTTTGTCTTTTCAAAATTCCTCAATGCCTTTGTTATATAGAACTTGGCATTGGCGAAATCCATCTTCATCTTATGCACATTGGCAAGGCTCCAGAGGGTATAGGAATAGCTGACAACATCCCCTATCTCTTCATAAAGGATTGTCGCCCTTTCAAAATGTTTTAAGGCATCCTTGTAATTGTCAAGCATCCTGCAGGCATTGCCGATGCCGCAGTGGGAATAGGCAATGCCGAACTTGTCTTTCAGATTTTTAAATGTCTCGTTTGCCTGTTGATAATACTGCAGGGACTCTTTAAATTTGCCTGCAATCCTGTGTGTGCCACCAAGTCCGCACAATGAATAAGCCACTCCTGATGTATCCTTCGCACTTGAGAATATATTCTTTGACTCGTTGAATTTTTTAATAGCCCTTGTAATGTTGCCTGCAACCCTCAAGGCGCCTGCCTCTGCCCACAAAGAGAATGCAGTCCCCTTTTTGTCATTCTCTTTCTCATAAATCTTTCTTGCGGCAGATATAAACCTTATGGCATCCCTCCACATCCCCATTGCCCGTAAAGACAAACCCATTCCCGCCATACAATCAGCAGCGGTAAACTTATTCCCCAATGCCTCGGATGCCTCCAATGCATCTTCATAATTCTTCACAGCCTTATCAAAGTTTCCTGTCATCCTGTAGATATCGGCCATGGCTATGGTTGAATCGAGGATGCCGTCAAGGATACCGTGCCTCTTACTGATTGAGAGCGCCTTCTTAAAGATTTCAAGGGAGTCTCTATATTTTGATTTCTCCCTCAATGCCTCTGCTTCTTTGATTAATCTGTATATCTTGTCTTCCATATCTCTATTTCAACATCTCCCTCAGCCGTTTCATTAAGACACTGTAATCCTCTGAATTGAAAAAGGCAGAGCCCATAACAAGGATGTCAGCTCCTGCAGACGCTATCTCTTTTGCATTGTCGGACTTTACTCCCCCGTCTACTTCTATTAGGGTATTAAATCCCCTTTCTCTAATTATGTTTCTCAATGCCTTTATCTTATCCAGTACACAGGGTATGAATTCCTGTCCGCCAAACCCAGGATTGACCGACATCAAGAGCACCATATCAAGGTCCGGCAGTATATGATCGAGGCTCCATATAGGTGTGGCCGGATTCAAAGATACTCCTGCCTTTACGCCGCTCTCTTTTATCCATTGGATTGTCCTGTGAAGATGGACAGATGCCTCCACATGGACAGTAATATAATCCGCACCTGCCTTAATAAAGTCCCTCAAGAACTTATCGGGCTCCTCTATCATCAGATGCACATCGAGGGGCAGGGTAGTTGTCCTCCTTATTGCCTCAACAAATGCAGGGCCAATGGTGATATTCGGGACAAAATGGCCGTCCATTATATCAAGATGCAGCATGTCAACGCCTGCGGCTTCTGCAGCCTTTATCTCATCACCGAGTCTCATAAAATCAGCCGATAATATCGACGGGGCAATCTTTATCATCTATCCTCCTAATTTTCAAAATTCCCGAGACTTACAATCACGCTGAAATTATCTCCGCCCTTTTCATTAGTCTCGGGCCTTTGTGCAAGTATTATATTCTTGACTACTTTGTCTGAATGGATGTACAGCACCTTTCCTATTCTTATCCCTTTTTCCTTAAGTATTGCCTCTGCTGTCTCAATGGGCTGTCCGACAACATCGGGGACATATCTTACCTTCGGGCCTTTGCTCAATACAACCCTTATCTCCCTTCCTTCCTTAACGCTGTTTTTTTGTGGAATGTCCTGGCGTATTATATATCCCTGTGGGATATACGAATCGTAGTCTTCGCCTTCAAGCCTTATATAGAGGCCTTTCTTCCTTAGGATATCATTGGCATCAACCATTCCCTTTCCCTTCAGATCAGGCACTGTGACAGTCCTGCTGAAACTCAGCAGTTTAAAGGTAAAATGGCCGGAGATCATTCCAATGACGAATATGGCGATTATGTAAACCGGTATTTTTATTAATTTATTCATCCGATCCTTTTCAGCCTTGCAGCAAAGAAGCCGTCCATATTATGCCTATGAGGGAATGTCCTGTAAAAAAGATATCCATCCTTATCCAATACCTCGAAAGGCTCCAGGAAATCATAGTCTCCCTTTATAATACTAAAATCAGGGTTGCCGTGTAAAAATTCCTTGATGACCTCCTCCCCCTCTTCCGGCTCTGTGGAGCATACAGAATATACCATAATACCGCCTGTCTTAAGAAACCACGATACTGCCCTGAGCATGTCAAGCTGATTTTCCTTATATCCGGTGAGGTCTTTTTTTGTGTGCCTGTATTTTACATCAGGATTCCTCCTAATAACACCAATAGATGAGCATGGGGCGTCAAGGAGGATTCTGTCAAATCTTGCGACATCAAGGGATTTCACATCGCCGTGAATAACTTTGATCGATCTCAAGCCGAGCCTCGAAACATTCTCCTTCAATTGCTTTATCCTCTTATCTTCCGACTCGACCGCTATTATTTCTCCGCTATCTTCCATCATCTGTGCAATGTGTGTTGTCTTTCCTCCCGGTGCAGCGCAGGCGTCCAGAACTCTTTCATGAGGCAATGGATTTAAAAGATATGTTACAAGCTGAGCAGCCTCGTCCTGAACAAATAAGTTATGAGTTAAGAGTTCGGAGTTTAAAGCCACAGGAAATTCTTTTAGAACAATACCAACCGGCGAGAATACAGCCGGATGCGCTTCTATTCCTTTTTCAGCAAATTCCTTTAACATTTCTTCTCTCTTTTCTGCGCTCTCTGCCCTCAAAACAACAGGCGGTATCCTGTTATTCGCCTCTGCAAGCTTTAATGCCTCGTCAAATCCAAATCTCTTTATCCATCGCTTTACAAGCCAGCGTGGATGGGATGTCGTAATGGAAATATAGTCAACAGCATTATCTTTAGAAAGTTCTTTTATCCCGTCTTTATGCCTCAAAAAATTTCTTAATACAGCATTTACCAATGCCCTTTTACCCTGATTGAACCTTTCGAGATTCACAGCCTCGTCAACTACCGCCCATTCAGGCACGCGCATGTATTTAAGTTGATAAACCGCAGACCTGAGATTATTTAATGTATTCGGAGAAAGGCCCGAAGGCTTTTTCAGAAAATCCTTGAGCATCCAATCAAGATAATCCCTGTATCTCAAAACTCCATAAACAATCTCCATAAGAAACGCCCTGTCCCTTTTATCCAAATCACCGGACAATTCATCGAGCGCTTCTTTGGGTTTTATCCCTTTATTGAAGATTTTATTAAGGGCTGTAATGGCAAGATGGCGGGTAGAGGGCATAGGGTTATCTTTTCAGAGTTACCGGCTTAATTTAGCGGCAGCAAGACGGTTTAGGCTTACCCCGCTTTCAGCCGCCTGTATGGCAAGGTCTTTATGTGTTTCAGGGGTGACACGCACAACGAATTTGCCGCTGTAATGGCGGTTTGCTATCGGCTCTGGTATAACCTCACCTGCTTTCCTCATATCTGCTATTACGCTGGCAACTAATTTACGGATGCCCTTTAAAGCCTCTTCCGGGGTTTTCGCTAACCAGCTTAAGCTCGGAAATTCAGCGCACAGTCCGACATATTCGTTGTCTGCCGCCGACCATGTTACCCTGTAAGTGTAATGATCATTTTTCAGTGCCATAATTTACCTCCAATATCTCGATAGCTTTAAGCACTTGCTTCACCTGATATGCCTTAGCCTTTCCTCTGTTGTTCTGAATATTAATTCTCGGGTCTCCCTGCCACGGAGTTTTATATATTCTATGACTGCTTCCTTTTTGTCTGGCAGTTCCAAAGTAGTAATCACAAACCATGCACAAGTCGGCGAATCGCACATTTTGAGGATTGCTTCTCATTTGCAGAACTATATCTGCAACCTTACCCATATAAAATTATAGTATCAATAATAGTATCGCTGTCAATCTTTATTTTATAGGATGTTTTTCCGGCTTCCCGCCTTCCCGCAGGAGATGAAAAATGTGCATGTCGGATTTATCCATTTCATTCTTTTCGAGGAACAATCAATTGTCAAGTTTACGGAGCAGCAAGGTAGTGTCAAGATTTATGTGTAAATTCTTTTAAGGGTTTTCTTCCCCATGTATCATTCAAGTGGCTCATAACAGCATAGACTATCCTTTCAATGCTTTCAGTGTTATTGAAGCAACTCATCGG
>JAJYXI010000047.1 GCA_021791055.1 Nitrospirota bacterium | reverse complement strand
TCTCATCTAAATGCCTCCATATGGAATTAAGATGAGATATTTTAACAGGATTTGCGGTAAAAGGAAAACAGAAATACTTGCAGAACCTTGATTCTCAAGGCTTAGCGAGTTGTTGAACAGGCTCATCCTTGAACAAAAGGAGGTGTCATATGTCCGAGGTTATAAAAAACCTGATTGATGGCAAATGGGAAGGGAAATCCTCCGGAGAGACATTTGAGAGTATAAATCCTGCTGATACCTCCGATGTAGTGGGAGTGGTGACAAAATCAGCCAGTGCAGATGTGGACAGGGCAGTACAGGCAGCAAAAGAGGCATACAGGAAATGGAGACACATTCCTGCTCCAAAGAGGGGTGAGATATTGTTCATGGCAGCCGAGACCCTTGCCAAAAAGAAACAGGAACTCGGAGAATTGGTGACAAGGGAAATGGGCAAGGTACTTTCTGAGGCATTGGGCGATGTTCAGGAGGCTATTGATATTACATATTATATGGCCTCAGAAGGGAGGAGGCTTTCAGGGGAGACCATCCCGTCAGAGCTGCCGGACAAGGACTGCAAATCCATTCGTGTCCCTATAGGTGTATGTGCCCTCATAACCCCATGGAATTTTCCTATAGCAATTCCGGCATGGAAGATAATGCCCGCCCTTGTCTCAGGTAATACCGTTGTCTTTAAGCCGAGCAGTTACACTGCTGTATGTGCCACAAGGCTTGTGGAGATCCTTCAGGATGCAGGGCTTCCAAATGGAGTCCTTAACCTTGTCCATGGAAGGGGTGAGGATACAGGTGAATACCTCGCAACTCATCCGGGGATTGAAGCCATTTCCTTTACAGGTTCCACTGCTGTTGGAGAGAGACTTGCAAGGATGGCCATGGAAGGGGAAAAGAAGGTCTCATGTGAGATGGGTGGTAAAAATGGCATAATCATTATGGACGATGCAAACCTTGAACTCGCTGTTGAAGGGGCTGTCTGGGGTGGTTTTGGCACAACAGGTCAGAGGTGTACAGCAGCAAGCCGTTTGATTGTTCATGAGGCTGTTTATGACAGATTTTTGGAGATGTTTAAAGAGGCTGCATCAAAACTCAGAATTGGCAATGGTCTTCATAAAGAAACGGATGTAGGCCCATTGATAAACGAGGCACAGATGGAAAAGGTGCTCAGATACATAGAGATTGGTAAGGAGGAAGGCGCAAAGCTTATTATCGGAGGAAGGGCATATAAGGAAGGCGAATGTGCAAAGGGCTATTTCATAGAGCCGACCATATTCTCTGATGTAAGGCCAGATATGAGGATCGCACAGGAAGAGATATTCGGTCCTGTGGTCTGCGTGATAAGGGCAAAGGATTTGGAAGAAGCCATTGCAATAGCAAATGATACGAAGTATGGTTTGGTGTCTGCCGTTTATACACAGGATGTGAACAAATCCGCTATTGCAGAGAGGGACATTGACACAAGCATTGTATACATAAACGCCTCGACCATCGGTGCAGAAATACAGTTGCCCTTCGGTGGTAGAAAAAGGAGCGGTATCGGCAATAAAGAGGCCGGCGGCAGGGGCGGCGCCCTTGATATGTTCACAGAGTGGAAGGTCATTTACAGGGACTTCAGCGGTAAACTCCAGAAGGCCCAGATGGATTGATAAAATGGATTGATGAGAAGAAGGATCTATGGAAGATGACCTGAGACAAAGGGCGAGAGGGTTTTTAAGCCCTGCCCTCGTTATCCATACAGATATAGTGGTAAAAAATGCCAGGGGCATCTATGTAGAGGATGTGGATGGAAGGCGTTATATGGACTTTACCTCAGGGCTTGCCACCACAAATATAGGTCACAACCATCCAAAGGTGGTTGAGGCAATAAAGAGACAGGCAGAGGCATTCATACACTCGGGGTGTATGTTTTATTATGAACCACTCGTAAACCTTCCGGAAATGCTCAAAAAGGTTATCCCTCCAGGCCTTGATATGTTCTTCTTCAGCAATTCAGGGGCAGAGGCAGTTGAAGGCGCTCTAAAGCTCGCCCGCTTGTATACAGGGAGGCAGGGGATTATAGCCTTTACAAATGCATTCCATGGAAGAACCTTCGGGGCTGCGAGCCTGACAACTTCTAACATCCGATACCGCAGAAACTACCAACCCTTTCTTCCCTCTGTCTACCATTCACCGTACCCTTATTGTTATCGCTGCTATTTTGGCCAGAGACCTGAGACATGCAGTATGGAATGCTACGAATATCTGGAGAGGCTCTTAAAACACATCATTCCTCCTGAAGAGGTAGCCTGCATGATTATTGAGCCCGTCCTCGGTGAAGGAGGATATGTAGTCCCACCTCCGGAATTTCTCAGAAATCTGAAGGGCCTCTGTGAAAGATGGGGAATCCTCCTCATCCTCGATGAGGTACAATCAGGAATGGGAAGGACAGGAAGATGGTTTGCCTCTGAGCACTCCGGCATTGTCCCTGATATTATGACAGTTGCCAAAGGCATAGCCTCCGGCATGCCGCTCAGTGCAGTTGTTTCAAAGAGGGAGATCATGTCGGAATGGCCTCCCGGCGCACATGGAACTACCTTTGGTGGAAATCCTGTCTCCTGTGCAGCAGCCATGGCCACTATCGAGGTCATCGAAGAAGAGGGCCTCCTCGGGAATGCAATGACTGTTGGCAATTATGCCATGGAAATACTCTCTTCCATAAAGGAGAGGCACTCATGCGTAGGGAATGTGAGAGGTCTTGGCCTCATGATAGGAATAGAGTTTGTCAGAGAAGGAAAGGAGCCTTACACCGAAGGACTGAAAAAGATAATGGGTTACTGCCTTGAAAGAGGTCTGGTATTGCTGGAGGCCGGGGCTGAAAAAAACATCATAAGGCTCGCACCACCCCTGATTGTCAAAAAAGAGGAGATGGAAAGGGGTTTAGAAATACTGGAAGAGGCGATTGAGAGGATAACGTGAGGATGAAGGCCACTTATTGTACGAGGTTGTAATGAAAAGAGAGAAGGTTATTATTATGGGTGCAGCAGGAAGGGACTTCCACAACTTTAACATTGTCTACAGGGATAATCCCCATTACGAAGTAATAGCCTTCACAGCTGCCCAGATACCTTTCATAGAAAGGAGGATATATCCGCCTGAGCTTTCTGGCCTGCATTATCCTGATGGTATACCTATCTATCCGGAGGAAGACCTCGGTGTCCTCATATCAAGGCACAGGGTAGATCAGGTGGTATTTGCCTATAGCGATGTCTCATACGAGTATGTGATGCACAGGGCCTCCCGATGCCTCTCCCTGGGTGCTGATTTTATTCTCCTCGGCCCTGAAAGGACAATGCTAAAAAGCAATATACCTGTGATTTCTGTCTGTGCTGTGAGGACCGGCTGTGGAAAGTCCATAATCACGAGGAAGCTGGCCCGGCTGTTCAAGGAAAGAGGGATAGCAGCATCAGTAATAAGGCATCCCATGCCTTATCGCGTTTTTACCCCGATTATGAAATTTTCCGCTGCAGAAGATATCGACAAGTGCAACTGCACCATAGAAGAAAGGGAAGAGTTTGAGCCCCTCGTGGAAAAGGGGATAACAGTATATACAGGGGTTGAGTGTAGAAAAGTGCTCAAGCAGGCACAAAGGGAATCCCAGGTCATCATATGGGATGGGGGGAATAATGATTTTCCCTTCATACTCCCCAATCTCGAAATCGTACTCATCGATGCCCTAAGACCCGGACATGAAACACTCTTTTATCCTGGAGAGGTTAATCTGAAAAAGGCAGATATCCTGATAATAACAAAGACAAATGAAGCAAAAAGAGGTGACCTGGAAAAGATAAGAATAAACATTCGGAAAGAAAATCCTGAAGCAGATGTTCTTGAGGCATCAACAATCCTCACACTGAGTGATCATAGCCTTATAAAGGGCAAGAATGCCCTTATAATTGAGGATGGGCCAACAATAACCCATGGCGGTATGCCTCATGGCGCGGGTGTATCTGCATCAATGGGCATTGTATCAGGATTTGTTGATCCAAGACCTTATGCCGTGGGCTCAATAAGAGAGACCTATGATAAATTTCCCCATATAGGTCCTGTGCTACCTGCAATGGGTTATTCAGAAACACAGATAAAAGAGCTTGAGGAGACCATCTCCCGGGTCCCATCCGATGTGGTGATAATAGCTACGCCTGTGGATTTAAGAAAGGTCATAAAGATAGATAAACCCACAGTCAGGGTCTTTTATGATTTTGATATAGACCTGAATGGTCTGGTGGAATCATTTTTGAAAAAGCATGCACTCTGATAGCTCATTACTCATAGCCCTCGGTGGAAATGCCCTTATCCTCCCAGGCGAGAAGGGACATATCGAGGAACAATTCAGCCGCACAAATGCCTGCATGATGCCCATTGCGGCCTTAATCGCAAAAGGGGTGAAGGTGGCCATCACCCATGGAAATGGCCCCATTATTGGAAACATACTCCTAAGGAATGAATGCGCAAAGGACTACATACCTCCCATGCCTCTTTACATATGTGTTGCAGACAGCCAGGGAGGCATAGGGGCCATGATGGGACAGAGCCTGAATAACGAACTGAGAAGGCTCGGGATAGATAAAACTGTCTCTACAATCATAACCCATGTCCTTGTGGATGGAAACGACCCTGCCTTCAGGGAAGCTACAAAACCAATAGGTCCTTACTATTCTGATGAAGAGGCCCGAATTTATATGAAAATGGGTTGGAGTATGCGTAAGATACCCGAAAGGGGATGGAGGAGGCTCGTCCCTTCTCCAAGACCGAAGAAGATAGTGGAGATCGAGACTATAAAGACAGTCTTTGAAAGGGGCATTATCCCTATCGCATCAGGTGGTGGAGGCATTCCTGTAATAGAAGAAAACAGGGTATTGAAAGGTGTGGATGCTGTGATAGATAAAGACCTATCAGCAAGCCTCCTTGCCTGTGAACTCTCATTAGAGAGATTCGTAATCCTTACTGATGTAGATGGGGTCTATCTCAACTGGGAAAGTAAGAATAAAAAGAAGCTCGATAGCCTTACCATAGATGAGGCAAAAAGATACCTCTTTGAGGGGCATTTTCCACCCGGAAGCATGGGGCCAAAGATAGAAGCTGCCATCGAGTTCCTCGAATCTGGAGGAAAAGATGTGATGATTGCAAGACCCGAAGACTTGATAGAGGCGATGGATGGCAGGGCAGGGACAAGGATAACCTCTTAAATAATTAGGGGGGTTATCTTTAGTTTCAGCAAAAACTATATGATACTCATTTGCCAATTTCACGCTTTAGGACAGCGGCAATATTTTTGAATCTCCTGATGGCGGAGGCTGTAGAAAGTGCTATAGTTGAATAAAGAGGGAACAATGAACAGGCGGGAATTTATAGCAGCAGCAATGGCAGGGGGTGTAATACTGACCATGGCAGGGGATAAAGGCGGAAAATCCGTTTCAGCAAAGCCGTTAGAACCCACAATGGGCAAAAAAACAAAGGTATCCCTCATTAAAACCCCTGACAGGGCATCAGGAATAAAAAGGGCTATAGAGATTCTAAATATAAACCCTGTAAAGGGAAAGGATGTTCTCCTTAAGCCGAACTTCAATACCGCAGACCCATTCCCTGGCTCTACGCACAACGATACACTTGCCAATTTGATATTGCATTTGAAGGAGATGGGTGCAAAAACCATTACCATAGGAGAGAGGAGCGGCCCTCCTGACACATCAGATGTTCTGAAGGAAAAAGGCATATACGAACTCTGCAAAAAACTTGATGTGGGACTCATAAACTTCGAAGAACTCCCACCGGATGAATGGGTAAGGATAAAGCCTGAAAACAGCCACTGGAGAGATGGCTTTGATGTGGCAAGGCCTGTGCTTGATTCAAAGTGTATTGTATCAACATGCTGCCTCAAGACCCACGGTTACGGCGGCGTATTCACCATGTCGTTAAAACTGTCTGTGGGAGTCACCCACAAGAGGAATATGTCGGAACTTCACACATCCCTCCGGAGCATGAGGAAGATGATAGCAGAGATAAATCAGGCCTACAACCCTTCATTGATACTGCTGGATGCTATAGAGGCATTTGTGGATAGAGGCCCTGCAAAGGGCACTAAAAAGAGGGCTGATGTGATAATTGCAGGAACAGACAGGGTTGCCATAGATGCGGTAGGACTATCCATCTTAAAGGAATTGGGCAGCAACAAGGCAATAATGGAAAAGAAGATTTTTGAACAGGAACAGATAGCAAGGGCTGTTGAGCTTGGTCTTGGAGTAAAACAGCCAGAGGATATAGAGATATTAACCGACAATGAGCATAGCAAAATATATGCTGAGCGATTGATGGAGATACTTTTGAAGGGCTGACAAATATTTATCTGAGTGCATACAGCGTCCTCAATGCTATTTCTGCTGCGTCCCTTACATATTGCGTGTATTGAGATGCAAACTTATCCTCGCGGCGATTGTCAATAACAGGACATATGACACCTGCCCTGTATTCGAGGGCACCCATGAAATGCAACAAAAAGCTTGCCTCCATCTCCATATTCTCTATTCTGAGTCCTTCGATGCCGGTATCTATTGATGCAATGACACCATCTATCTCAGGCACTGTCAAAGGCACTCTCGATATAGTCCTTCCCTGATTTGCAAAGAATCCTGAATTGGATATAGTTATACCTCTTTTGTGCTTTATGTCGAGCCTTTGAGCCTCTCTATTTAATGCTTCAATAACATCTTTATGAGCCCTTGAGGCATAGGGAAATATCTTCCCTTTGAAACGCAAGTCATGAGGGATAACATCATCAATTACCTCTCTAATTCTATCCTCAAGCCTTTTACAATCCTCGTCTTGATAGGGAGCATCATAAAATAATCCTGTATTATCAAGACCTACTGCATAATCGGTTATAACAAGCGTTCCCAATTCTGTATCCTGCTGAATTCCTCCTGAGGTGCCCACTCGAATTATGGTTATCATGTCGTATTCTGATTTTCTTTTCATGGCGTGAAAATCAATCTCGTTTAAGGCAACTATCTCATTAAGCACAATCTCAAGGGAAGGAGTGCCCATCCCTGAGGTTATGATCGAAACCCTCTGGCCTGTCTCTTTAACATGGCCTGTTATTGTTCTAAGACCCCTGTGGGATCTATCGACTTCTCTTGTGTCAAAGAATTCATCTGCAATAAAAGGAACCCTTTCAGGATCGCCGACAATGATGATATTTTTTGATAGTTCTTCCGGCCTTAAGTCTAAGTGATAAACCTTATCATTTATTATTGGTAAGTCCGAAGGATTAAAGGGCGGATTATTTTTCATGGGAAATCCCCTGGCAAATAAAAAGGTGGTGCTTGTATTCCCCTTCACCCAGTGAGTCTTTGTGACTTTACATCTTGAGACTTACATCCTAAGACCTACATCTTACGACTTTACATCCTGAGACTTTACATCTTGAGACTCTGGGTAAAGAGGAGCAAGACCACCACCTCTTGAAACTCACTCTTTGATTAAACCATATACCCTTTTAAGGCGTTTGTCAAGAACTTTTTTAGGGGGCCTTTTTAGGGGCAAAATTTAAATTGAAAGTGGGGTTAATTTAAGCTATATAAGACTATGGACCTGCTTTTAAAGGGAATGACAAAGGGAGAACCGCTGTTAGTGGTCGGGCTTGTTGATACAGAGACTGTTGAAAAGGCGAGGATTATTCACGATACCTATCCAACTGTGTCTGCAGCCTTTGGCCGTATGATAAGCGGGGCAATTCTTCTTTCCTCTCTTCTCAAGGAAGGGCAGAAGGTAATTCTTCAGGTAATAGGTGACGGCCCTCTAAAAGAGGTCGTTGCTGAGGCAGACTGGCTCTGCAGAGTGAGGGGCTATGTTAAAGAACCGCATATTCACCTCGGACTTAAGGACGGTAAGCTTGATGTTGGAAGGGCTATTGGAAATGGAATCTTGAATGTGATAAAAGACCTCGGTCTAAGGGAATATTACCATGGAAGCGTCCTATTGCAAACAGGCGAGATTGCCACTGACCTTGCATATTATTTCAAGGTCTCCGAACAGATACCTGCTACAGTCTCACTCGGGGTATATGTTGATACAGACAACTCTGTGAAGGCATCCGGCGGATTCATGATCCATGCCCTGCCCGGTGTAAGCGAAGAGACAATAGAATATCTGGAAGAAAGATTGAAGGGGCTTCGCACTGTAAGTTCCATGATACTAAATGGTCTCGGCCCAAAAGAGATAATGGAAGAGGCTGTTGGCCTTCCCCTTGATATCATTGACAGGAAAGAAGTCTTTTATTACTGTCCATGCAATAAAGACAGGGTCATGGATACAATAGTAGCCCTCGGCAAAAAGGATATTGAAGAGCTTGTCGAAAAAGGGGAGACCGTAAATGTCATGTGCCGGTTCTGTAAGACAGGATATGCTGTTTCGCAAGAAGAACTTTTATCCATTCTGAAGGCAATAGATAGACAGTCTGAGGGATAAAAACCCTTAATGATATAATTACATTCACGTTTTATCTTTTTGGTTTGAGAATCTCTCTGATCAACCTTAGTGTTCCTATCGGTCCATAACTCTGGAGGATCGTCCTGAATTTTGAAAACCATGAATACATAAAATCAAAAGGGTTCCGAATATTCTTATCCCATGCATAATCATATTCCCACACCCTACTGTCTCCTGCACCGAGCCTCTTTAGAATTTCCCATGTCTTTTCCTTATCTCTATCCAGCGAATAGACATTTATAGCGCTCGGATCTTCGTTCCAGTATTTTGCGCTCTCTATCTCCCCTAAGTCGATGTAGGGTTCTAATTTTTTGGCTAATTTTACAATCCTATCCTTCCTGTCAAAGATTATCCACTTTCCGCCGTGCCTAACCCATTCTTCGTTGTCAATATCCTTTGGGGTGTCCGGCAGAAGCCATGTCCAGAGCATATCTTTATATCTTCGCATCTTCATCCCTTCATTGGCATTTACTTCAATCTCTGTAACCTTTTACCATCTTCTTTACGCCATTATTCAAGGTAAACTCAGGCTCCCACATTAAGAGACTTCTTGCCTTTGAATTTTCAAAAAACAGATCCCTCGAAAAATAGGCCATATAATTGCTGAGATCCAATTCTATGCCAAAGATTCCCGAAAAGAAGTCAAAGAATATGGCAGGAATTCTTAGAAATAGCGGAGAAAGAGGGATAATCCTCACTTTTTTGCCTAAGGATTCTGCTATGGTATTTAAGAATTCAAACCAGCTGTGGCGCTGTCCATCTGTAAGGTTAAATACATGGCCCGCTGCATCTGATCTCATGCCTGAAAGAAATATTGCCCTCGCAAGGTCTTTAACATAAATTAATGGTGCAAGGTTTCTGGCATCTCCGATAAATGGAAGTCCTATAGGCCCTATTCTTTCTACTGCATCTATCAGTCTTCCGAGGTATCTTGAGCCGGGGCCATAGACAGGTGCCGGCCTTACAATGACATATTCCACACCAGAGGCCTTGTCAGTTATCAGCTTCTCACATGCCCGCTTATAAGATGTGTAATGGTCTTTTAGAATAACCTTTGGTACAGTGTCCTCACTGGCAGGTATCTCGGATGGAATTCCTGCCACTGTTATGGAGCTTATGAACACGAGACGCCTGACCCTTTTATCCTTGAGATTCTCGATTATATGTCCCATCAGTTTTACATTCTTTTCAGATGCGGTTCGATTGACATTCTTAATCTCTCCGATATGATAGAAGACTTCCATCCCCTGCATGGCATCGATAACGGATTGAAAATCCTCAAGATCACCTTTAAAGAACTCCACATCTTTGCCTTTTAATCTTTCAGGGATATCGTGCCTTCTTGAGAAGAGCCTCACAGCATGGTTTTCCTTCAGGAGAAGGTCGACAACATGTCCGCCAATAAAACCCGTTCCACCTGTAACAAGTGCTTTCATAGATAACTAAAGCATATCGGAAAAGAATTTACCACGCAACTTCTGCATGAGAACAGCTTGCTCAACTATGATATAATTTAATCCTATGACATTTAAGGCAGACTGGCTTATTTTCTCTTTTATTGCCCTCTTTCTCTGGGGCATGTGGGGATTCTTTTCAAAAATTGCCACCCATTATACGAGTCCTTCAAGCGTCTATCTTTATGGGAGTGTAGGGGCACTTCTGGTGAGCATTTTTACTGTCTGTTTTCTTGGCTTTAGATTTGAGGCGCATCCTATGGGCATAATATACGGTGTCTCAGCAGGTATATTGGGCGGGTCGGGTGTTATCTTCTTTTACTTTGCACTGAAGGAGGGCAAGACATCAGTTGTCGTAGCAATGACTGCCCTTTATCCCCTCGTGACCTTACTTCTTTCTTCCCTAATCCTGAAGGAACATATCACCCTCAAACAGACCCTCGGGATTTTCTTTGCCATAATAGCAATGGCGCTGTTCTCCATGTAAAGGCGGAGGTAGTGTCAAGATTTATGTGTAAATTCTTTTAAGGGTTTTCTTCCCCATGTATCATTCAAGTGGCTCATAACAGCATAGACTATCCTTTCAATGCTTTCAGTGTTATTGAAGCAACTCATCGGTC
>JAJYXI010000017.1 GCA_021791055.1 Nitrospirota bacterium | reverse complement strand
TACAATCGGCAGAGGAAACAGGCAAAGCTGGGGTATTTAGCGCCAGTTGCTTATGAGAAAAAGTTTTATCAAACGAGGATTGCAGCATGAGTGAATTGGTATCCACTATTGACATCCGACCTCAATAAGCTGACAAACGAGACAATGCCGATTTTAACTTTTCCCAATCGGTTGATTTTTTAATATCTATACCTAACCTTGCCACCAATATTCTTTCGTCAATTAAAGGACTCGGTATTCTTATCAATTCGTTCAGGATAAAGCGGGCATACTCATGAACCGGCCGTTTTTTATCGAACATGCTTAATACAGAAGGATTAAGAGCATTGCCAGCCTCACTATCCGCTAAAATCATTTTGTAAAAAGGTGGCCGACTACCGTCTAACTGTTTTCTAATGAACCTGTATCCCTTCACGAGAGAAACCAGTTCATTGGCGATTACAGCAGCGTTATCAGGAATGTTTTCTTTTTCATATACAGCATCGTAGAGATCATGACTTGTATCATCACTCGCATATGATCTACGGATTCTTGTATGTACAGAACACAAAACAATTGGAAAATCATTAAGTTTGCCCTCAGTTACTCGAGTCCGAATTTCCTGTGCCAGCGCAAATGCCCGATAGTTTGCTTTTTCACCTTCAGGGCTCTTGAACATATCAAGACGTAAATCTAATATTAGACCGTGATATTTTTGCTGCCCCATCGTAGCTTGCAATTCTTCTATCTGATCAGAAAAGTTTTTTGGTCGTTCATGAACAATGTTCAAATCATTATGAGCAGTCGATAGGTTCGCCAGTATAGGATTTATTACCTCCGCTCCTTCATCATCTATGCATAGATATTTAATCATCTATCGTTTCCTCCTCTTTGGCTTCAGGCAAATCGATTCTGAAGCAAGTCTTATAGCTTTCAGGTGGTGTCACAAGTGATATTGATCCGCCGGCACTTTCCACTATGTCCTTAACTATTTTAAGGCCTAACCCTGTACCTATGATCTCATCGGTTTCATCAGCAAGAGAACCGGCAGGGGTTGTTGTTGAGAAAAAGGCGTCAAAAATTCTATCTTCTATTTCCGGTGCTATGCCGGCCCCATTATCAGCAAACTCCAGATAGATTCTTTCGTCTTCACGTCCAGCACGAATAAAGATTTTTCCATCCTCAGCACCACTACGGTCAATCGCTTTCTTCGCGTTTGTAAAAAGGTTAAAGAGAATTGACGCCCATTCAGACGGATGCATAGGGCGAGTATATAAATCATAGTCATCTATTTCTGGATCAATAAGCTCAATGCCTGAACGATGTGCAATCTGGCGTGTAGCTGTTATGAAGGCATTAATTACATCTCTGAGCTCTTGAGGCCTCAATTCTCGTGAAATATTATCAGCAACAGTTTTATCAAAGTAGGCAGTATAGGACTTTAGCGTGTTCAGGTTGGCCTCCATGCGATCAGAAATAGTTTTAGCTTCCCTATCGTTTGCCAAGAAAGTTGCAATGTTCTTGCAGTCGGCTCGTAATGCCGTATTGTAATGCCTGATTTCATGGGTAAACTGACCGATGGTCAATCCAAAACTGGCGAGCACCCGGAGCATGGCAATCTCTTGGAGATATTCCTTTTCAATCCTCTCCTGTTCATCGGCTATCGATTCAAGTTTCGTGGCAACGTCTTTTCCTCCATGTTCTTCTTTGCCGGCACCATCCTTGGCTTTTAATTGCTTAGCAACATCTCTAAGCTGTTTTGACGGTTTACTCTTAGATTCCCAATCCCGCTGTCCGGGGGTCTGCTTTCGATCTCTAACAGACGCTATTCTTAAGACAGCAGCTTTTAAGGATTGATGCATGAATTCCACTAATTCTCTTAGCGAGTCGTTTTCTATAAGTCCTTCACGGCTTGAGGTTTCTTCAAACCATTCACCGTGAGGATCATACACTTCTACGAATCCAAAAAAATTCTTATTTGCGTGCGGTGGTATAATCTCACGGACTGCAGATGATGCATCAAGTCTAAGCCAGTCATCATAGGGTTCTCCGTAAGGCAAAACTCTAAAACCATTTCTGTATAATCTCATCCCTCCTTTTGTTTTGGCTAACTCTTGTATTCTCGCAAGTTGCTGTCCTGGTATGAGGTCTGACAAGAAAATAAAATAATGGGCTTTAAACTTAACATTACGAAGATGATTATATTCGCTGTCAAGCCTATCTCTATCTGGTCCAATAGGTATGTTTTCTTCTTTAAAGTTATATCGATCAGATGAGACTGACCATTTGCCGTGGCCTTGACCATCAACTTGTCCATCAATAACAGCCAGGGCATAGTTGAAAATCATAGTCTCTTCATCGGCGACTACATAAAGCTCATTCCCTATTTTTCTGTAAAATTTAATAGCAAAGCCCGGATCGTTCTTTTTGGCCTTCAGTTCCTTAGATAAGGGGAATGGCTGTATCAGGTCGGAGACATAGCGGTAAACCCTGCGTATCTGTGCATCTGTCCAAGCGTCTCTTAGGTTCTCGATTTTGAGCAGCGTACCGTGCTCTTTTGAGAAAGTGGCAGTATCAATTTTGCTTCTGATTTCTGCAATTTCTTTATCTGGAAGAAAGACATCCCAATCGATATCAACGCGCAACGCATCTGTAGTGTCTTCAGTCTTAGTTATAAGCGTGAGTTTGTTCCCAAGCCGCTGCGACGCAAAGCGACCGATTCCTTTACGACCGGCACGTTGCCGTTTATACAACCGAGATATGGGATTATGGATCTTATCAGTGGTGGAGATTCTCATGAAGCCGTTTATAAGTTCGTCCCTTGTCATGCCATGTCCGTCATCAACTATAAATAAACGTCCGCCCGGCAAATCCGTATCCTCAAAAATTAGTTCGACTACCCGAGCATCTGCATCGTATGCATTCTTTACGAGTTCAGATACAGCAGTCTCCTGTCGTCCTACAAGCTCTCGTCCCAGCTTGCTGATATGAGCAGCATCTACTGAGAATCTTACAAATTCCGGATCAAGACGGACCAATTGCGACGATAATCCTAAAATCGCCTCATAATCGATTCGCTCCTCGTTCAAGACATGGAGCAATTTCTCTCGAAGTTCGTTTATTTTATCTTCTTGATTCATGCTTGTGCTTTATCTTTAACTGTACTATACCTTCTTGCTCTCATACGGACAAGCTCTTTTTCGAAAGCTCCAATTATTTCTTTACCGTATTTTTTTGTAACCTCTTTCAGCACAAAGAAATTTGCCGCTGATCTTGCCTCATCATATAATCCCTTTCGCAGAAAACTATCAATCCTTCTAAAAGTCTCCTCAACATCACGAGGGCGGTATCGCTGTGGCATTATTAAAGCAATATTCTTTGCTTCTGACGGTTCATGCTTCAAAACCCCTGACCCATAAGAACGGCCTGACAATTCAGCAGAAAGTTGACTAAAACTGGTAAGCATAGAAATGCAGAGGAGTTGTTTTTGAGTGTTATCATATCCGGATTTAAAGTAGAGTCTATGGATATTGTTTGTACAATTTACCCCAACATCATTTAGCACAATCCTCGGCCCAGTATGGTGCATGTATGGGAAAAAAGCATCCGGTATTCGACCATCATCGGGTTTATGCCAGATCGCTCTTGTCTTAAATGTTTTATTATTCTTTCGCTTCTCTTCTGGATAACTTGCTATATAGCGATACAAAGACCCGTTGCTTCGCATATTATTTGTGTTTACCAGTAAACAGCGAACATTATCCTCTCTCGCCTTTTCAAAGTCGTAATGTTCTAATCTCATCCCGTGTACCATATTGAATTTTGTCAAAACAAATTTTGTAGCACTGTGAGCAAGTTTTAGTTCTTTAGATATCTTTTGGTTGACAATAAAGAATTTATTATCACCTGTTACCATGCCAATCAGAATTTCAGCAATATCTCCCAGCCGCATAGTCTGCTTATCAACCAAGAGAGATTTATAGATATTTAAAACATTTTTTGAAAGTAAAGAGTAGCCGCTTCGATCCTTAAGTGATGAGGTATCCAGTTTCCTTATAGACCAAGCTTCAACTATCTTATCGAGATCATGAATCACATCATTAGCAAAATATATTTCTACCCCTTTCTGTGCAGGTCCTCCGCTCCAACCTTCAGCTAATAAGATTATAGTATCTTCATCCGTGCCTTCTGATAAAAAAAGGCGTTTATGTGAAGAAATAACCAGCAAACGGCTAAACCCAGCTTCGAGGACAGTCTTTACCGAGGTTGAGTAATCGGCGTAAAGGAAACTAACTGGCAATATCCATGCCATTCGTCCACCGTCCTTAAGAAACTGAAGGCTATGTAATACAAAATATGCCCAAAGACTTGCTCTTCCTTGAAGGGCAAAGCCTTCTGATTTAATAAGCTTTATCGCATCATCTTTTTGCTCTCTGGACATATTATGATGGGCAACATAAGGAGGATTACCAATGATAACCTCAAATTTATTCACGAGAAAATCAGCAGGTTTTATTCGTAGAAAGTCTGACAGGAAAAAACGCCCGTTTAAATCACTGGGGCCAATTTTTTCATAAAGATGATTAAATGCATTCTTATCAATGTCGCAACCAAAGAGTCTATTATTCGGCCTTCGATTGTCGAGAGCAGCAAGTCTTTCCTTTGAGGCCTCAAGAAAGCCACACCCACCAAAACTAGGTTCTAAAATATTATCCTTGGGAGAATGGATAGCCCAATTACATAATATACGGCTGACTGCGGGAGGGGTATAGTACACTCCATAGCTCTTTTTGTTGAGAGCAGTATTACCAACAGATTCTTTCATAATATTTTGCCCTTAACACGAGACCAGAAAAGACCGGAGAGGCTCACGCCTTTGTTCTTTAATTCTCTTCTGGGTTCTTGTTCCCATTCTCCCTCCTTCCCCTCACAATCCTCTCTTTACCTTTCAGCCCCCTTCAACTCCATCTGTCTTAATGCTTTAAATTGAGCATAGCTCCATATAATCAAATAGTCAGCTAAGCCTTGATACAGCCTCCTTTATCCTCTCCAATCCCTTCTTTATATTCTCCATGGATGTGGCATATGAAATCCTGATATAGTTGTCATCTCCGAATGCCTCTCCATGCACAAGCGCCACATTTGCATCCTCAAGCAGATACATCGCCATATCAATGGAAGAGTTTATCTGCCTTGTACCTGTCTTTTTGCCGTAGAGCCTTGAAACATTTGGAAATGCGTAGAATGCGCCTGTGGGCTTCAGACATCTCACTCCTTCTATGGAATTAAGCCCTTCAACGAGGAACTTCCTCCTCTTGTCGAATTCTGCATGCATCACCGATATGAAATCCTGAGGCCCTGTCAATGCAGCAACTGCTGCCTTCTGGGCAATAGATGTAGGATTTGATGTGGATTGACTCTGGATATTTGTCATTGCCTTTATAATATCCTTCGGCCCTGCTGCATAGCCGATCCTCCATCCGGTCATGGCATGGGATTTTGAAAGACCGTTAACAACAATGGTCTTATCCTTTATCTCCTTACCCAGCGAAGCAATGCTGATGAACTCAATGCCGTCATAGACCAGCTTTTCGTATATCTCGTCCGAGATTATGTAGACATTATGTTTAAGGGCTATTTCTGCAATAGCCTCAAGGGTCTTTTTATCGTAGGTAAGACCTGTGGGATTTGAGGGGGAATTGAGTATTATTGCCTTTGTCTTTTTTGTAATCTTTGATTCAAGGACATCCGGCTTCAACATAAAACTGTCTTCTTCGTATGTCTTTGCAAATACAGGCACGGCGTCATTCAGCAATACCTGATCAGGATAAGATACCCAGTATGGAGATGGGATTATCACCTCATCTCCCGGTCCATAAAGGGCCTGTGCAATGTTATAAAGGCTGTGCTTTGCGCCGCAGGAGACGATTATCTCTTCTTTTGAATATTCGAGGTTGTTATCTTTTTTGAGCTTTTCGACAACAGCTTCTTTAAGCTCGTCTATTCCTCCCACAGGGGTATATTTTGTGAAGCCATCTTTTATTGCCTTTATTGCAGCCTCTTTCACATGTTCAGGGGTGTCGAAATCAGGCTCTCCAACACCGAAATTCACAATGTCCAAACCCTGTGCCTTCAATGCCTTTGCCTTTGCATCCATGGCAAGGGTCGGTGAAGGCTTAATCTTTTTCACCCTCTCAGCAAGCATATAAAAATCCTCCTTGAAAAATTATAAGTAAAACATTATAGCCCATTTTTAGATTTTAATTCTCTAAGCTTATTGAGAGTATCTTTATAGTTCTCATTTGAAGGGTTCAGTTCCAGCGCCTTCAGGGCAAGCCTTTCCGCTTCTTTAAGGATTTCATTTATATCTTCAGCCGTTAGCCCTGAGCCTTTAGCCTTATTATAATAAAGCCATGCAAGGTTGTTATAGGCATCGGCAAGGTCGGGCTGTTTTTTTATTGCCTTTTTATAATATTTCTCCGCTTCATCGAGATTACCTTTCTGCATATATGCATTGCCCAGATAGAGATAAGCAACGGGGAGTTTCTTCGATGCCTTTTTGAACTCCTCGATGGCATTATCAACTTCTCCCTTTTTCTCATACGCAACGCCAAGGTTTATATGTTCTTCAGGGGTCAGCGGGTCGTCGAGGATAATTATGCGAGGCAAAGAACATGATGTTAAAAATATAGAATACAGAACACAGAATACAATAAAAAATCTTTTTATTTTTCTTCTGACTGCTGACTGCCCACAGGGTCTTGTAAACTGACTGCTGACTCCTTTTTTATCAGCAATGTCCAAAAATTCGTCCTTTTCCATGCCTTTAGAAATTTCTCCTTATCAATAAACATATGCTCCGTCTTGCCCGAATTAACAACAACGCCGTCATCATTATAACCGACAACAACCATAAAATGATTTGCCTGATATACGGAAAAACCGTAATCCACAAGAACAATCAATGGATATTTATTGTTTATCTTTTTTTTAAGGTCATCCCAGCCTCCAATGTACTGCAATGCATACAAGCCCTTTTTATTGGCATAAATCACCATATCCATGTTAAGCGTTCCCCTTGCAGATTCGCTGTATATATCCTTTGCCACATCATCAGGCGAAACGGTAATGCCCCAGTAATTCAACACCCCTGCAAGGGATGCAGGCCCGCACTGATAATCCTCCTGAGGATAGAATGGAACTTTATTAATGAGTATGGGCTCTGAATTAAACTGAACGGAAACCGTCGAGCAAGAACAGAGAATAAAAAATATAACAGTCAATATGCAAAAGGCTACAGGCAATGGATAATTATTCGATGTCTTTTGTCCGTTTTTTCCCTCTTGCCTCTTGCCCATAGCCTTTTGCCTTTTTAATATCTATTTCGTCACTACGACCCTATGACCTGTCAACTGCAATAAGATTACAACCAGTATCGCTATTACAAGGAGAGCAATAATAATACCGAGGCCATCGTCCTTTCCGACCTTCAGGTCATCAAGCTGGAGGGCAAGCTGGTGCATCTGCTGGTCGCTGAGCTGCGCAAGGCGGCTATTAATCTCATCCTGAGTAAAGCCTAACTTTTCGAGCCTGTCCTTAATCATCTTTGTCTCAAGAACCTTCTGTATCCTGTCCATGTCTGCAGCCCTGTCAACCTGAGCAAGGGCAATCGCCTCTGACGGAGCAAAACCTGCCTCGACCTTTGGGGCAATACCGATAATAAACATTGCAAAGACAAGACACCATGCAACCTCTCTCATAAAAGGAATCCTCACCATCAGTCCTTCACCTCCTTTCAAGTTTTCCATCTCAGCTATTATAAACCCTTTTCGCCATATTTCCAAGAGATGTTAATATTTCATAGGGGATCGTATCTGCCCTTAATGCAAGCTCGGCTGCATCAATAGATTCATTCCCCTGCCTTCCGATAATGATAGCTTCATCTCCTTCTTCCACATGTTCTACATCTGTTAAATCAATCATTGTCAGGTCCATACAAACACGGCCGACCACAGGGACTTTTTTACCACTTACAAGCACTTCAGCATTGTTTGAGAACCGTCTGCTGAAGCCATCGGCATAACCAATCGGTATAACACCTATAAGGCTGTCACGCTTTGTAATAAAAGTCCTGCCGTAGCTTATGGGAGTGTCTGTCGGGAGTCTTCTCAAGGCTAATATTTTTGCTTTAACGGTCATTGCAGGAATTAGTTCTGACTTCTGACTTCTGACTTCTGTCTTCTGTATTGGCGAGTATCCATACAACATCAATCCTGGCCTTACTGCATCAAAACGGGATTCAGGCAGTGTCGCAACAGCAGCGCTGTTGGCTATATGAAAAAGCCTTACATTCAGGCCGTTATTTAACAGTTCAGCCTTAATAGCATTAAATCTGTTAATCTGCATCATGGCAAAGGATGTATCTAATAAATCTGCCTCGGAAAAATGGCTCATTACACCATCAATGCTTATGCCTCTTAGATTCGCAATTTCCAATATCTCTTTGGTCGTATTTTCTGTAAAACCCAGCCTTCCCATTCCTGTATCAACCTTAACATGCACGCTGACATTTCTGTTATTTTTCTCTGCCTCTTTAGATAAGGTAATGGCTGTTTTTTTATCTCCAATCACAGGGATGAGATTATATTTGAAAATATCCGCTGCATCAGGATCAAAAAGCACAATGATGGGAATATTTATGCCTGAATCCCTTAATTCCCTTGCCTCTCCTGTAAAGGCTACTGCGAGATAATCCACTTCATTGACCAGTTTTCTCGAAATATCCACAGCGCCATGCCCATAGGCATCTGCCTTTACAACGGCTATTACAGGACGGTTATTGGACAGGTCTTTTATAACCCTGAGATTATTGGAAATAGAATTTAAATCTATTTCAGCAATGGCACCTCTGTTCACCTTTATCTTACGCCTTTTTCTCTTCCTTAGCCTCTTCCTTGCCTTCTGAGACTGTCTTTTTAGGGGTCACATCTATCTCGTCAGGCTCGGACACTCCTTTTTTAAAGCTCTTAATCGCCTTACCTATACCCCCTGCAAGCTCAGGCAATCTCTTAGCGCCAAACAGGATAAGAACGATTACCAATATTATTATCAGCTCCTGCATTCCAAGACCAAACATAAATTACCTCCTTATTGGCTCATAGCTCATAGTTTTCTACTATGAGCCAGCCATGAGCCATGAGCTATTTTTTCATAGTCTTCCATCGTATTTATATTAACAAATGACCTGCCTTCAGGGTCTATTGTCATTATATCAGACTCTTCTATAAAATTAGTGTTAATTTCACTTAACAGACGCTTCATTGATGTCTTATCATTCAGCACACAATCCTCAAGATAAGGCAAAATTGTCTTACAGTATACACCGAACAGGGGCTGTGGTTCTTTGTTATATATCGGGATTGTGGCATCAGGGCAAAGGGGGGACATTGTGTCCCCCCTTTGAAATTCCCCCCGAATAGATTTAGAATTCAGCGATTCCGCGTGCTTTTTACAAATAAAAGAAATAACCTCTTTTTTCACAAACGGCATGTCGCAGGCTACAACAAAAACAGTGTCTCCTCTTGCATTAATTAGTGACGAATATATTCCGGACATAGGCCCTCTTGATGGAAGAACATCACCTATTAGTGGCGCTCCAAGATAAAAATATATCTCTGGCATATTGCTGCTGATAAATACCTCATCAAACATCTCTTTCAGTAAGGCAATATTTTTCTCGATAATTGAGGAATCATTAACTTTTATAAAACTCTTGATGGTAGGAAATCTTCGATTCTCACCGCCGGCTAAAATAACTGCACTTCTGACTTCTGACTTCTGGCTACTCACTTAACTATCACTCCGGCATATCCTACAACATGCTCATAATCTCCGCTCACATCGCCTGATGTGGCATATTTTACAAGCCTTGCCTCCTTAGCGCCCAATGCCTTTGCAGCATAAAGCATTATGGTTGCAGGCAGGAAACCGCACATGGAGATTCTTTCCTTGTGAACAATATTATATAAGCCCTCTGGACTTAGGTTAAGCATCTCATTAATGGCAAGGCTATCGAGCCTCTTCGCAACATCGTCAGGTTCATAATGACTCATATCAGAGCTTGCCACTATAACCACATCATAACCAATTTCTTTTATAGAATCTGCAATCCCTTCTCCAATCTTCTTGCATTCCTGAAGCGAAGCACTCATCACGGTTATTGGAACAATCTTAACACTGTCCGAAAAATAGGCTATAAACGGCAGTTGCACCTCAAGGGAATGCTCAAATATATGTGCCTGTACATCTTCTGATACATAAGGCGCTTTCTGCAATATCTTTCCGGCGAGATCATTATCAATGGGGAATGTCCCTGTTGGGATCTCCCACTGACCTGAAACCATCATGGATACATTTGCACCAAGCCCTGTATGATTCGGACCTATGAGGATAAAGGTTTTTGGGAATTGTATTGAGGAATATACAGCGCCTGCAACATGGCCTGAGTACATCAATCCGGCATGGGGTGATATAACGCCTATGGCCTTCTCTTTTACTGCACCTTCAATAATATACTGGGCTACCTGGTTTTTCAGTCTCGATGCAGTGCCGTAATAAAATTGCCCAGCTACTGCCGCTGACCTCTTCATCAATAAACTTCCTCTTCAGATTCGTAGGACATGTTCGCAAAATCAACAAACCTCGTGCTGTCTGCAAGGTATGTAAGATTAACCGTGCCTGTAGGCCCGTTCCTCTGTTTTGCAAGAATGACCTCTGCCTTGCCTTTATTAGATGGATTGTTTTTATTATAGATCTCATCCCTGTAAATGAACATAATCACATCAGCATCCTGCTCTATTGCCCCTGATTCCCTGAGGTCGGCAAGGGTGGGTTTTTTCTCGCCCCTCTGTTCAACAGCCCTGTTTAACTGGCTCAATGCAACAACAGGCACCCTTAACTCCTTTGCAAGTGCCTTTAAAGACCTCGATATCTCTGATATCTCCTGCTCCCTGCGCTCAAAATTTCCCCTGCTCCTCATGAGCTGGAGGTAGTCAACCACAACAAGGCTCAGTCCTCCATGCTCCATCTTAAGTCTCCTTGCCTTTGCACGAACCTCAAGCACTGTAATGGCAGAGGAGTCGTCTATAAATATTGGGGCATCGGCAAGCCTTCCTGCAGCATTTGTCAGCTTCGGCCAGTCCTGTTTGCTTATAAAACCCTTTCTAACATGGGAGGCATCAACCATGCTTTCTGCACAAAGCATTCTCATGGCAAGCTGTTCCTTTGACATCTCAAGGCTGAATACTGCCACAGGCTCTTTCAAATCAATGGCCACATGCTGGGCTATATTAAGCGCAAATGCGGTCTTGCCCATACCGGGCCTGCCGCCGATGATTATCAAATCACTGGGCTGAAATCCTGATGTCAATTCGTCAATGTCCTTAAAGCCCGAAGGAACGCCTGTAATGGCCTCTTTTTTATCATAGAGATGCTCTATCATCTTGAAGGTGTCCTTAATAACATCCTTCAGACTTGCAAAAGAGGTCTTTGTCCTCTTGTCCGCAATGTCGAATATCATCTTCTCTGCGTAATCAACCATTTCATCTGCATCAAGGCTGTCCTCATAAACCCTTGAAGTAATGTGGGTAGCTGTCTGTATCAATGACCTCAGCAGGGCCTTTTCCCTGACTATCTTTGCGTGATACCGTATATTTGCTGATGTCGGGATTGTATTTGCAAGATATGAAAGATAAGAAATACCGCCTACTGCCTCAAGCTCGTCTTTTTTTCTCAGATAATCCGTCAGGGTCACAATGTCTATCGGCTCGTTCTTCTCAAAAAGCCCAAGCATTGCATTGTACAGCCGCCTGTGGGTATCTTTGTAGAAGTCATCTGGACTGAGCACCTCGAGAGACTTCGACAGTGCTTCGTTATCGAGTATGATGGCGCCAAGGACAGACTGCTCTGCTTCTATATTCTGGGGAGGCAGTTTGTCTATCATATCTCTTGGCATATCTTTTGGACTTAAATCAATCTCTCTCAATGGTCCTCCAAATTAGGTTAATGAGTACATGAGTATATGAGTTGATGAGATTTTAAAATTTTAATCAATTTTTTCTAATTTACTCATCTACTCTTTTACCCATTTACTCATTTACTCACTTACTACCTGAACATTGAGCTGTGCTGAAACCTCTGAATGTATCTTCACACTAACCGTATAATTGCCAAGCCTCTTTATGGGTTCTTCCATTACAATCTTCTTTTTGTCAATATCCATGCCTTCTTTTTTCAGAGCATCCGCAATATCCATGACAGTGACAGAGCCGAAAAGCCTATCCTCCTCTCCTGCCTTGGCCTTTATTGTAACGGTTGTTCCTGAGACCTTTGATGCGAGCTCCTCGGCAGCAGTCTTTGCCTTCTTTACGAGTTCCTGTATCTTTCTCTTTTCGTGCTCCAGTGCCTTGAGATTTTTAGGATTTGCCTCTACAGCAAGCCCCTTTGGTATCAGAAAATTCCTCGCATATCCCTCCTTGACATTGACCAAATCCCCTATGTGACCTAAATCTTTAACATCCTCTTTAAGAATAACCTGCATATGAAACTCTCCTTTCGATTCTATTTTTAATATAAGTTAGTATAACCAATTATGCTGAAAAATGTTAATCCAAAAACATTCTCTGCCTCACTATCTCATACAGGCACACAGACGCTGCCATAGCAACATTCAGGCTCTCCGCCTTGCCCAAAATAGGAATTTTCAAACCTTTTGCCCTTTTAAGCAATAATTCGCTGACACCATGCGCTTCATTTCCAAAGGCAATGGCTGCTGGCTGTTTAAGGTCAGATTCATAAATTGACACCTGTGCACGAACATCTGCTGCGTACAGCGCAATACTTTTTGAATCAAGATAATTGAATAGAGCTTCTGGTTCGGAATAGACGATAGGCATGTTAAATAAACTCCCTGCAGTCGCCCTTATAGTCTTTTGCATAAAGGCATCGCATGTCCCGGGAAGGATTACCACCGCATCAGCGCCTGCTGCATCAGACGCTCTGATAATTGTACCAAGATTTCCGGGGTCCTGAATACCGTCACAGACGACAATAAAAGGGATTCCTTTGAAACTGATTTCAGCCAAGACTATTGCTTTACAGGATACAATAGCCACAATTCCCTGAGGTGTCTCGGTATCCGTGAGTTTTGAGAGGATATGTCCTGATGTTTCTATTAACTGAACTTCTTTTTTAGAAAGCTGTCTTAAAAACCGCTGGCCTTCTTTTTTTGTTGAGAAGTCTTCCGTAAAAAATACCCTTTTAATATCAACGGCAGGAGATGCTGCTGCCATTTCCATCAGATGCGGGCCTTCTATCAAAAACACCTCATGCCTGTATCTGGCGTGCTTCTCCTTTATCTTTAAGGCTTCCTTAATTATGGGGTTTGCAGGGCTTGTGATCTCGATGAATCTCATTACAACAGTTTAAACGGCGACGGTATGAATGTGATTATGAAGATTATAAAAGTGAGGATTCCGACAACCCTTCTCTTCGGGTCGAGCGGGACTTCCCAGTAAAGCACAGGAGGGTGTTTGATGCCGAGGACAAGCATCAGCACTGCCCATAATGCCCATCCCTCCCAGTAAAAGATTCCCAGTATTGCGAGTATAACGACAAGGACTATGGATACATACCTGTGCCTTTCGCCCATAATTGCAAAGGCTATATGCCCTCCGTCAAGCTGACCGACAGGAATAAGATTCAGCGATGTAACAAAAAGACCAATCCATCCTGCAAAGGCAACAGGATGAAGGAGAATATCGTAATGGTCAGGGGCAGCTCCTAATATCGCTCTGGATAAAAAAGAAAACAAAATGGAATCTCCAAGGCTCAATGCTCCTTCGGTGCTTGACACCGAAACAATCTCCGACATGCTGAGGCCGACAATGCAGGCTATTACAGAGACAATAAAACCTGATATAGGACCTGATGCGCCTATATCAATAAGCGCCTTTCTGGTGATTATGGGTGATTTCATTTTTATGAATGCGCCGAATGTGCCTATTATTGATGGAGCAGGGATAAAATACGGAAGGGTCGCCTTTGTGTGATGCTTTTTTGATGCAATGTAGTGGGATAATTCATGGCACAGAAGAATTGTCATCAATGTGCCAGCAAAAGGCAAACCTTCTATTATCCTTCCCGGCTCTCTGAATATGCTCACACCCTTCTGTAATGCGCCGGCAGTAAGAGTTGTTAAAAAAGTTACGATAAATAAAATTATGTGGAGATATGGAATTTTTCTCATTCATACTTCCATTATTATCGGCATTATCATGGGCTTTCTGTCCATTGTGTTTCTCAGATATTTTTTGAGCGTAGACCTTAACTTTGCCTGAATAAGGCTGATATCGGAGATTATATCATCTTCGAGACCCGTCAGCGTATTATTCATCAGATCCCTGACCTCATTTATTATATCCTGCGATGCATCCTCAAAAATAAACCCCCTCGATATTATCTCAGGCCCCGAGACGATTTTCTTCGTGAGCTTCTCTATGCCCACAAGCACAATTACTATCCCGTCATGCGCAAGCCTCTTCCTGTCCCTAAGCACCATGCCTTCAACACCGCCGATTCCCTTGCCGTCAATAAATATTCTTCCTGAGTTTATCTTTCCATTTTTCGATGCGCCTGTCCCTGTTATCTCGAGGACTGCGCCGTCTTCCATAATAAATATATTTTCAGGCAGCACCCCTGACTTTTCAGCCAATTTTGCATGATATTTCAGATGCCTGTATTCCCCGTGTATAGGCATAAAATATTTTGGTTTCACAAGGTTGATCATGAGTTTCAATTCTTCCTTTGAGGCATGTCCCGATACATGTATCTCGGAGACCTTTTCGTATATTACATCAGCCCCTCTCCTCATAAGGTGGTTTATTATTCTCCCTATAGAACGCTCATTGCCGGGAATCATCTTTGCCGAGAGGATAACCGTGTCTCCCTCTTTTATTCTTATATGTTTGTGCTCGTCTATGGCAATCCTCGAAAGGACGCTCATAGGCTCTCCCTGACTTCCTGTGGTTATTATCACCACTTTATCGTCAGGCAGGTCTTTCAGGTTTTCGAGCCTCACCCATGTGTTTTCGGGCATCTTCAGATAACCGAGGTCAAGGGCAATCTGTGAATTGGCTACCATGCTTTTGCCGCACATTATTATGCGTCTTCCGTACTGCAGCGCCACATCGATTACCTGCTGGATGCGGTGTATATTCGATGCAAATGTAGCTATAATTATCCTTCCCTTTTTCTTTGAGAATATGTCTTCAAAGGCCCTTCTTACCTCTTTTTCTGAGAATGTGAATCCTCCCTTTTCCGCATTGGTGCTGTCGGATAGCATCAACAGCGTTCCTTTCTCTCCGTACTCTGAGAATTTATGAAAATCCATCAACTCTCCGTCAACAGGTGTCGGGTCAAGCTTAAAATCGCCTGTATGGATAATATTTCCAAGAGGTGTATTTATTGCAAGACCAACTCCGTCCACTATGCTGTGCGTAACCCTCATAAATTCTATATTAAAAGCGCCGAGGGTAATGGTATCTCTCGGCCTGATGGGGATAAGGGGTATGTCGGTTATGTTGTGCTCTCTTAATTTTTCTCTAACAAGCGCAAGTGTTAACGGTGTACCGTAAACAGGCACATTCATTTCCTTCAGTAAAAATGGCAATGCTCCTGTATGGTCTTCATGCCCATGAGTAAGAACTATTCCCCTTACCTTTTCCCTGTTTTCGAGGATGTAGGAAAAGTCAGGTATGACAAAGTCCACACCGAGCATATCTTCTTCGGGAAACATAAGACCTGCATCAACTACGATAAGGTCATCGGAGTACTGAAAAACGGTCATATTCAGACCGATTTCATCAAGCCCTCCGAGGGGGATTACGAGAAGGGAATTTATCTCCACCGCTCCACTAACTCTTCGATGCTGACATCGCCGTCGATGATTTGCTGAATTATAGGCTTGACCGTGACTGCATCAGCCTTTGCCTTTTTAATCTGTATTATATTGTCCACAACATTGAAAAATGCATCAACCACATCAGGGTCGAATTGTTTTCCTCTCTGGTCTTTTATATAATCCAATGCCTTTTCGATAGGCCATGCAGCCTTATATATCCTGTCTGATGTGAGGGCATCAAATACATCTGTAATAGCCACTATCCTTCCTGATCTTGGAATATCCTTTTCTTTTAATCCGAGGGGATAGCCGTTGCCGTCCCACCTTTCGTGATGGCTTAATGCGATCTCTCTGGCAAGTTCGAGGAGAGGAAGTGTTGTCCCGCTGAGGATCTTGCCGCCTATGACTGTGTGCAGCTTTATTATCTTGAATTCGTCTTCTGTTAATTTCCCCGGCTTAAGAAGCACTCCGTCCGGTATGCCTATCTTTCCGACATCATGCATTGGCGATGCATACCTCATCATCATGCTCTGTTCGTGGTTCATGCCGATCTCTTCGGCTATCAAATTCACATAATCGGATATCCTCTCGATATGCCTTCCTGTCTCGTCGTCCCTGAATTCGGATGCCTTACCGAGCCTTATTATAATCTCAAGCTGAGTATGCTCTAACATCTGTAGCTTTTCTAAAAGATTCGACTCCATAACATCGAGGGATGTATTTAAGAATTCATCCCTCTCCTTAAGCTTCAGCATGTTATAAACTCTGGCCTTAAGCTCTTCTACGAAAAAGGGCTTTGTCACATAGTCGTCAGCTCCAAGAGACAGGGCATTTATGATGCTTTGCTTGTCTGTAAGGGCTGACAGGACAATAATGGGAAAATAATTCCTTTCTCTCTCATCCTTTAATTTCTTCAGGACATCAAAGCCGTCCATCACAGGCATCATAAGGTCAAGGACTATTAGATCAGGAAGGCCGTCCTTTTCCATGGACTCAAGAAGCTCCTTTCCATCTCCTGCCTTTCTGATAACAATATTTGAATCATTCCTAAAGACAGCCTCGACAAGCTCGATATTGGTAGGAACATCGTCTGCTACATAAACCGTTCTTTGCATTAATTACTCTCCGCTTAAATAGTTTTCTTTCGCAGTCTTAAAGAATTACTAACAACAGAAACAGAGCTGAATGCCATCGCTGCTGAAGCAATCATCGGGTTAAGCAGCGGGCCTCCAAATGGATAAAGCAGGCCTGCTGCAACCGGAATACCCACTACATTATAAAAGAATGCCCAGAATAAATTCTGCTTAATTGTCCTAATAGTAAGTTTGCTTAACCTTATGGCATCAACAACGCTTTTCAGATTGCCTTTTATTAATGTTATATCCGATGCCTCGATGGCTATATCTGTACCTGTGCCTATTGCAATCCCCACATCGGCTTCTGCAAGGGCCGGTGCATCATTAATCCCATCGCCGACCATGGCAGTTATCTTGCCTTCTGACTTTATCCTCCTTACAGCCTCAACCTTCTGGTCAGGCAGAACCTCGGCAAAGAACCTTTCAATACCAACCTCCCTTGCGATTGCATGAGCGGTATTCTGATGATCACCGGTAAGCATCACGACTTCTATTCCCATGGATTTAAGCGCTTCTATTGCCTCTGCAGATCCTTCCTTTATTGTATCGGCGATTGAGAAGACTGCTTTAATCTCGTTGTTCACAGCCATAAACACAGGGGTCTTCGCTTTTGATGATATTTTATCAGACAACATCTTCGCCGGCGATATATTTATGCCTTCCTTCTGCATCATGCCTTCGTTGCCTATAAAAACATCTAAATAGAGTTCAGAGTTAGGAGTTCGGAGTTCCGGGGGTTCTTGACTCTTAACTCTTAACTCTTGACTCCTGATTTTCGCTTTTATTCCGCCACCCGGTATTGCTACAAACTCGGCAGGTTCATAAATCTTAATATTCTTATCAATTGCCTTCCTTACTATTGCCTGCCCGAGGGGATGTTCCGAAAGTTTTTCTGCCGATGCAGCAATCTGAAGAATGGCATCAGGGGATGTGCCATTAACCCCCGTAATATCAACAACCTCGGGCTCGCCTTTGGTTATCGTTCCTGTCTTGTCCAATATCACAGCCTCAATCTTATGAGACAATTCCAGCGCCTCTGCATCCCTTATGAGTATCCCTTTCTCTGCTCCCTTTCCTGTTCCAACCATTATCGCAGTCGGCGTTGCAAGGCCCAATGCGCAGGGACAGGCTATGATAAGCACTGCGATGAAATTCATCAATGCGAGGGTAACTGATGGCTTGGGACCAAATATAAACCATACAAAGAAGGTGACCACTGAGATCCCTATTACGGTGGGAACGAATATGGATGCGACTTTATCAGCAAGCCTCTGTATTGGCGCCTTGCTTCCCTGAGCCTCTTCAACAAGCCTTATTATCTGCGCAAGGGCTGTCTCTTTGCCAATCCTCAATGCCCTGAGCTTAAAGCTGCCCGCCTTGTTTACAGTTCCCCCGAATATCTTATCTCCTGAAGATTTTTCTACAGGCAGGCTTTCTCCTGTAAGCATTGACTCGTCAACTGTTGAGTAGCCAGCAATAACCTCACCGTCCACAGGAATCCTCCCGCCGGGCCTCACAATGACAATATCGCCGACCATTACCTCTTCTATTGGAACCTCTTTTTCAGCGCTATCCCTTAAAACAGAGGCTGTCTTTGCCTGTAACCCCATGAGTTTTCTTATGGCCTCTGATGTCTTACCCTTAGCCCGTGCTTCAAGCAGCTTTCCCAAAAGGATAAGGGTTATTATGGTTGCAGATGTATCGAAATATATATGGGGAGTTACTCCGCCTTTGAAAAACAACTGCGGCATAAATGTGGCAGCGAGACTATAGACATAAGCCGATGTTGTTCCAACGCTTATAAGCGTATTCATATTTGTCGTGCGGTGTCTGAGGGCTGAAAGGGCAGCCTTGTGAAACCTCATTCCGCTCCAGAACTGTACAGGCGTTGCAAGGAGGAATAATAGATACCAGTTTGATAATACAGGAATTGTGAGCATGCTTCCGATGATAATCGGTGCCGCAAGCATTGCGCTAACAATGAATTGTCTCTTTAATGCCTGAAACTCCCTTTCCCTCTGCTCACGCTCTCTATCAACAAATTCTTCTGTTATCTGCTCTGCAGAATAACCTGCCTCTTTTATTATCCTTCTAAAGTCTTCAAACCCGACTATGGTAGGGATATATTCGACAGAAGCCTTTTCTGCTGCGAGATTGACAGTAACAGTAAGAACTCCATAGAGTTCTTTCAAAGCCCTTTCCACTGCTCCAACACACGCTGCACAGGTCATTCCCTTTACTGCGAACTCCACTTTTATTGTGGAAACGCCGTAGCCTTCGTCCTTAATGCTATCAATAATGGTCTGCAATTGGACGGGATTTTTAGGGTCAGCAAATTCAACAGCAGCCCTCTCTGCAGGGAAATTTACTACAACACCTTTTATTCCCTCTATTTTTGGCAGTGCCCTTTCAATGGCAGCAGTGCATGCAGCGCATGTCATTCCCGTAACAGGTATATCTATTTTATTGGGCATAGTAACTTCTGTATTTTATAAAATAGTTGAGGGGAATTTCAAAAGGGGGACATTGTCCCCCTTTTGCTCTTAAAATTTCACCTTTGGTGCCTCTTTTTCAGCAGCCGGAATTTCATAATATGCTGCCTCTCCAACGCCTGCTATTGCAGAGAAGACCCTTCCGAAGACAGTCCTTCTGTATGTGTTTATTGTCTGAACAGCCTCGTTGTATCTCTTTCTCTCAACAGATATCCTGTTTTCTGTTCCCTCGAGGCTGTCTTGCAGTTTCAAAAAATTCTCATTCGCCTTTAACTGAGGATAGGTTTCTCTTAGCACAAGAAGCCTTGACAATACACCTTCAAGTGCATTGGATGCCTGAATTTTGTCCTTTGTGGTTTTTGCCTGAAAATACTTAGTCCTTGCCTCAGCGATGTTTTCAAATATCTCCTTTTCGTGTTTTGCATATCCTTTTACTGTCTCCACAAGGTTGGGAATCAGGTCATACCTTCTCTTCAACTGGTTTTCCACCTGTGCCCACTGAGCCTTCACCTGTTCGTCCATGGAAATCACCCTGTTGTACTGACCTATACCCCATCCGGCAAGCACAATGCCGATTAGTACAATAACGCCGACAATTGCCAATGCTATCTTTAGTCCGTTACTCATTAGAAACCTCCTTTATTTTTATATTTTAAATATTACCATTCTCCTGATGCACCGCCGCCTCCAAATCCTCCTCCGCCGCCACCGCCGCCTCCACCAAAACCGCCTCCACCAAAGCCTCCGCCTCCTGACCATCCGCCCCTTCTGCCTCCCATGGAAGAACTGAACAGGAGCAAGAGAAGGAGCCTCGGATGTCTTATAAATAAATAAACGACTACTGCAAAAACAGCAAAGACTATTATAGCATCAAAAAGCCCGATTCCCTTTACCCTTTTGCCTTTTACCTTTATTTCAGGCATCCCTGTTATCTCAACACCTTCGCTGGCAGATATAATTCGAACCGTTGCAAGTGTTGTATTAAATATACCTGTACTATAATCACCCTTTTTGAAATACGGTACAAGGTATTGCCTTCCTATGGAGCCTACAAGGCTGTCGGGCAGAATACCTTCAAGTCCATATCCTGTCTCAAAGCGGTATTTTCTGTCTTGTAGGGCTACAGTTATAAGCAAGCCATTATCCTTCCCTTTCTGACCAAGCTTCCATTTCTCAGCCATTCTTATGGAAAATCCTGCAATGTCTTCTCCGTCAAGGCTTTGAATTGTAAGGACAACGACCTGTGCCGTGGTCTTTTGCTCAAGCTCTCTCAGGTATGAGTTTAGTTGTGCCTCTGCATCGTCTCTGATAATTCCGGCAAGATCAACCACATAATTGGGCGGCGTGGAAGGAGGTTCAGGAGTAGCGGCAAAAGAAACAGAAGATAAGAAGATGAGAAGATAAGAGGTTAAGAAAAAAAATAATAAAGACAGGGAATTCTCATCCTCTAAACCTCTCAACCTCTTAACTTCTGCCTTTGGCTTACGACTGGAGTTCATCTATAATCTTAACTATTCTTTCAATGGCCCGGTAATACTGCTCAAAGATAGAATTAAGCTCTTCCCTTGAAGGCTTGATTTGTTTATTCCTGAGCAGCATCAATTTTTCAAAGATATCCGAATCCGCTGCAGCAATCCCTTGAAATGTTTCAATTACATCATGCCTTATAATAGGAGGTTCTTTGCCGAGCAAATGAATAATTGCCCTGAAAAGGGGGATGCAGCCGGTAAATGACCTTACAAGGAGTGTGGCAATAAGTTCTTTGTCGCCGCTGGAAGAGATATAACCCTGCCTGAGACCTATAAGCTTTGTTTTTGCCTCACGTTCGCATTGAAGCCTCAGGTATTCCCTCTTAATCTGCAACCCGCTTAATACATCCTCTCCCACAACAGTTTTGTGGATCAGCCTGAAATCGTGAAACTCTATGGGGAAGACATCGAGGGAGCCCTGTATATATTCAGGCGTCATAATCAAAGGAGCGGCAATTCTGTGTTTGCCGTATCTTTTACCAAAAGGGGCAAGGAATTCAACAAAGTTAAGATTTATTTCGCTAAGAATAATTACGGAGTTTATGTCGGATGTCTTTTCATTAAAATCAGGTGTTACAGCGCTTCCAACAATATGAATTGAATGTATATTTTCATCATATCCCTTGAGAATGTCCTCGACGAAAGGCATTATTATGTTTGAGACAACAGGATTTAGTTCTTCAAGTTTTATATCTTTCATAAGGATGATTATAGCATATTAATGCATTTCGGATGGCGCACTGACCTTGCCCCTTTTCATTAAAAGAACAAGGGGAAGAATGCATATCATTATAATACTTGTAAGATAAAAGGCATCGTTGAATGACATCATTGATGCCTGCCTTATGAACTGCTCATAAATCGCATTGAGACCACCGTATTCTGATATAGAGCTTCCAACACCTCTGTACTCCAATATCTGCTTTGTTTGATTTGATGCAAACTGATAAGCTGTATCAAATGGGGTCAGGTATTCTACAAGACGGAACTGATGAAACTGGGCACGCCTTGAAAGTGTTGTGGTTACAAAGGCAACCCCGAAACTACCTCCTAAATTCCTTAAAAGATTATATATGGCAGTGGCATTCCCCATCTCCTCTTTTTTAATGCCTGACATGGTCAATGTTGTAAGGGGAATAAAGAAGAACCCCATGCCGACTCCCAAGACAATCCTCGGCCATGACACAGTATAAAAATCGGCGTAAAGATTAAACTGCGACATGAGATATGTTGCATAGGCACAGACGATAATTCCAAAGGCCAGAATTCCTTTGGGATTGACTTTGTTTATCAGTCTGCCTGTAATAATAAGGGTTACCATTGTTGCAATGCCGCCCGGGCCAAGCACTAGTCCGGCAAGGGTTGCGGTATATCCCATAAGTGTCTGGAGATATATGGGAAGCAGGACAATGCTCGCAAAGAGATTGAAGAACCCAAAAAACATTACGATATTCCCTGTGCTGAATGAGATGCTTTTAAATGCCTTGAGATTTACAATGGGATGCTCTGCAAACATCTCCACAATTATAAAAAGTATTAGTGAGATAACCGATATTATGCTCAGTGTTACGATAAATCCGGATTGGAACCAGTCTTCCCGCTCACCCTTATCGAGGACTATCTGGAGGCATCCGAGGCCAATGGCGAGGAATGCAAGCCCCCAGTAGTCTATCTTCATCTTCATCCTCTTCATATATGGAGGGTCTACGATAAAGAACATTACCAGCAGGATAGAAATTATGCCGATGGGGACATTTATATAGAATATCCAGTGCCATGACCAGTTGTCTGTAATCCAGCCTCCTAAGAGAGGGCCGATGATGGGCCCGAACATTATCCCGACTCCAAAAATAGCCATTGCCATGCCATGCTGACGGGGCGGAAATGTCTCAAGGAGTATTGATTGCGAGATGGGCTGAAGCGCCCCGCCGCCGATTCCTTGAAGAATCCTGAAAAAAACGAGACTCTTGAGACTCCATGCAGAGCCGCATAAAAATGAGCTGATTGTAAATAATGTTATGGAAAATATCAGATACCTCTTTCTTCCGAATACCCTGCTCAACCAGCCTGTCATCGGGATTATGATTGCGTTGGACACAAGATAGGATGTAATTGTCCATGTGGATTCATCTATGCCTGAAGAGAGGCTTCCCCTGATATGGTCGAGGGCAACATTGACAACAGAAGTGTCCACAATCTCGATGAGGGTGGGGAGCATCACGGTTATTGCAACGAGCCATTTATTCATAGTTCAAATATAATCTCGCTACCATATCACATTTATACTGATTGTTACTCCATAATCACCGTCGGCACTACAGACATCCCGACTCTCAATATACGCTCACGATCCGTATCCTTATCGAGCAATATCTTTACAGGTATCCTCTGAACTACCTTCACATAATTTCCTGTGGCATTCTCAGGAGGAAAAAGGGAGAATGACGCACCCGTACCTGCCATTATGCTTTCGACTTTTCCCATGAACGTCTTTCCGGGATATGTGTCCACCTTTATTTTCACGCTCTGTCCCGGCTTTATCTTTTGCAGTTGTGTTTCCTTGTAGTTGGCAATGACGTATATACTGTCCAGTGCAACGACAGCCATCAAAGGCTGCCCAGCCTGTATCTGGTTGCCGATTTCCACAGATTTTTTGGTGACATATCCATCGGAAGGCGCATAAATCTTTGTGTATCCGTAATTTAGCCGAGCTGCTTCCAGTATTGCCTCCCTCTGTCGTATTGAAGATTGCAGAACTGACCTCTCGGTCTCGACCTGTCTTATCACTGTCCTCTGGGTCTCGACAGCCTTCTCTGCCTGCCTCAACTGCTCTTTGGCAGCCTTGAGCTGTGCATTAGACACCTCATAGGCTGTCTTTGTCTTCTCATACCTCTCTTTGGAAATTGCATCCTTATTGAAAAGCGCTTCAGCCCTCTTTATGTCCCTTTCTGCCTGTCTCAGATTTGCCTCCTGAAGCTGCAGATTCGCCTTTGCTGTCTCAACAGCAGCCTCAAGTTCTGATAATTTTCTTTTTGCTACCTCTATCTTTTTCTCAGCCTCAAAAAGCCTGTTCTTTTCTGCATCAAGGCCTGCTGCAGCTTCTTTTACTTTCACATCAAAATCTGCCGGGTCTATTTCCAACAGAAGGTCTCCTTTTTTAACAGGCTGATTGTCTTTTACATAAATCATTTTCACAGTGCCGGGAACCTTAGACGCAATTGTGTGTATATTGCCCTCAACAAAGGCATCATCAGTGGTAATGTGTGCAGCCTTATAGCTTAGATAAAAATACAGGGTTGCCGCACCTATCAGAACAATGGCGCTGAAAATGATGATTGCGATTTTCTTTCTTTTGTTGTTGCTTGTCTTTACTTCGTCCATAAAAACCTCCATATATCGCCTAAATTGAGCGATTCTTTCGCATCACATGGATAGCAGGTGTGCCGAAAAGCCTTTAGTTACTTATATGCGGATACCATATCCCGGCCTACGGAATACATAAAACCAGCCTCAGCCCTTTTAAATTCATACATTGCCCTGTAATAATTCGTCTCTGCAGTTGTAAGGAGCGTTATTGCGTCCAGCACATCGGTTGCAGTGCCAATGCCTTCTTCATATCTGATCTTATTAATCCTCAGATTCTCCTCGGCCTGACCAACGGCATCCTTTGTTACATTAATTTTTTCAGCAGCATTTTTCATGTCCCGATAATTCTTTTCCACTTCGAGTTTTATGTCATCAGCAAGCTTATTCCTCTGTTCAAGGAGCCGCTCTTTCTTGTATTTAACCTTCGACACCTCTGCCTTTGTCGCCCCTGCGCTGAAGATATTCATGTTTGCTCCGACGATTAAAGACCAGTTGTCTTCATGGAGTTGATAGCGGTTTTCTGTATAATTATACCCACCCTGCGCAAAGAATCTGGGGAGGTAATCCGCCTTCTTTACCGTCTCCTCAAACTCTGTGGCCTTGACTTCACGGTCAATGATGCCCAACTCAACTCGCTGTTTTTCTGCGATTATCCATGCATTGTCGAGTGTCAGCGTCTTTTTTACTGGAACTGCATTAACAGGCACATCCTCAATAATGACCCGGGAATTTAAAGGTCTCGACAGTATGTTGTTTATCCTCGATGCATTGATTGCCCTTGTGTTCTTGAAGGTCAAAAGCCGCTGCCTTGCATCAGAAAGCCTTACCTCTGCCTGAAGCAGGTCATTCTTTGTAATGACGCCTTCATTAAATAAATTGCGGGCAACATTCAGATGTGATTCAAGTCGTTCAACCTCTTTTTGGGCGACTGCTATCATCTTTTCTGATTCGAGGGCATCGAAATAGGCATTTATAAAGTCAAGGGCAACAATATTTCTCATCAAATCCACATTGAGTTTTTTTGCGTCAAAGAATGTTTTTGATGCCTCATACTGCGAACTGTCTGCTCCGAATGAAAATATTCTCTGATATGCATTGATGCCGTATGATAAATAGCTTCTCTCCGATGTATAAACCTGCTGCGTACCCATGTGCGCTCCGGGCTGGCGGGACAGAAAGGTCTGGCTCATGTTCGCATTGATATTCGGCAGGAGTTTCGATCGTGAAATAATTGTATCCTCATACGATATATCCCTCTCACTGAATGCGATCTTTACAAGCCTGTTGTTTTCTGTCGCAATCTTCAGTCCTTCGGAAAGGGTTATACGGTCTGCAGTATCACCGGCAAGGGATTTTCTGAAAGGGATAAAGACGATTACAAACGCGCACAGCATGATAAAAATTCTTTTCATGTTAGGCATCCCTAAAGCTTCCTTCACTCATACCTCAGTGCCTCTATTGGGTTAAGAAGTGATGCCTTGTATGCCGGATAAAAGCCGAAGAATATCCCAACCAATCCGGAGAAACCAAATGCGAGCAGGATTGAAAGGGGCGAAACGATTGTGGGCCATCCTGCAAGCATTGATAGTATCTTTGAACCTGCTATCCCTATAATGATACCTGTAATACCGCCAATTAATGATAATGTAAGTGCCTCAATAATAAACTGAAGCCTTATGTCCCATGTCTTTGCACCAACAGCCATCCTTATCCCTATTTCTCTCGTTCTCTCTGTAACAGAGACAAGCATGATATCTGCCTCATCCACATTCGTATCAATCTGCATCTTTGTGAGGTCCTGTGCAATGGTAAAAAGGGTCGGTGTCTGGAAGGTTGCTGCAACGGTCTGCCCTACATCCACATTCCTTGATATGACAATACCGTCCACAGGTGATAATATCCTCGTGTATCTGAGATTAGTCTCTGCATTCTTCAGTGCTGCCTCTGCCTGGGAAACCTGCGCCTTTGATGCACTTACCTGTGCCTTTGCCGTTTCATAATTCGTCTCTGAGGTGTCAAGTTCACTCCTTGCAATGAGATTCCTTGAGAAGAGTTCCCTGTTTCTATTCATTGTCCTCTGTGCATCGACAAGGGATGCCTCGGCCTTCTCAAGATTAGCACCAGATATGCCTGTTGAACCTCAAGGAATATGCCCTGCCTTAACGCCTCTTCATTTGCCTTTAAAACATTCAGATTTGACCTTGCTTCATTTACCTGGTATTTTGTTAAAAATCCGCTGAATATTGGAAATGTGACGGTCACACCCACATCCCATCCATGGTTGAGGGGGAATGTTTCTCCTGCCCAGTTGTAATCTGCATTGCCCGATAATGTTGGATAATAGCCTTTCTTTGCAAGTTCTATAGAGGATTCTGCTGCATTCTTTTTTGTAATTATTGATTTAAGGTCGGGCCTGTTTTCATATGCCCTTTTGATCGCACCTTCAAGGGGTATCTCGTATTTCTTGAAGAGAAGATTATCCTCGATCTCATATTCGGGCGCCTCAGGCAGACCGAGGGTGTTGTTGAGGTTCACCTTTGCTATCCTTAATGCATTTTCTGCCTTTATCAGGTTTAATTTAGCATTGCTCCGGTCCACCTCTGCCTTTGTCACATCGAATTTCGGTTTTGTGCCGACTTCATAAAATCCTCTGGCCTGTTCGAGGTGCTGCTCAAATTGTTTAACGGTCTCCAGGGCTACATCCCTGTTCCTTTTTGCCAGCAGCAGTCCATAGTATGCCTGTTTGACATTAATGATTAATTGTTCTGATGTATTCTCAAGGTCCAAGCGGGACGAATTTAGATTCAGTCTCTGTATATCCACCTGCGTTGCGGTTTTGCCGAAGTCATAGATATTCTGCTTGAGTGTGGCGCTGCTCGTGTATTCATCAAAGGAGCGGCTTGTGGTTCTGGAAACAGGAGAGTATCTGCTGTAGCCTGATGACCAGTTCAACTGCGGATAATAATTTGCCTGTGCCTGTCCGATCCTGCTCTGATTCACATCCACTGTACTCATGGCAGCAATAATGTTTGGATGCCTTTTTATTGCGATCCCGATGCATCTCTGGAGATCGAGCATTTCACCCTTTTTTATTACTTCCTCTGCATCCGATTCAAATGGAATAATAAGCACAAACAACAAACAGCAAATAATAAGCAGTAAATAGTATGGCTGTCGCACTGCCGCTCTGCTGCACTGTTGCTCTGCTATTATGATTGGAAATAACCTCTGCATATTAGCCTCCCTGACTCCTGACTTTTGACTTTTTCATAAGCCTCCCCTGCAATCTATCCATATACACATAAACAACAGGAGTAACATAAAGTGTGAGCATCTGCGAAAACAACAGTCCGCCGACAACTGTAAGACCCAGTGGACGACGGGCCTCTGCGCCTGCGCCAAAACCGATGGCGATCGGCAATGCGCCGAGGAGCGCTGCCATGGTTGTCATCATGATAGGTCTGAATCTTATGATACATGCCTCATAAATGGCATCAATTGCATTCTTATTCCTTTCCCTCTGAGCATCCAGTGCAAAATCAATCATCATTATTCCATTCTTTTTAACAAGTCCTATAAGCAGTATAATTCCAACAAAGGAGTAGATATTCAAATCAACCCCAAAGAGCATTAATGTTACAAGGGCGCCAAAACCGGCAAATGGAAGGGCTGAAAGTATTGTTACAGGATGTATGAAGCTTTCATAGAGTATTCCAAGCACCATGTATATTACAAACACAGCCATAATCAGCAAAAGACCCAATCCCTTGAGAGAGGACTGAAACGCCTGGGCAGCCCCCTGAAAACTTGTTGTTATCGAGCCGGGCAGTGTAGAACGCGAAAGCTTATCTATTGCCGAGACAGCATCGCCGAGAGATACGCCCGGCTTTAAATTAAAGGAGATGGTTACAGAAGGCAGTTGCCCTGAGTGATTGACTGTCATGGGGCCAAGCCCCTGACTTAATCGTGCTACTGCATTGATCGGAACTAACTGCCCTTTTGAAGAACGCACATACAGCATCGAAATCGCAGAAGGGTCCATCTGATACTCCGGCTTTACTTCAATGATAACCTGATACTGGTTGTTAGGCGCATAAATTGTAGATATCCATCTTGAGCCATAGGCATTCCAGAGGGCATTTTCTATCTGTTCTGCGGTGACGCCCAATGACTCTGCCCTGTCTCTGTCAATCTCTATATTCAATTGCGGGTTTTTTATCTGAAGGTCGCTTGTTACATCCTGAAGCATTGGCAGCGCGCGCATCCTGTCTTCGAGCATCTGGGAGTAATGATAAAGCTCCCTGGTATCAGAGCCCTTCAGGGTAAACTGATAAAGGCTCTTTGTAAGCTGTCCTCCTATACGAATGGTTGGCGGATTTTGAAGAAATGCCCTTATCCCTGGCACCGATGCCAATTTTGGCCTTAAATGCTCTATAAATTCATCCACACTCATGTCACGCTCGGAACGGGGTTTAAGGTGCATAAACATCCGTCCATTGTTGGTGCTTGGAGAGCCCGGTCCGGGCCCGACTGCTGACATGAATCCTTCCACATAAGGCTCTTTCTGCACAATCCCTGCAAGCGCCTTCTGGTGCCTCACCATATCGTCAAAAGAAACGCCCTGCGCAGCCTCTGTAACTACAAAAACCATCCCCTTATCCTCATCGGGCAAAAAACCCTTTGGCATCCTTATAAATAGAAAGACGGTCAAAATCATTACTATGCCAGAGACTGCAATTATCGACAAACGATGCCTCAGCGCCCATGATAGAGTCGCTTTATAGAGATTAAGCATCCATTCAAAAAACCTCTCCGATGCCAGATAAAGGCGGTTGTGTTTGACCTCTGCAGCAGGTCTTATAAAACGGCTGCTCATCATGGGCGTAAGTGTAAGAGAGACAATCCCCGATATTAAAATAGCAGCGCTGATGGTTACAGAAAACTCGTGAAAAAGCCGTCCTATTATGCCTCCCATAAAAAGCACGGGGATAAAGACTGCAACAAGAGAGATTGTCATGGACAGTATCGTAAAACCAATCTCCTTTGAGCCTTTAAATGCCGCATCCATCGGCCTTTCTCCCTTTTCCATATGCCTGACGATATTTTCGAGCATGACAATGGCATCGTCAACTAAAAAGCCCACCGAGAGGGTTAATGCCATAAGGGAGAGATTGTCGAGGCTGTAGCCCATAAAATACATTACTGCAAAGGTTCCAACGATTGAAAAAGGCAGGGCCATTGCCGGTATGAGCGTAGCCGACAGATTGCGCAAAAACAGGAATATAACGAGAATAACTAAAAAGACTGTCAGCATCAGGGTGAATTTGACATCGTTCACCGAATCACGAATAGATACAGAGCGATCGTAAAGTATCTGCATCGAAACAGAGGCCGGGAGCTGTTTTTTCAGGGTAGATGTGAGCTCTTTGACTGCAGTTGCCACCTCCACCGTGTTGGTGCCCGGCTGTTTCTGTATTGCGAGGACTATCGCTCTTTGTAAAACATTATTAGTGCCGTACCACGCAGCCACCTTGTTGTTTTCGACCCCATCGGCAACTGCCGCTATATCCTGAAGCCTCACCGGAGAGCCGTTGCGATAGGCAACTATAAGAGGCCCGTATTGAGCGGCAGTGGTTAACTGGCCTGTTGCCTGAACTGTATATAACCTGTGAGTCCCATAAAGTGTGCCTGTGGGCAGATTAACATTACCGCTTCTTATTGACTTTTCTACATCATCTATCCCGATTTTCCTGCTCGCAATAGCCTTTGGATCAACCCGAACCCTCACAGCGTATTTCTGAGGCCCGAATATCTGCACCTGAGCCACACCACTGACCATCGAGACGCGCTGTGCAATCAATGTATCCGCATACTCATTGAGGCTGTAAAGCGGCAGCGTTGGAGATGTGAGGGCGAAATAAAGTATAGGCTGGTCTGCCGGATTTACCTTCTGGTATATCGGCGGACTCGGCATTCCTGCCGGAAGCTGGGATGCTGCCTTTGCTATCATTGCCTGAACATCCTGGGCTGCTGCGTCTATATTTCTGCTCAGGTCGAACTGAAGCGTAATCTGTGTTATTCCAAGCGCATTGACCGATGTCATGGAATCGAGACCGGCTATTGTGGAGAATTGTTTTTCCAGAGGTGTTGCCACCGCAGATGCCATGGTTTCCGGACTTGCACCCGGGAGGCTGGCTGTGACAAGCAGTGTCGGGAAATCCACATTAGGCAAATCGCTCACAGGCAGGTTGCGATAGCCCATGATGCCGAAGACGAGTATCCCCAGCATGATGAGAGTTGTTGCAACAGGCCGTTTTATGAAGGTATCGGATATATTCATCTGTCTTTTTTTATCTCTGCTTTAGCCCCTGCAACGAGTCTTAGTTGACCGTCGGTGACAACGACCTCTCCGGACTGAAGTCCCTTTTCAACCGTAATTTCCTGATCGCGTCTGATGCCTGTAACAACAGGTCTTAGCTCTACTGTGTTGTCGGACCTTACGACAAATACATACTGCCCTTCCTGCCCTGTCTGGACAGCCTGATGTGGAATAATAACTGCATTATGTTGAATGCCGAGTGTAAGCGATACATTAACAAACTGTCCGGGCCACAACATTTTATCTTTATTCGAAAAAGTTGCTTTCAGCATTATAGTTCCGGTTGCCGGGTCCACAGCATTGTTTATAAAAGTGAGTTCTCCAATAGCAGAGTAAGTTTCCGACCCCTGAATAATCGCCTCTGTCTTTAATTTTTTGGCAGACATGGCTTTTTTAATCTTCGTTAGTTCCTGTTCCGGTACAGAGAAGCTCACATATATTGGACTGATCTGATTAATAACAGCCATGACAGTATCGTTAGCCTTTATCATATTGCCCTGATTGACAAGGATGCTTCCTATCCGTCCATCCATGGCAGAGCGCAGATAGCAGTATTGTAGTTGTAATTTGGCGTTTTCAAGCGCTGCCTTGTCAGCCTTCACTATTGCCTTAAACGCCTCGTAGTTGGTTTTTATCTTGTCGTACTGCTGTTTCGATACTAATTCCTCTCTGAAGAGTTCGGCATAGCGCTGCGCATCCATTCCGGCATTGTCTGCCTGAACAACATCTCTCGTGAGGTTTGCCTCTGCCTGTCTTACTGCCTCTTCGAATGGACGGGGGTCTATTAAAAACAGGAGTTCACCTTTTTTTACATCCCTGCCTTCCTGAAAATAAACTGCGGAAAGCTGCCCATCCACACGGGATTTCAACGATACAGTGGAATATGCCTCGACATTGCCGATGGCACGCAACTCTATAGGAACATCTCTTTGGACTGCGGTACTTACACTTACAGGCACAGCAGGAGCCGATTTTGGTTTTTTCGAAGATGTATCTCTGCCCTGACATGCTGTAAGAAATAAAAAAACAGTGCAAAAAAGCAGAAGAATTGCAGATGAGAAAAACTTTCGCATCAATGTTGTCCTCCTTGAGCCTTCGCTGCCGCTGTTTTTAACATTTGTCCGGTAACACGCTGAAGTCTGATCAGGGCAAGCTGATAGTTGTAAGCCGCATCTGCCAACTGCCTTTCCGATGTGATAAGCAATGTGTTTGCATCGATGACATCAATGCTGTTGGCAAGGCCGAACTGGTATTGCCTTGAGACAGAATTGTAATTATCCCTTGCAAATGCCAACTGGTCTTCAAGGGACTTCAAAACCCCCTTCTGTGTCTGAAAATCAAGATAGGCATTTTCAACTTCGATGCCTATCGTCTTTTTTAAGTCATCATAGACGAGTCCGGACTGTCTCTTTTTTGCTTCTGCCTCTGCCACTTCAGCCTTTCTCAAACCTCCTTCAAAGAAAGGGAAGTTCAACTTAATACCCCCGTATATGCTTTCTTTATTCAGAAATGTAGAGGCAGGATTTTCATCTTTCTTTGTATATACGCCTTCTATGGAAAGCGTCGGCCAGTATGCGCCTTTAGAATATCCGACCTGTTCTTCTGCAATCTTCTTCTGCAGTTCCACGACCTTTAGCTCTGCCCTTTCTGCAAAAGCTGTCTGCTTAAAGGAATCAAGGTTATCTACTGTATCCTGTTTGCTGCCTGCTGTCTCCTTAACATCGTAATCTCCGCTTAGTCCGGCAACCCTTGCAAGGACTGCCTTTGTCAGCTTAAGATTATTTTCAGATTTCACCAGTTCCGCACGGGCGCCCGACAACTCTGCCTCTGCCCTGAGCAGGTCTGTTTTTGTCACCTCACCGACTTTAAGTCTTATTGCTGCTGCGTCCCTGTGTTTTGTCAGCCGATCAAAATTGCTCTTTGCAATTTCAACAGCCTTCTTTGTCCGCAGGACATCATAATAGGTCGAGGCAACATTGAAAATATATGCCTCCTTCACTGCATGAAGGTCATATTTGCTCTTTTCGATATATTCTTTTGAGATTTTAAAGGCAGTAATCTCCCTGCCGCTCAAGGAGAGGGACTGGTCAAGCCTTAGTCCCCATGATGTGGAATCTTCCGGCTGAATAACAGCGCCTGTGGATGAAAATTTGTCTTTATCATATCTTGTATAGCTTCCGAATGCGGAAAGTTTTGGAAACAGCACCGAGACGGCCTTGTCTTTGCCCCTCTCTGCAATATAGAGGTCTTCTTCAGATATCTTTATCCTCTCGGACTGTTCAAGGGCAATCCTGTAAAGGTCTTCAAGTGAATACTCGTTGGCTGCATAGATATTGCTGTATGACAAAAACGCAGCCATGATTGATGCAATAACTATCCCTCTATGTATTTTCATTTCTTTGTTCCTCTCACAAAAATCTTCACAAATTCCTTTATCGTTGTATCTTTATCCAGATGCCTATATTTTTTATGCATCATCATTTCATGGACATTAAAATATGAAAAAAACATGCCTAAAAATGCCCTTGCACCGAACTCTGTATCAAAGCCTTTAAGAATCTTCTTTTTCTGCATCTCGGCAAAATAAGATGCAAGAATCTTAAATATCTCATCGATAAATGCATGATAGATCTTATGGATTTTCTCGGGATATCTTTGCATTTCCGAATGCATTATCTGTATCAGGTCTTTTCTTGACGAGAGTGTCTCTAAAAATCTTTTTGCAATTACAGTTAGTGCCTTTTCGTATGACATCGTTGCTATTTCAGGCATCAGTTCTTTTAAGGCAGGCAGAAATGAATGGGTATTTATAACTTCTTCAAAGAGGTTTTCCTTTGAGGGAAAGTGCCTGAATAGTGTGACCTCGGCTATCCCCGCCTCCTTTGCGATCTCCTTTGTGGTGGCGCCGAGATAGCCTTTCTGAGAAAAGAGCTTTAATGCCGTTTCGAGAATCTTATCCTTCGTGGATCGTGTGCCCTTTGAATTGTCCATTAAAAATCCCTATCTCTACCCCTTTAGCTGTAGAATGTAAGTGCTAACTTACATGATAGATAAAACATATCCGGTTGTCAAGACTTAAATCAGCAATCAAACATCATGAAATACATGTAGGGTGTGCTGAAAAAGACTTTGCACTTCGGAACATTAGATTACATAGTCTTGAATCCGTCATCTACAACATTGCTCACTATTTGGATAAAGCACTGGGTATCTTTGGCATACATGAAAGATGACACTTTGTAAAGGCTTTTTTCAGCATGCCCTGCATGTATTCTTTACGGAAGAAAATTTTAGCTATGAAAAAAGAGCTATATGCACAAGGAAGGCCATGCCTTTTATTACCTCAAGCCAGCCTGTGGCCTTTAACTTTATCTTATAAAGGGTGAAGGAGAATATCACATTATCGATTAGCGGCAGGAGGACGACAATCGGCACTTTTATCACACGATAAACGAGGAGTGCAAAAATGATATAAAAAGCCATGAGAAACCTTTCAGGCAATTTTCTTTTTAACTGAAGTTTTACCTTGAAAACGCTTGCTGTAAAGAAGACTGCTACAGCTATATATAACCTGTTGTCAATCATATTTGTAGTGACAAATTTTGCAATGAGGGATGAAAACGTTAGGAGGGCAAAACCGAAGATCTCGGTCATAATCGCATGCTCGCCTGCAAAATACAGAAGCAATACATAAGCAGCGGGTATCAGGATATAAGGAAGCAGTCTAAAAATTTCCTCTCCAAGAATTCCTGCCAACATGAGTGAAGCAAGGACGATCTGAATAATGAAGAGCATTGATGATCTTACCGGATCAACATGACGGATCCACAATGTAAATGACTGTTTTGAATTGATAAATAGAGATAGTGCGAGAAGTGATAAAATGGCATTAAGGTTAAATACACCTCCGGCAAGGATGCCTGCGAGATAGGCCATAACCATCACGCTCCATGAACCGTATTCCTTGAGAATATACTTTTTCATATTCCTCGTATATTTGTATAATATTAATCGATTTTGACACTGTGCACAAATGAGATAAATCATACTCTCGATAAGGAGGCAACATGAAACTTAAAGGATTTTTTCTATTAATGCTGGTTTTATCGGTATTTATTGTTTCGACCATATCTGCAGAAACCAGAATCCGCTGTGCATCAACTACAAGCACGCAGAATTCGGGATTATTCGATTACATCCTTCCTATCTTCGAGAAAAAGACAGGGATAAAGGTTGATGTTGTTGCAGTTGGAACAGGCGCTGCCATCGAGATAGGCAAGAGAGGCGATGCCGATGTGGTCTTTGTCCATGCAAAGGAGCAGGAATTGAAGGCTGTGGATGAAGGATATTTTGTCAATCGTCATGATGTCATGTACAACGACTTTGTCATTATCGGACCTGCAAATGACCCTTTAAAGATAAAGGGCATAAAGTCGGCAACAGAGGCTTTCAAAAAAATCGCGGGAAGCCATTATTCCTTTGTATCGAGAGGAGATAAATCAGGAACTCATACAAAGGAATTATCGCTCTGGAAGAAGGCAGGCATTGAGCCTAAAGGACAGAAATGGTATCTTGAAGTGGGACAAGGAATGGAGAAGACCCAGAGGATTGCAAATGAAAAGCGTGCATATACACTTACAGACAGAGGCACATGGCTTGCGACAAAGGATAAGGACAGGCTTGAGATGATAATTGTTCTTGAGGGCGACCCTGTATTGTTCAATCAGTACGGAGTAATGGCAGTGAATCCTCAGAAGCATAAACATGTACAATACAAAGAGTCTATGGAGTTCATAAGCTGGCTTATATCAAAGGAGGGACAACATACCATTGCGTCATTTAAGGATAAGCATGGAAATCAGTTGTTTATCCCTAATGCAAAATAAATATTTGCAGGAGTGTAAAGCTGACTTGAAGCAAAATTCTGGGTTCTCAGTGGGGACAGGTAACGCCCTGCCCCCTACCTTTGCACCGAGAAAGACTTTATATTCTGTTTTATGCATAATTAAGCACAAAGGACTAATTATTTTGCGAAGGTTAGCTTTACACTCCTGCAAATAAATGTTTTAATCACTATGGATTCAATAATAGAGGGGTTCAGAAAAGCATTTATACTTATTTTTAATCTTGATGCAGAGCTTTTGGGCATTATATTTTTATCCCTTAAGGTCTCAGGCTCAGCCCTCTTGGTTTCGGCTGTTATCGGCATTCCCCTGTCTGCCATCCTCGGTTCAAAAAAATTTCCTGCAAAGGGATTCATCATAAGCCTCATGAATACATTTATGGGTCTTCCGCCTGTTGTTGTCGGTCTCTTCGTTTACATCATGCTGTCAAGGAGCGGACCTCTCGGATTTATGGGGCTTCTTTATACTCCATCAGCAATGGTCATTGCACAGACAATTCTTGCGTTTCCCATTGTGGTATCCCTTTGCCATTCGGCCATTGTCGGGGTTGACCCAATAATCAAGCAGGCATCAATGACCCTTGGCGCAACACCCTTTCAAACAACAATTACAATAATAAAAGAGGCAAGATACGGAATAATGTCGGGTGTTATCGCAGCATTTGGGAGGGTTATGGCAGAAGTGGGCGCAATACTCATTGTGGGTGGAAACATTGCTGGTTATACAAGGGTTATGACAACCACCATTGCCCTCGAAACAGACAAGGGGAATTTCGAACTCGCCCTTGCACTGGGAATAATACTCTTAACCATCTCACTGCTTATAAATGCAGTCCTTCATTTTATTCAGAAGAAAGGCATGGTTAAAGAATAGATGGGTCTGATATTAAGCATATCCGATATCTATAAAAGCTACAATGGAAAGCCCGTCCTGAAAGACTGCTCGTTTTCATTTGACAGGGACAGTGTCTATGTGTTGACAGGGCCAAATGGCAGCGGCAAATCCACACTTTTGAGAATATGCGCCCTTCTTGAACCGCCTGATAGGGGAGAGATTAATTATCTCTCCGGCAGTGATATTGTTAAGAAAGACACAGAACTGAAACGCAGGATGACCCTTGTATTGCCTAAAGTCGGAGTGTTCAACACCACTGTCTTCAAGAATGCGGCTTATGGATTAAAAATCAGGGGAATAAAAGGGAAAGAAATGGAAGAAAGGGTTAACAAGGCACTGGACTTTGTCGGACTTATGCACAAAAAAAATCAGAATGCCCTCACTCTTTCCAGCGGTGAAACTCAGAGGCTCGGCATAGCGAGGGCAATGGCCATAGAGCCTGAGATACTCTTTCTTGACGAACCAACAGCCTCGGTCGATAGGGAGAACACAGGAATAATAGAAAATATCATTTTAAATATGAAAAGACAAGACAAATCCACCATCGTTATTACCACCCATGACATGTCGCAGGCCGAGAGGCTTGGTGACATCATGCTCATTATGTCTGAATGCAGGATTATTCAAGGTTAAGTTGCACTTTCAAGCTGTTTTTTAGTATCTTATGAGGATGCCGGAGTGGCGGAATTGGTAGACGCAAGGGACTTAAAATCCCTCGGGTCTCTGACCTGTACGAGTTCGAGTCTCGTCTCCGGCACCATAGTTTAAGTAATAAGTAGGAAGTAAGAGAGATATGAAAACAACAATTAAAAAGGCTATACTCCCTGCAGCAGGTCTCGGCACGAGATTTTTACCGGCTACAAAGGCATCGCCAAAAGAGATGCTTCCGATAGTTGACAAGCCACTGATCCAGTATGCTGTGGAGGAGTCCATATCATGCGGCATAGAGGACTTTATTATTATCACAGGGAAATACAAAAGGGCGATCGAAGACCATTTTGACACCGCATACAGGCTTGAAGAAAAACTCAGGACATCAGGGAAGGAGAAAATACTAAAAGAGCTCAATAAACTCAATCATATAAATCTTGCATATATACGGCAGAGAGTTCCTATGGGACTCGGTCATGCAATACTTTGCGCCAAGCCATTCGTAAAAAATGAGCCGTTTGTGGTAATACTGAGCGACGATGTTATAGACCCCGAGTATCCTCTGCTGCAGGAGATGATTAAAATTTACGAAAAAAAGAAGTGTCCTGTGATTGCGCTTGAAGAGGTTCCGAGGTCAGAGGTTAATCGTTACGGTATTATTGACGGCAGACAGGAAGGCAATATGTACAGGATTAATAATCTCGTAGAAAAGCCGAAACCTGAGAAATCGCCGTCAAATTTAGCTATAATAGGAAGATACATTCTGACACCTGAAATATTTAATATCCTTGAGAAGCAGAAGCCAGGAGCCGGCGGGGAAATCCAGCTTACCGACGCACTGAAAAGCCTTGTAAAGAAAACGCCTATTTATGGCTACCTGATAAAAGGCAAGAGATACGATGCTGGCGATAAATTGGGTTATTTAAAGGCGACTGTTGACTTCGCCCTTAAAAACAGGGAATTGTCAGGCGACTTTAAGAAGTATCTTATTGAGAAAATTGAAAAATTAAGATGAAGAGCGTCTTGAAGGGTTTATTTTTTTACGAGGTGGGAACCTGCGAAGGTCCGCTGATAGACCTTTATGAGACCGATGACGACCTCGTGTTTGAGGTTGACATGCCCGGGATAGACCCGGCAGATGTATCTATAAGGGTCTATGAGGATTTGCTTATAATTGAGGGTATCCGGGATAAGGGTAATGATGAATCAATTTCGGGAGAGTTTAAATACCTATGCATGGAAAGAGGCATAAAGAACTTCAGGCGTGTGTTGAAGATTCCTGTCCATGTTAATACAATGACAGGGAATGCATTTTATGCAAATGGAGTTATGACTGTTAGGTTCCCGAAATTGAAAGGCAAACTGATAAAAATTAAAATCGAAAAAAAATAGCTATTGGCATACAACGGAGGGAGATATAAATGACCGAAGCCACTAAGAATAACGATAAAGACCAGATAGAGATTCCCGATACATTGCCTGTACTTCCAGCAAGAGATATTGTTGTTTTCCCTTACATGATACTGCCGCTCTTTGTGGGAAGGGATGTATCGATAAAGGCCATCGACCATTCTTTGAATACAAACAGGATGATACTACTCCTCACACAGAAAGACCTGAATATCGAGACGCCCTCGCCGGACGACCTCTATTCCATGGGAACAGTCTGCATGATCATGAGGATGCTGAAGTTGCCTGACGGAAGGGTGAAGATACTCGCTCAGGGATTAAATAAAGCAAAAGTTTTGAAGTTCTCCCAGCAGGAACCCTTCTTCATGGCTGAGATAGAAAAGATAGCAGAAGAAAAACCCGTGGAAATGACCCTTGAGAATGAGGCATTAATAAGGAATGTCAAAGAGCAGATGGACAAGGCAGTATCCCTTGGAAAGACCATGCTGCCTGATGTGATGGTTGTTATAGAAAATATCGATGATCCCGGAAGGCTTGCCGATCTCATAGCATCCAACCTCGGATTGAAGACAGAGCAGGCCCAGGAAATCCTTGAGATGTCGGATCCCATCGGAAGGCTGAAAAAGATAAGCGAAATAATGACACGGGAAATACAATTATTAACAATACAGCAGAAAATACAGACAGAGGCAAGGGGAGAGATAGACAAGACCCAGAGGGAGTATTTCCTGCGTGAGCAGCTTAAGGCGATACAGAGGGAATTGGGAGAAATAGACGAGCGTGCAGAAGAGATAAGGGAGTTTAAGAAAAAGATAGAAGAAGCAAAGATGCCTGAGAAGGTTATGAAAGAGGCTGAAAAGCAGTCAAAGCGTCTTGAAAAAATGCATCCTGACAGCGCAGAGGCAGGAACAATTAGGACATACCTCGAATGGCTCACAGAGCTTCCGTGGTCTAAGGGCACAAAAGACCAGCTCGATATAAAGGTGGCAGAGAAGGTCTTAAATGAAGACCACTATGACCTCGAAAAAGTTAAGGAGAGGATACTCGAATATCTCAGCGTAAGGAAATTAAAAGAAAAGATGAAAGGCCCAATTTTATGTTTTATCGGCCCTCCCGGCGTCGGAAAGACATCCCTCGGCCGTTCCATAGCCCGCTCTCTCGGAAGGGAATTCGTGAGGATGTCCCTCGGCGGTGTTCGCGATGAGGCAGAGATAAGGGGACACAGAAGGACATATGTGGGCGCGCTTCCAGGAAGGATAATACAGGGAATAAAACAGGCAGGAACAAACAATCCGGTGTTCATGCTTGATGAGATAGACAAAATAGGTATGGACTTCAGGGGAGACCCATCCTCTGCACTTCTTGAGGTTCTCGATCCCGAGCAGAATAACTCATTTATGGACCACTATCTGGCAGTGCCCTTTGACCTGTCAAATGTCATGTTCATAACAACAGGAAACCTTGCCGACACTATACCGGGCCCACTAAGGGACAGGATGGAGATATTGTATCTTTCAGGGTATACAGAAGAAGAAAAGCTGGAGATAGCAAAAAAATACCTTGTACCAAAGCAGCTTGAAGAGCACGGAATAACCACAAAAACGCTAATGATAAACGAATCTGCTGTCCAGCAGATAATATCTCATTATACAAGGGAGGCAGGGGTCAGAAACCTTGAGCGTGAGATCGCCAACCTCTGCAGAAAAGTAGCAAAGCAGGTTGCCGAGGGAAAGGCAAAGAAATTCGATATTACCGGAGGCAATGTTCAGAAATACCTCGGCGTCCCCAAATATCTCCCTGAAGAAGAGATGAAAAAGGATGAGATTGGAGTCTCTACGGGTCTTGCATGGACCGAAGCTGGCGGTGATGTTATATATGTGGAAGCGACAATGATGAAAGGGAAAGGAAGTCTCACTCTTACGGGTCAGCTTGGCGATGTGATGAAAGAATCCGCACAGGCTGCCTTGAGCTATGTGAGGTCAAAGGCAAAGCTCCTCAATATAGGGGAAGACACATTCTCTAATGTTGACCTGCATATCCATGTTCCTGCAGGCGCCATTCCAAAAGACGGGCCTTCTGCAGGCATAACAATGGCAACTGCAATAGCCTCAGCACTCACCGGAAAGCCTGTGAGAAAAGATGTTGCCATGACCGGAGAGGTGACACTGAGAGGCAGGGTTCTTCCAATAGGAGGGCTTAAGGAAAAGACCCTTGCTGCCAAAAGAATGGGAATAAAGACAGTAGTAATACCTCACAGGAATAAAAAGGATTTGGAAGACCTTCCGAAATATGTTAAGGAAGGCATGAACTTCATTCTCGCTGAAACAATGGATGATGTTTTGAAAACAGCCATCAGTGGAGATAAGAAGGGCGCAAAGGTTAAGAAGGTAGAGGTTACTAAAGCTAAGGCCATGGCAGCCTCGCCGGCAAATAACAAGAACATTCGCAGCATAAAAAGCTTAAAGGTAAAGCCAGGCATAAAAAATGAAACTCCGTCAAATAGGAGAGTTAAAACTTCTACAAGAAGTAAGAAAAAGGTTTAGCTCCACAGACAGCAGCATCATGGTCGGCATCGGCGATGATGCTGCTGTAATAGCCCCTCAAGAAAAAATCCTTGTCACAACGGATATGATGAACGAGGGGATTCATTTTGATTTGAGCTTTACCTCCCCTTTCCATCTTGGCTTTAAATTGGTATCCGTCAATGTGAGTGATATTTTTGCAATGGGCGGCAAACCAAAGTATCTATTCCTGAATATAGCAATGAAAAAAGATGCTGACGAACAAATTTTCTGGAAAATGTATGAAGGGATTTCCGGTGCAATGGATATTTATGGACTAAATCTGGCCGGCGGAGACTTGTGTGCAGCAGAAAACGACATGGTTCTTTCTGCTACAATAATCGGCACAGGAGATAAAATCGTTACAAGAAGAGGGGCATCTGTCGGCGACAAGATTTATGTAACAGGCACTGTAGGCGGTTCTGCATGCGGACTGGAGATACTGAAGAGGCTCACTGCTGGTGCAAGAGATAGCGTTAAAAGTTTGGGGTCTGAAGTCTGGAGCAAAGAAATCTTAACCTCTCAACCTCTCAACCTCTCAACCTCTCAAGTTATCGATTGGAATATTGCAGAGCCTTTAATCAAAAGGCATCTCATGCCTGTTGCGAGAGATTCAAGTAATTTTGTGAATTATGCCACATCCATGATAGACATAAGCGACGGCTTATTTCTTGACCTGTGCAGGGTATGCGATGAAAGCAATGTTGGCGCAAGGGTTTATCTCGACAGGATACCCGTATCTGAAGAGACAACAAAAGCGGCTGAGATTATGGGCTTAGACCCTTTACACCTCGCAACATCAGGCGGTGAGGACTACGAACTCTTATTCACAGCGCCACCGACCTCCCCTATTCCATCCTTACTAAAAGATATACCCCCCCTCTATCCCCCCCTTAGTAAGGGGGGGACGGGGGGGGTAAAAATAACCTGCATAGGTGAAATCATCGAAAAGGACAGAGTTGTTATAGATAAAACAGGCAGGGAATCTGCCTTAAAGACAGAGGGGTACCAGCACTTTGGCACTTCGGGATAAGTTAGCAGCAATTTTCAGCATCAAGGATTCTCCAAAAAAGATAGCCATATCCTTTGCAGTAGGCGTCTTTATCGGCATGTCTCCGATATTAGGACTTCACACGGTACTGGGAATTGCTGCTGCATGGATTTTCAGGCTGAATAAGTTTGTAACCATCATTGGTGTTTATATCACCAATCCATGGACTATTGTGCCTATATACACCTTTGCAACATGGTTCGGCGCAAAATTGCTGGGTATAAAGAAGATAATACCGGCTATCGACTGGAACAATATAAGTTTTAACTATCTATTAAACGAAATGAGCCATCTTTTATTGCCCTTTGTCTTTGGAACCACCCTACTCGGTCTTCTGTCAGCAATAGCAGGCTATATCATAATCTATCAGGCAGTATTGAGAAGCAGGCAGGACTAAAACAAAAGCTATCAAGGTATGTACTTAAAATCCAATACTTCTCTTATCAGCTTGAAATCCTTCTCGTTCCTTGTAATCAAAACCGCTCCGATGTCTCTTGCAGATACGGCTATGAGAATGTCTGCAAGGAGGCTTTTGATTCTCAGAGGGTCAATTTTTTACCTTTTCTTAATCTCAACATTACCTTGCCCGCAACATACCATTGCCTTTCGGTAGGTGGGTGTGTGAGTTAGCGGATTCATGTTATTATAAATAATTCTACTTCAATGAAATGAATAAACACCTGGTGAGAAACAAATTGACTAAAATTAACATCACAACCCTCGGCTGTCCGAAAAATGTTGTTGATTCAGGACATTTGGCAAGAAGATTTGCATCAGAGGGCTTTGTCCATGTGGATGATGCAAATGATGCGGATATTATCCTCGTAAACACATGCGGCTTTATAAGGGATGCAAAGGAAGAGTCCATAGAAGAGATACTCAGACTTGCCAGGATGAAAGGCAAAAGGGCGAAGATTATTGTATTCGGCTGCCTTGCACAAAGATACAGGGATGAACTTTTGAAAGAGATCCCTGAAATAGACGCTATCTTTGGAGTTGGAGAAGATAGCAACATAATTGAATACTGTAAGGATTTGGCTATAGGCTATAGGCGAGAGGCGATAGGGAATACCAAAATGCCTGTTGCCCATCGCCCATCGCCTATCGCCTCGTCCTATGCCTATCTCAAAATAGCCGAGGGCTGTGATAAGAAATGCACCTTCTGCGTAATACCATCCATAAGAGGAAAGTTCAGGAGCATTCCGCCGGAACAGATATTGAGAGAGGCAGAGGAATATATACAGAAGGGCATCAGAGAATTGATACTCGTGGCACAGGATATTACTAACTATGGAAAAGAATTAAAGGGATATACCCTTGTATCTTTACTAAAGGATTTGGCATCCATAGATGGGGATTTCCGAATTCGCCTCCTTTATCTTTATCCAACAGAAATAAGTAATGAACTGCTTGAGTTTATAGCCACCGAGGATAAAATACAGAAATACCTCGACATACCTCTCCAGCATTCAGAGGATAAGATATTGAGGCTAATGGGGAGAAGGGGATCAAGAAAGGAATACATAAAGCTGATAAGAAACCTCAGACGCACTATCCCCGGAGTTGCGCTCAGGACTACTTTTATTGTCGGATTCCCGGGCGAGACAGAAGAAGATTTTCATGGACTTGTGGATTTCATAGAAGAAATTAGGTTCGACAGGCTCGGCGTCTTTAAGTATTCAAAAGAGGAAGGAACGCCTTCATCAACGATCAAAGGACAGGTGCCCGAGAAGACTAAAGACAGAAGGCTTGATGAGATGATGCAAAGACAGGCAGCAATCTCGCTCGAGAAAAACAGAGAGTTGCTTGGCAAAAAATATGAGGCTATAATTGATGAAATTGATGGGGATATAGCCATTGCAAGGCTTTATTCCCATGCACCTGAGATAGACGGAGTGGTGATCATTGAAGTAGGCACTAAGCACTATGCAGTAAGCAGTAGAAAAAATAATGAGCAAAAAGTGCCTACTGCTTACTCCTTACTGCCTACTGTAAAAGTAGGTGACCTTGTAACTGTTGCGATCGTGGATGCCTTTGATTACGACTTGAAGGGTGTTATACTATGACCATGTCATACAATACAGGCGAAAAATCTAAAATCGGCAAGACCCTTTTACAGCAGGACATTACATTTGATGAGAAACTGCAGAAAGTGGTTAATATCCTTACAGAACTCCTGAAGGTCAAAAGATGCTCCATAATGATAGTCAGTCCGGAAGACCTGACGCTGGAGGTAAAGGCATCAACAAATCCGGAGATAATCGGCCTTAAGAGAAAACTGTGCGATGTCACAATTGCAACACGAGCATTGATAGACGATGAACCGTTTCATTCTGATGGAAAAAGACGGTCATTTTTCAAACCTCTGGAATTTTCTCAGTACTCTTCGGAAGACTCCCTCAGTGTTCCAATTAAATACTTTGATAAAAAGCTTGGTGTAATAAATCTCACTGATTCGGAAGGAGGCAGACCCTTTACCATAGAACAAGAGGTTATAGCAACCGATATAGCTCAACATCTGGCACCTTACATTTATGCCGAGCAAACAAAGGAGCTGCTGGAAAAAAAAGTGAAGCAGCTTGAAAGTGCAAACAAACAACTTGTAGAACTGGATGAGTTAAAGACAAGCCTCACAAGTTTTATAGTCCACGACCTTAAAGGACCGATCACCACAATTATGGCTAACTTAGACATGCTGAACTATGAACCGCTTACACCACAGCAGTTTGAGTATGTCAACCTTGCTGCTGAAGATGTATATAAGATGCAAAATATGGTCATGAACATTCTCGATGTACTGAAGTTAGAAGAAGGGAAGATAAGGATATACAGGGAAGAGACAGATATCTACACCTTGTCAAAAAGGGAAATAACATCCCTTAAAAATGTCTTATCGCGCAGAAATATCGAGCTGGCAGTGGAAGGAAATTCTCACATTTGTTATATAGACGAAAATCTTATAGGAAGGGTAATTACGAATCTATTGAGGAATGCTATAGAGCATTCCCCTGATAGGGGAAGGATTAGTTTAACAATTCAATATCATGAAAATAAAAAAGAAACCGTAATCAGCATAGCAGATCGGGGCAAGGGCGTCCCGGATGAGATGAAGGACAGGATATTTGACAAATTTTTCCAGATGGAAGGGGAGACCAAACAAAGAAAGACAAGTACCGGATTAGGGCTGACATTTTGCAAGCTTGTGGTAAATGCACACGGCGGGAATATCTGGGTTGAAGACTCCGGAGATGGCGGCGCAAAATTTATATTTACACTCCCTGAAACACTAAAGGAGGGAATCATCTGATGGCAATCCCGATGGAATATCTGAAAATAAGCTGCCTTGTTGTTGATGATGAGTCGTCCATGCGTAAAACAGTCAGCAATATGCTGACGAGGATGGGCTTCAAAAGCATCATCACTGCAGTGGATGGGAAAGAGGCCTTTACCATTATTCAAACATCAAAAATAGACCTCGTTATCTGCGACATTAACATGCCTGAAATGACAGGGCTTGAACTATTCAAAACTGTAAAAGAAAATAAGAAATACAGTGACATGATTTTCATATTCGTTACAGCAGAGATAAGGAAACATACGGTGGCGAGGGCTGCGGAAGAAGGGGGGGCAGGATATATCATAAAACCTTTCGTAATGGCGACTCTGGAAGATAAAATAGCAGCGGTATTGACCAAAAAGTTCAAGCCTTCTTCCCTTGAGACACATCTGAAAAAGTTCCAGCAATATTTGGAGGGCAGGGACTTACAGTCGGCAGAAGATGAGATCAAAAAGGCATCGGAGATAGCACCCGATGCTCCAACAATCATTTACAACCTTGGGCAGCTATCCCTTGCAAAAGGAGAGACGGACAAGGCGATTGAATTTTTCAAAGAGTCCATTGCAAAAAAACCGCTTTTTGTAAAGGCATACGATGCCATCGGAAAGATTTATGAAGACATGGGAGACATGCAGTCTGCGATTAAGTATTACGAATCAGCCCATAACATAAGCTCTTCAAATACAGATAGGCTCATTACACTGAGTAAGCTTTACAACAAGGCAGGAGAGACAGAGAGGGCGGAGAATATATTAAAGGATGCCGTATCCGATGTCAGGCAGGATGTTTCCACATCAGGGCATTTGTTCGGAGAGATGTATCTGTCGAAGAACGAAAATGAAAAGGCGCTGGAAATACTCAGCAAGGCGTATAAAAAGAATCCTTCAGACACATCCATAATGCAAAGCCTTGCAGAAGCATACAGGAGAACAGGCCAGCCTGAACAGGCAATAGATATATATAAAGAAATCCTTAAGATAAATCCCAATAATGCATCTGCATATTACAGCATGGGGAAAACTTTTCTGGAAATGGGTATTAAGGATAAGGCGGTTGAGGCTATCAAAAAGGCATGGGAGCTAAACCCCTTCTCAAAGGAAATAACAGCAGACCTCAAGGCGCTTGCTGAAAAAGACAAATTTGATATTTAAGACAGGGCACTTTGGATATAGAAGTATTTAAGGCAATAATACTGGGTGTGGTAGAGGGCATTACCGAATTTTTGCCCGTATCTTCAACAGGTCACCTGATCCTTGCAGGGGGCATGCTCGGTTTTGCAGGTGATAAGGCAAAGACCTTTGAGATATTCATACAGTTAGGAGCGATCCTTGCCGTGGTATGGATGTATCGCAAGAGGGTATTATCGTCCATAAAGGGGATCGGCACGAAGAGGGCAAACCGGTTTTTATTAAACCTTTTGATAGCATTTCTGCCTGCTGCATTTCTTGGGCTTCTGACACACTCTCTTATAAAGCATTATCTATTTAACCCTCTAACCGTTGCTTTCGCACTCATATCCGGCGGCATTGCCATACTTATTATTGAAAGGACTGTCAGAAACCCTGTTGTCATGGATACGGATGAGGTCTCTCTTAAACGGGCATTGGGCATCGGTCTGGCACAGACACTGTCCCTCTTTCCGGGGGTCTCAAGGGCAGGCGCAACAATAATGGGCGCCATGTGCTTCGGTTTGGAGCGGAAAGCAGCCACCGAGTTTTCCTTCTTCCTCGCAATACCGACCATGTTTGCTGCAACATCATACGATCTATTGAAAAGCATTCATAGCCTAAACACAAACGATATACCTACTTTTGCGGCCGGCTTCTTCGTCTCCTTTTTCTCTGCACTGCTTGTTATAAAGGCGTTTTTAGGATTCGTTACAAGGCATACCTTCAACTCCTTTGCAATATACCGCATCATCTTCGGAATCGTTATACTTTTTTATTATCTGTAGGGAAAATGGTAAAATCAGACATGCAGAAAGAGCTTGACAGCGTTTCTACCAGCAGAAGCAAACGCCTGATGGAGATAGCAGGCGTTATTTCAATCCTGGGAGGATTATACCTTGCCGTATCCATTTTTACCTATGACAAATGGGATAAGTCCCTTCTCACATTTTCGAGCACGCCGCCAAAAAACTACGGCGGGATTGTTGGGGCGTACATATCTGATGCAATCTTTTCTTCCATAGGCTTTTCCGGCATTTTAATTCCTGCACTCCTTGTCATTTACGGAATCAGAAAAATACTCGGGAAAGAGAAAAACAGAATGCATGTTCTCGGCGCACTGCTCTTCTTACCGTCTTTATCAATGTTAATTCAACTCGTATCAAAAACAATATCATTGAAAATCGACCCGCCCGGCGGACTCATAGGCCTCTTTTTATCCGGTTTCTTTGAAGGCCTGCTTTCGAGCATCGGCGCATATATACTGAGCATCACCATCATTATTGTTTCCATAATCCTCATGAGTCCTGTCTCGCCATTTTCGTATCTCATGGACAGGAAAAAGAGAAAAGAGATCAAGGAAGGATATACCTCTGAAGAATACGATTCAGGCATAATCATCAGCGAGCCTAAAAATCGAGAAGTGCAGATTAAGACCGCACCTGCACAAAAAATCACGAGGGAAAAACCGGCAAGGAGAGACCCAAGCGGCTACAATCTGCCTCCTCTGGACTTCTTAAAAGATTCCGAAGGAGTATCAGGGCCGGCAAAAGAAGAGTTAAATGCAGCGGCATCAGGTCTGGAAAAGAAGCTCTCCGACTTCGGAGTTAACGGAAAGATAAAGCAGGCCCATCCCGGACCTGTGGTGACAATGTATGAGTTTGAGCCTGCAGCAGGGGTAAAGATAAACAGGATAGTCTCTCTCTCCGATGACCTCGCCCTCGCCCTCCGTGCGCCGAGCATCAGGGTATATCCCATTGCAGGCAAGGCAACCATAGGCATAGAAGTGCCGAACAATGAGCGCGCAACCGTTTCTCTGAAAGAGATGCTCTCATCAGAAATCTTCCAGAGGGGTCCTTCCCTTCTTACCCTCGCACTTGGAAAAGACATATTCGGCAATCCTGTGGTTACAGACCTCGCAAAGATGCCTCACCTCCTCGTTGCAGGCGCAACAGGCTCGGGCAAGAGTGTATCGATAAATGCCATGATAATGAGCCTTCTTTATAAGGCTACACCTGATGAGGTCAAGATGCTGATGGTTGATCCGAAGCTTCTCGAATTATCCGCATACAGCGATATACCTCATCTGATGTCGCCTGTAATAACAAGTCCGAAAGAGGCCTCCGATGCGCTAAAAAAGGTCGTCTATGAGATGGAGCGGAGATACAGACTCCTTGCTGAAAAGGGAGCGCGGAACATAGAAAACTATAACAGGCAGGTATCGGAATCTGAGAGACTTCCATACATCGTTGTATTTATTGATGAGCTTGCCGACCTTATGTTCACGGCACCGAGCGATGTCGAAAATGCCATCGCAAGACTTGCACAGATGGCAAGGGCCTCAGGCATCCATCTTATCCTCGCAACACAGAGACCCTCGGTTGATGTCATTACAGGACTTATAAAAGCGAACTTCCCTGCAAGGATATCTTTTCAGGTAACATCAAAAATAGATTCCAGAACCATCCTCGACTCTCAGGGAGCAGAACAGCTTTTGGGAATGGGCGATATGCTCTTCATGGTACCGGGCGTTAAAATCATGAGAATACACGGCGCATATGTAAGCGATGCAGAGGTTAAATCAGTAACAGAATTCGTAAAATCGCAGGGAATGCCTGACTATTCATCCTTTGAAAATATTATTGTTGTTGCCGATGAACAGGAAAAGGGAATAGACATCTCGGGAGAAAGGGACGAGATGTATCAGAGGGTGATCGAGTTTGCAGAATCTATTGGTGAGGTCTCCATTTCGTCTATTCAGAGGAGATTTAAAATCGGCTATAACAGGGCAGCACGGATGATGGAACTCCTCGAGGAAGACGGCCTTGTGGGCCCGCCGAAGGGCGCAGGAAAGCCGAGGGATTTTCTGGGGAGAAGATAATGAAAACAGGCAAAGGGTATAAGGCGAGAGGCAATAGGTGTAAGACCTTAACAATATTTTTATTTTATTTCTTTACCTTTAGCCTTTTACCTTTAGCCTTTTGCCTTGCCGATGATGAAGTCACAAGAATCCAGAAGGCGTACGAAAATATAAAGGACATCAGGGGAAATTTCATTCAAAAAAGTTACATAAAAGACTTAAAAAGGGCTGACACTTACAAAGGGCAATTTTTTATAAAGTCTCCAAAGATGAGATGGGAATACAAAGGAGACAAGCCTCAGACTGTATACATCAACGGAGATAACATAATCATTTACCAAAAAAAGGAGAAGCAGGCATTCAAGGCCAAATTCGACAGGGCAACCTATGGACAGGCTCCCATAGCCCTTTTGGGCGGTTTCGGGAATATAAAAAACGAATTCGATGTATCGATAAAGTCGGAACAGAAACTTCTATTGAAACCTAAAAAACCAATGGGCAATATAGTTTCTGTGGAAATCACCACATCCAGCGAGGAATTTCCAATAGAATCTCTCTCCATCATTGATGCTTTATCCAACAGGATCGATATTTATCTAAAGGATGTAAAAATCAATACCGAACTGAAGGATAAGCTTTTTGAATTCTCCCCTCCTGAAGGGGTAAATGTTTTGCAGCAGTAGGAAGTCTAAGCTCCGTTTTTGCGCAAAGCTACCTTTGCGAGGCACTCAGAAGTTGCCCAAATAGTTAGGTAATTTTAGTCTTTTCAATTTATACATACATAAGGCCTATCCTATAATAGTCATTCTGCCGTGCAACCCATCTTACCATTGCTATCTGTGTACCGTAGTCCGCAAATTCCATTATAAATCCTACTTCTAAGGGAAGTTTAGTTTTAACGCCTATTCCTCCATCGCTTTTGTCCATCAATTCTGCATTCCCACACAGATTTCTGTAATAATTCGGGTCCTTGTAATAGTCCGTAAAGTAGCTCTTGTAATACTCAATTTTTTCTCCCAAATAGGCCTTAAAGCTTAACACCCCTGTAGTCGTCTCCCTTGGATACACTCTCCTTTCACTCGTTGAGGCTGTAGAAAAAGTCCCGAAAGGCTTATAATAGAACCATTCATCTTGTTTGAAGATGGAATCACACCGCTGAGTAGGGGGATAGATGGCGCGATACAAACACTGCGACTATTCACAGG
>JAJYXI010000063.1 GCA_021791055.1 Nitrospirota bacterium | reverse complement strand
CTCATCTAAATGCCTCCATATGGAATTAAGATGAGATATTTTAACAGGATTTGCGGTAAAAGGAAAACAGAAATACTTGCAGAACCTTGATTCTCAAGGCTTAGCGAGTTGTTGAACAGGCTCAACAATGGAAGGAGGTGAATCTCTATGATGCTTGAATTAAGCGACAAAGAGAAAGAATTATTAAAACATGTCCTTGAAACTTACCTGTCAGACCTGAGGGAGGAGATAGTAAAAACAGAAGGCCACAAATGGAAACCGCCACTTCATGAAGAGGAGGATATAATAAAAAAGCTTCTCGAAAAAGTATCATGACAGCAAAATTGAAGAGTGAGGGGATTATATCCACTCACTCTTTATCCATTCCTATCTTAGGAGATGAACATTCCCTATCCTCACGTTTTTAAGCCCCTCCTCGTGAGCAACTCTAAGACAATTTTCTGCTAAAACCTTCTGTGTCAACGGCATGTCTGACATATAAAAATGGGGGTAAAATGCAAGCAGACTATATGGTATATCTGGATTTATCGAGGCGACGAACCTCGCAATGTTTCTTATCTCATTCTCATCTATATAGCCCGGTACAAGGAGTGTGCTTGCGATAAGAAACGGAGGAGCTGTTCTGAGATTAATTTTTTCTCCAGTCCTTGAGAAATTTTCTATGGTTCTTTTATTTGTAATCCCTGTTAAAGCCTTATGGAGATTTTCATCCCATGCCTTTAAATCAAATTTTATGCAGCCTCCGGAATCAAGGGAAAGTTTTATCATCTCATCGAGCAATCCCTTATGCATGGAGCCGTTGGTCTCCCAGCATATCCTCAAAATTCTATCCTTATTTTCTTCAATGACGAGTTTCGATGCCTTAATGGCAAATGGAAGCTGTGGTGTCGGGTCTCCGCCAAAATAGCAGATGCATGCTGTCTTTTCATCTACATCTGAAACGAGTTCATGCACAGGAATTGCATATGGCTTAAGGGTTTCCTTTCTGAAGTGCCAGTTCTGGCAATAGAGGCAGTTAAATGAACATGCATGGAAGAACACCGCAAGGTTTTTATATCCGTATTCAGGGCCTTTGGTATAAGCATATTTTGGATAGCCTGCTCCTGTTCCCCCCGGACATACCCAATCTCCAACGCAATTTGTTGGCAATGGGTCGTGATACCATGAGAGCTTTCCTTCTTCTGAGGTTACTCCGATAAGCCTTCCACTTTCATTTTTCCTTAATCCGCAGTAACCCATACCACCTTCAGGGATTCTGCATTCATTCACGCAGATATTGCATGGAAGGCCATCGGGATCTTTTGGAGGTCTTTCCGGCAGTCCAAAGGCAGCCCTGCTTTTTGCGTGAGCCTGCATCGCAATTGGCAGGGCACCATCGGGACTCTCCCTTATGCATTTAAGGCACACACCAAGCTCCTTTGATATAAAGCCTGAAACTGTACTGCACAATTTGCATTGATTCATACTGCAACTATATCAGGGTATATTTTTCGGGTCAATACTAAAAGTGTTAAAATAAATTATGTCCTACGATGATTCAACCATAAGATTCAGCGATGAAAGGGGTTTTGGCGAGTCCTATTACATCATCTGTCCTGTGTGCTGGAACTCCGGCATAAAAGTTATAAAATGGGAGGACGGCACAGAAGATGTAACAGATTGCGCTGTATGCGAAAGGATGGAAATATTGATGGATGCAGATCACGATCCTTTGTGATATAAATAGATTATGAACAGACAGGAAACACACATAAAAGAGATAAGGGAACTTGCAAAGAAATTTACTCCAGAGCAGATAGAAAGTTGTATTGCACAGCAGATGCAGGAAGAGACAAATATCTGTGGCATATCAGGCCCAACTGAGCACGTGATAAATGAATTATCAAAAGCAGGATTTGTAAGGGATTTGATGGACAAGGGCATGTCAATGACAGATGCAGTGCGCGAACTTGCAAAAAGGATACGCCTTGTCCAAATGGCTTTTAAAGAGGAGAAGGACTCTTAATGGCGGAGGGGGAGGGATTCGAACCCCCGGTAGAGTTGCCCCCACAACGGTTTTCAAGACCGCCGCTTTAAACCGCTCAGCCACCCCTCCAAAGAATTAATTATTCTATCAAACTTCAAGCAGAAAATTCTATAAAAGTCTTGCCCTATACGATTGGAAATGCTAATCTCTAAACAATAACCTACAATTTCAGTAGCACCATGTTTGAAACCGGATCAAGCTCCCTGACCGCATTCACACCCCTTATCTCAATGATTATCGCCTCAAGAATAAAGAATGTCTCTGCATTCTCTCTGAGACAGCCCACTTTTACACTATCAAATTTTCCATATGCACCATGAAAATGGATTTTTGGTTCTTCGCCCTGCCAGAATATTGTGCCGATTCCTACAATCTCATGGCTCTCCTTTAATTCACGCAATACAGGCACAGGTGGTATCTCCTCCTTTTCAGGTCCTACTGCAAACCTGCCGCTCCTCATGCCTCCAACGAGGTAAACTGTCCCTGCCCTTATGTTTTCTTTTTTGGCAATCTCATTGAGTCCCTGCAATATATTATCTTCATGCTCAAACCTCGCAACAACAACCCTGCCTGTTTCACCAACCTGATACTTCATATAGCCTCCTATCGTTATAGCGTTTATAGCGTCCTGTTCATTATTCATTAGTTGTAACCGTCCACCAAACATATAGGCTGTGGGTAAGGCTAACTTGAAGTAAAATTCACGGGTCTTTTGCACAAGGGCTGAAGTCGACACGGAGTGGAGCGGAAGCCCGTCCTTTGAAATTATACAGAGATATAATTTCTATCAAAGTCATAAACTGCTGCTAAAGATAGTTTAATTTTACGAAAGTTAGCCTTACCACAGCCTTACTGAACGATTACAATTCCTTTTACTGCCGTATATACCTTTTCAACAGATATCTCATCCATGCATTGAATGGTCTTGCAGTTTTTCTTATAACACGGCGCACATTGGATATCAGACTTAACTATAATGTGATTTTTCCCGTACGGCCCTGTCCTCACAGGATTTGTTGGGCCAAAGATCGCAACTACCGGTATGCCGAAGGCTGCAGCTATATGCATAGGACCCGAGTCATTGCTGACGACATACCTTGCATTCCTGATTATGGATATAAGTTCCTTTATACTCGTATTCCCTGCCATTGACAATGCCTTCCCGCCGGAACAAAATTCGATTCCTTTAGCTATTCCGGTATCGCCTGAGCTTCCTACTATTACAGTTTTTATATCAAGCATTGATGCAAGACTGCCAAAGCTTGCAGGCGGCCATCTCTTTGTCTTCCACCTGGCACCCGGAACAATAACTGCATAATTTCCCATATCGTCTTTTAGCTTCCTGACTTCCAATGATTCTTTGACAAGGGGCATCGGAAATCTTACACCTGTTATTTCGCAGCCAATGGCAGATGCTATCTTTAAATACCTGTCAACCGCATGGATTTCCTTTCCGCCTTTGACCTTATGCGTATAGAACAAACTGCTGCCTTCCCTCGCCTCTTTAAAACCGATCCTGACTGATGCCCGAGTTGCATAGGTCAGCAAACCGCTCCTCACGAGTCCCTGAAGGTCTATCACCACATCATAAGCCTCATCCTTGAGATATTTAAATAGTCTCCTGACTTCCCTGATTGTTCCATCTATATTTTTCAGATTCTTCCACTGGTCTTTATTGATTATCCAAAGCCGTTTCACCATTGGATGGTTTTCGAGAAGTCCTTCAAGACCCTTTGCTATCACCCAGTGTATTTCAGCTTCTGGGAACGCATCCTTAACAGCATAAAGAAATGGCAGGCTGTGGACTACATCACCGAGTGAGCTCGGCTTGATAATCAATATCTTCTTTGGAATCTTTTTTATGGCAATCTTATCCATGAGATAATATCAAATTTACAACATCATTCAGGTTTTCGGCTACGAAATCGGCATGGGCTGATCCCTGCTGCTTGCCTGTTCTAACGAGTATTCCCTTGGCACCAACTGCCTTTGCAAGAAGCATATCATCATCCTTGTCTCCCACAACATAGGATTGTTTAAGATTTATCATATGCTGTGACCTTGCTTTCAGGAGCATTCCGGGCTCGGGCTTTCTGCATGAGCAGTTTTCATCATGGCCATGCGGACAATAATAAAAACCGTCAAACCCGTATTTATCAATAAAGACCTGATTCACTTTCTTTACAAACTGCTCATCCACAATTCCCCTACCTATCCCTGATTGATTGCTCACGCCGATTAATAAAAATCCTTCCTTTCTCAACTCATTCAGGCCATCTATATTCGGAAAAACCTCAAAATCCTTCCAGTCATTGAGATAATGAGCATCTCTGCACAATGTGCCGTCCCTGTCAAAAAACACAGCCTTTTTTACAGGCAATAACTCTTTGACTCCGAAATATACATCCTCAGAGGTAACGGTATACATGCATCTCATATCATTGTTTTTACATGTGCGTTCAAAGCACGGACTGCATATAAGGTCAGTCTTGACTATAATATTATTGTTTCCCGCAGGGCCTGTCAAATTCGGGTCTGTAGAGCCGAATATGGCAACTAAAGGAGTTCCAACTGCATAGGCGATGTGCATAGGCCCGGAATCATTTGTGACAAACACATCGCATTCAGAAATGAGTGAAATAAGCTCTCTGAGGGAAGTTATTCCTGCAAGGAATAGTTTATTTTCAGGTATATGCTTATCTATTTCCTCTGCGATATCCACTTCGTTTCTGCCGCTAAAAATTACAACGCTTCCGCCTGTCTCCTTAATAAACCAGTTGGCAACTTGTGCGAACCTTTCAGGAAACCATCTCTTTGCAGAGCCATAGGTGGCGCCGGGGTTTATTCCAAGAATCGGCCTTCTTAATCCTGAAAGCCTCTCCCTTGCTGATAACCGCTCATTGATGGAAAGATAAATCCATGGATTTGAATAATCCGCCTTTATGTCTGCTGCTTTAAGAAGACTAAGGTAATAGTCTATATGATGCACCTTTCTGTCATCGCCGTTAAAAGAGATGGGCTTTGTGAGAAGGAATCCCCTGCCGTCCCTGTTATACCCTATTCTTTCGGGAATGCCTGCAAGAAAGGCTATGAATGCAGCGTCAAAGGCATTCTGCAAAAGGATTGCCTTTGAAAACTTTTTCTTTCTTAATATCTTTGCAAGCCTGAGCTTTCCTATAATGCCCTTAAACTTATCTTCATAGAGTATTGTCTCGTTAATATTAGGGTCATTTTCAAAGATAGGCGCAACAGACGGCTTCACAAGCATCTCTATTTTTACTTCAGGATATGACTTCCTCAATGCCCTTATGGTAGGCATTGTCATAACAGCATCCCCAATCCAGTTAACTCCGCGGATAAGAATCTTTTCGGTCATCTTTTAGTTTAACATTTAGCCCAACCTTCCTTCAGCAGCCATAAAAAATTAATTTTAAAAAAGTACTTGACAAGAATAATTCTAATTTGATAATCTTTATTTAATAAGAATAATTCTAAAGAGGTAGGAGATGGAAAAATACAAAGATATAGGACTTAAACTTACCCCTCAGAGGCTTGCAATACTTAATTATCTCGACGGCAATAAAGAACATCCATCGGCAGAGGATATTTACAGAGCGGTTTCAAAAAAATTTCCGACCATGTCCTTTGCAACGGTATACAACACCCTCGAAACATTGAGGCAGAGGGGCGGTGTGCTTGAGCTTACAATCGATCCTGATAAGAAGAGATTTGACCCAAATATCGAGCCGCATCACCATCTGATATGCCTGAAGTGCAAAAGGATTGTGGACATCCATGGCGATTACAAGCTCGGTGTACCGAATGGCGAGAAGGCAGGCTTTGAAATAATCGGCAACCATATAGAGTTTTACGGCATATGTCCCAAATGTAAAAAAAGTGATTAGTGTCAGTGGTTAGTGTCAGTAAGAATATGACTTAATCCTGAAACTGACACCGACACTAAGAACTGACACTAAAGGAGGAGGTGAGTAGAATGGCAGTTTTTAAATGCAGTAAATGCGGCACGACAAAAGAGGGCAGATGCAAGCCTCAGAAGTGCCCGAAGTGCGGTGAAAAAGGAACAATGCAGAAGAGTTAATTTTTAACAATAAAACGGAGTCCTTGACTCCTGATTAAAATTAAGTTGATGAGGTAAGCTATGAGTGAGACATGTTGTTTACAGGTTGGACAGGATGTGCCCGATTTTAAGCTCGAAACATTTGAGCCGACAAAGGGTGATTTTGGAGAAACAAGCCTTGAGACCCTTAAGGCGAACAAGAAATGGACAATTCTTTTGTTCTACCCGGCAGACTTCACCTTTGTCTGAGCTACAGAGTTTGCTGCTCTGGCAGAGCAGTATGACAGGTTCAAAAAGATGGGTGCAGAGGTTATCACAGTCAGCACAGACACAAAGTTTGTCCATCTCGCATGGCAGAGGGAAGAGAAGATGCTTAAGGATGTCACATATCCAATGGGAGCAGACCCCACAGGCAAGGTATCAAGGATGTTTGGCGTATATGACGAAGCGACAGGGCTTGCATTGAGAGGGACATTTATAATCAGCCCTGAAGGCAAGCTCCTCAATTCTGAGGTCAATTTCTACAACATGGGAAGAAATATTGATGAATTAATAAGGAAGTTTAAGGCGAACCTCCACCTTGCAAAGCATGCAAACGAGGGCTGCCCTTCAAAGTGGAAGGAAGAAGGAGACAAAACCCTCAAGCCATCTGCCAAAATGGTCGGCAAGGTTTACGAGGCATACGAGGGCAAATAAACTTACATATGGCAGGGCTTTAGCCCTGCCAATAATAGATAGAAGGAGGCAAAGATGACAAAGAGACTACAGATATACAAATGCGAAATCTGCGGCAACATGGTGGAGATGATACACGAGGGCATAGGGCAATTAGTGTGTTGCGGCCAGCCAATGAAATATTATGAGGAGAATACAGTTGAGGCATCACAGGAAAAGCACATCCCTGTGGTGGAAAAAATAGAGGGTGGCTTTAAAGTAAAGATTGGGAGTGTTCCCCATCCCATGGAAGAAAAACATTACATTGAGTGGATAGAGGTCATAGCAGATGGAAAGGCGTATCGTCAATTCTTAAAGCCAGGTGATGCCACAGAAGCTGTCTTCATGATTAATGCATCAGAAGTTACAGCAAGAGAATTCTGTAATTTACACGGTGTTTGGAAAAGTTAAATATCAGGAGGTGTGATATGGCATTATTTACATGGAGCGATAAGTACAGTGTCAATATTAACGAAATCGATAATCAGCATAAGAAGCTCATCGGTATTATCAACGAACTGCATGACGCCATGAGCAAAGGTAAAAGCAATGATATTTTAAGCAACGTGCTACAAGATTTAATTGATTACACAAGGGTTCATTTCGCCAATGAGGAGCGAATTATGAATATGCATGGTTATCATGATTACACAGCACACAAAGCAGCGCATGAAGATTTATTAAGGCAGGTCACAAAATTTGACAAAGAATTTCGTGAAGGGAAATTCGGATTGTCTATTCAGATGATGAACTTCTTAAAAGACTGGCTCTCAAAACATATCCTTGAGACCGATAAGAAATACAGCCCGTTCTTAAACAGCAAGGGCGTTATATAAGGAGGACAACTATGTGCGTAGCATACGAAATCAACTGCAGTTGCGGAAACGGCATGGCCGGATTTAATTTTAAAGATGAAATAATGGCAGGGGAAGTCATAAACAGGCTTTACTGTCCGCAGTGCTCAAAAGACATCAAATTTAACCCTGAGACAATGATTGCTGACAATGACTGGATTATTGAATACAATATGGACATTGCAAGATTCCAGGCGCAGAAGATAAAGACGGGCGGGCTGAATATAACCCCTGAATTTATCTTTGATGAAGGTTACTGCACATGGAGAGGGATGTATCCAGCAGACCACATTGACAGTACCATTGAAAGGGCAGAAATAGTAAGGCTTGCTAAAACCGATCTTAAAAAATATTTAGAAGAAATCAGGGACTGGGCAAATAAAAGGATGGAAAGACTTGCAAGGGAAGGCTGGAGGAAGGCAAATGAAAGAGAGGCAATCACCGCTTAAAAGTGCATGCAGTATAAAATATGCACCTGTCCCGGAGATCATTGCCTGCCCAAAATGCAAAGAGGAAATAGAGTTATGGTCGGATGAGGATGAGGCTGCATGTCACTCTTGTGGTTATGTATTTTTGAAGGACAAGGCCGGCAATCAGAGCTGTTAAAAATATCCGGGAATAAAAGATATGGGAAATGGACGACAAATTGTCGTCCATTTATTTAAATTTGACAATAAAAAGGTTATGAATTAAGATTTAGGTTAAAAAGGAGCAAAATATATGGAAAGCAAAGTGAAATCAGATATCATAATTCCCTTTATTCCATTTCCCACAGTTATAACATGCCCCATCTGCGGGTATGAGGTGGATCTCTGGACCTACGAGGACGAGACACGATGCTACATCTGCGGTTATAAGATATTTCGCAACGAAGGAATAATTCATTAAAAGGAGGCTTTTATGGCAAGCAAGGAATTACTCAAAAAACTCAATGATGCAATAGCAAGGGAGATGCAGGCAAGCATTCAGTACATGTGGCAGCATATAATGGTTAAGGGAATCAATGCCCAGGCCATTGGACCTATTTTCAGGCAGATAGCTATTGCTGAGATGATGCATGCTGAACTCATTGCAGAGAGACTTGATTATCTCGGCGGTGAACCAACCACACAGCCAACACCCATTGAGATAGGAAAAAATGCAAAAGAGATGTTGAAGTTAGACAAAAAGGCTGAAGAGGAAGCAATTGCAATGTATAAAGATATTATAAAGCTTGCAGAGAAGGAAAACGACTATACGACCAAAAAACTGTTTGAGCAGATACTTGCAGACGAAGAGAACCACCATAATACATTCAGTACGCTTTTAGAGGATTAGTCACTGAGGAGGCGCTATGAAGGCTGTTGAACTCAAAAACGGTATATACTGGGTAGGCGCAATTGACTGGGCTGTCAGGGACTTTCACGGCTATGAAACCCCACGGGGTACAACTTATAACAACTATCTCATAATGGATGATGAAATAACCCTCATGGATACAGTTAAATACGACTTTTCGGATATTACCATTAAAAATATACGGTCTGTTGTCGATCCTTCGAAGATACGGCATGTTGTTATAAACCACATCGAGAACGACCATGTGACAAGCATTGACAAGATAATGGATTTAACGCCCAATGCCACCATATATATAACAGAGAAGGGCAAAAAGGGTCTTGACAGGTTTTTTGATACGACAAGGTGGAACATAAAAACTGTAAAGACAGGGGATACCCTTAACATAGGGAAAAGGACATTGCTCTTTATAGAGACGCCCATGCTTCACTGGCCTGACTCTATGATGACCTATATAAAAGAAGACAAAATCCTCATCAGTCAGGATGCATTCGGCCAGCATATCGCATCAGCGGTCAGATTCGATGATGAATTTGTCACCTGCGAATCCATGTCTGAACTCGAAGATGCGGTTATAGACTACTATGCCAATATTCTTATGCCATTCGGACAACTGATAAAGGCAAAGATTGCGGACATACAGAAGCTGGGCATCGAAATAGAAATGATCGCCCCTGACCACGGCATCATATGGAAGGCAAATCCGCAGAAGGTCCTGCAGATGTATCTGGACATGGCAAACGGCAAAACAAACCTGAGTGTCTCGATTATCTATGACACAATGTGGCACAGCACAGAGCAGATGACATTGCCAATTATGCAGGGGCTAAAAGATGAAGGAGTTGAATGCAAGGTCATCAAGCTGAGGGCTACGCCAATGAGCGTTGCCATCAAGGAGTTCTGGAAATCCAGAGGTGCCCTAATAGGAACGCCGACACTCAATAACATCATGTATCCCAGTGTTGCCCACTTTCTGACACACCTTCGCGGTTTAAGGCCGAAAAACCGTATTGTCGGCGCATTCGGGAGCTATGGATGGGGAGGCGGTGCAGTAAAGGAGGCTTACGAAGATTTCAAAAGAATGGGGCTGGAAATTTTTGATCCGGGGTTGCAGATACTTTACAAACCTTCATTTGAGGATGAAACAAAGTGTTATGAATTCGGAAGGGAGTTTGCAAAGAAGGTAAAGGAATATCATCAGAAATTTTAAGGAGGAGATTTATGGGTAAGGCTGAAAAGGATTTATTGGAGGCATTTGCAGGAGAATCACAGGCGAACAGAAAATACCTTGCCTTTGCAAAAAAGGCGGAGGAGGAAGGCTACAAACAGGTCGCAAAGTTATTCAGGGCTGCTGCAGAAGCTGAGACCGTGCATGCACATAATCATTTAAGGGAAGTAGGCGGAATAAAATCTACAAAGGAAAATCTCAATGAGGCCATAAGCGGCGAAACATACGAATTCCAGAAGATGTATCCCCAGATGATCGAAGATGCAAAGACCGAGGGAAATGGCGGTGCATTGAGGAGCTTCAATTTTGCCAATGAGGTGGAAAAGATACATGCAGAGCTCTATAAAAAGGCGCTCGAAAACATCGGCAGAAACCCGGATGTGGATTATTATGTCTGCCAGGTCTGCGGCAATACCGTAGAAAACGAAGCCCCTGATGAATGCCCGATATGCGGAGCAAAGAAGCAGGCATTTAAAAAGATCGACTGATGCCAGGAAATAGAATGAAGGCACTGGCATTTCAGGGCAGTCCGAGAATAGAGGGGAATACGGATATACTTCTGAAAGAGACATTAAAACCGGTATACGAATCAGGCCACGATGTCATACTATTTAAACTCAATTTCATGAACATAAAGCCCTGCCAGGACTGCGGAGGGTGCGATAAAACAGGCAGGTGTATAATAAACGATGATATGGATGAGATATATGATGCCATAAGGGAGGCTGACAGGATAATCCTCGCCTCCCCTATTTTCTTTTTTGGTGTGAGCGCACAGGCAAAGATAATGATAGACAGGTGCCAATCATTCTGGTGTGAGAAATACCTCCTGAACAAGCCAATTCCTGAAGGAAGATACGGAAGAAAGGGGCTTTTATTATTAGTCGGTGGGATGAAAAAGGAAGTCGGCATCCAGTGTGCAGAGGCAACGGCAAAGGCATTCTTCAGGACAATCAGTGTTTCAGAGCACGAGACATTAAGCTTTACAGGTATCGATGCAAAGGGCGCAATACTTGAGCATCCTACGGCATTGAAGGATGCTTATATTGCAGGCAAAAGGTTAATTAATATTTAAGCTTACTATAAGGAAGTGAGCTGAAAGGAGAGCACGGCAATTACAATCTGTTAAGGTAATTCAACCAAGAAAAAACCTAACAGAGGAGGTAATTGCCATGCATGGGAAAGATTATAACAAGCAG
>JAJYXI010000083.1 GCA_021791055.1 Nitrospirota bacterium | reverse complement strand
TCTGTTAATGTTACTTCTGTTAATTCTTTCATAGGGTGTATCCTCCTTAAAATTGATTTGCCGATCAATGGAGAATACACCCTTCTTTTTATTAATCAAAATTTACACAGAGAATTTTACGCTACCTGCGGATTATACAAGATTGACAACCTCTATTTAAAACAAGTAATATTTTTATAGAGACTATCCAAGGAGAAAAAGATGTTTGAGAAATTCACGGAACGGGGAAGAAAGATAATAATATACGCCAAAGAAGAGGCCGAAAGAAGGAATAACGACTACTTAGGCACAGAACATCTCCTTCTGGCTATTTTAAGAGAAGAAGACAGCATCCCCATCACCATACTCAAAAAGATGGGATTGTCCATAGATGAAATAAGGTTTGAGGTTGAAAGAAACCTTCTTGTTGGCAGCAACCTTTTGACATTCGGGGACATACCTTTTACACCGAGGGCGAAAAAAGTGCTCGAGATTGCCATAGAGGAAGCGCGGCTTTTAGGCCATAACTATATAGGAAGCGAACATCTCCTCCTCGGACTTATAAGGGAGGATGAGGGGATTGCAGGCAAGATTCTAAGAAATCTTGGCGCAAATCTTCTTGGTGCAAGGCAGCTGACCATCAACCTTGCCATCAAACCGCAGTTTCAGCAGACACATCAGAAAGAGCGCAGAAAGACGAGCACACCGGCCCTTGACGAGTTCGGCAGAGACCTTACGCTGCTGGCTGTTGAAGGAAAGCTTGATCCCGTTATAGGCAGAGAGGACGAGATAGAGAGGGTAATTCAGGTTTTAGGCAGAAGGCTTAAAAACAATCCTGCAATAATCGGAGAGCCCGGTGTCGGAAAGACCGCTATCGTGGAAGGTCTTGCTCAAAAGATAGTTGTAGGAGATGTGCCTGACAGCCTTATCGGGAAGAGGATAATATCCCTTGACCTCGGTGCACTTATTGCCGGGACAAAATACAGGGGCCAGTTTGAAGAAAGGCTCAAGGCAGTAATGCGCGAGATACTGCAGTCAGACAAGAATATAATCCTGTTCATTGACGAGTTTCATACACTCATCGGAGCAGGCGCTGCAGAAGGCTCTGTAGATGCATCCAATATGCTGAAGCCTGCACTATCGAGGGGAGAGCTGCAGTGCATCGGCGCAACCACCCCTGACGAGTACAGGAAGTATATAGAGAAAGACGGCGCCCTTGAGAGGAGATTTCAGCCGATTTATGTTCAGCCTCCAACAGAGGAGACGACTGTAGATATATTAAAGGGCATAAGGCCTAAGTATGAAAGCCATCATAAGGTAAAAATCAGCGATGAAGCTATTATGGCTGCAGCAAAACTTTCCGACAGGTATATAACAGACAGATACCTGCCCGATAAGGCAATAGATGTTATAGATGAAACAGGATCGAGGCTTAAGCTCAAAAGGGCGACGACTCCTCATGAACTGAGAGACATGGAGACAGAGCTTATTCAGCTCGCAAAGGAAAAGAGTCTTTATGTGAGGCTGCATGACATTGAAAAGGCACAGGCTATCAGGTCGCAGGAAGACAGGCTCAAGAAGACCTATGAGCTCCAGTACAAGAAATGGAAGGATTCGCTGAATAAAGAGGTGCCTGTTGTTGAAGAGGAAGACATAGCATATACCGTCTCAAAAATGACAGGGATACCGCTTTATAAGCTTGAAGAGACAGAATCCGAGAAACTTCTGAAAATGGAAGAAACCCTGCACATGAGGATAATCGGACAGGACGATGCCATAAAGGCTGTATCAAAGGCTATTCGCAGGTCAAGGGCAGGCTTAAAGAGCAAGAACAGGCCTATAGGCTCATTCTTCTTCCTTGGGCCGACAGGAGTCGGAAAGACAGAGCTTGCAAAGGCCCTTGCCGAATTCATGTTCAATGACGAGACAGCCCTTGTGAAGCTCGATATGTCTGAATATATGGAGAGGTTCAATGTATCCCGTTTAACAGGCGCACCTCCAGGCTATGTAGGCTATGAAGAGGGAGGACAATTAACAGAGAAGATTCGCAAAAGGCCTTACGCTGTTATCCTTTTTGATGAGATAGAAAAGGCGCATCAGGATGTGTTTAACATGCTTCTTCAGATACTTGATGAAGGTGTTCTTACGGACAGCTACGGAAGAAAGGTGGATTTCAGGAATTCCATCATCATCATGACATCCAATTTGGGAGCAAGGATTATCGAAAAGGCAACTCCACTCGGATTTTACCGCGCATCATCAGAGGGCGCTTACAACAAGATGAAGGACAATGTTCTGTCCGAGTTGAAAAAGACCTTTAATCCTGAATTCCTTAATCGCGTTGACGAGACAGTGGTTTTCCATCCGCTCGATAAGGAGCATCTGTTGTCAATTGTTGACCTCCTGCTAACAGAGACAAACAAGAAGCTTACAGAGCATGCGTTGACCATAGATGTGTCTCCTGAGGTTAAGGAATGGCTGCTCAATAAGTATTATCAGCCTGCCTACGGCGCAAGGCCGATGAGAAGGGCCATTGCCCGGGAGATAGAGGATTATCTCTCTGAAGAGCTGATAAAGGGCAGATTCAAAAATACTCCTGTGGTAAAGGTAAACCTCGAACAGGATAAGCCTGTTTTTGTGGAAGCAGAAGAATCGATGCTGGTATCGGTCAATTAGTGAATGAAAAATAAAGGCGTTATTTTACTTCTTATCCTTGCAATCGGCATTGCAGCAGTACTTTTTCTTACAAAGACCGATGAAACTACAAAAAAGAGGGCTGCTGTTGGGCTTGATGCTCCTTCATTCGAGCTGAAAGACACCGAAGGCAGGACATGGAAGATTTCTGATCTAAAGGGAAAGGTTGTCTTACTCAACTTCTGGGCATCATGGTGCGATTCGTGCAAGGAAGAAAATCCATCCATACAGAATCTTATCAATGCTGAAAAGGGAAATGACAAATTTGTCTTCATATCAGTGCTTTATAAAGACGACCCATCAAGGGCTATGGAATATATGAAGGCAAATGGTTTTAACTTCACTGTGCTGATTGACGATAAAAATATAGCAAATGAGTATGGAATCACAGGCGTTCCCGAAACCTTTGTGATAAACAAGAATGGAATAATCAAGGAAAAGGTAGTAGGCCCGATCAAATGGGACTCCCCTGATGTGAGGGCTGCGACAATGAAGCTCATAGCTGATGGCTCATAGCTAAAACTATGGAGTATGAACTATGAGCTATGAACTATGAGCCAATATGGGATCCCCAAGCCCTCCTGAGAAAGCACTTCTCTTTATTGGCACTCTTTTTTCAAACGAAGATTATTATGTAGAGGCCCGGCAATCACTGGAAAGGATATTCGGTGAGATTATTATGGAGAGTCCTGCAATGAGGTGGGACTTTTCGGACTATTACAGGGATGAATTAGGCGAGCCTATATACAGAAGGTTTATATTTTTAAAAAACCTCATAGAACCGGAAAACCTTTCCACAATAAAACTCATAACAAATGAGATAGAGAAGAACCTGTCGATTGGCGAAAAGAGGAACATAAACCTTGATCCGGGCTATATGACGCCTGCCAAGATAATCCTTGCCTCGACAAAGGACTATTCCCACAGAATATATCTCAAAGACGGCATCTATGCAGAGGTGACCTTGATTTTTAAAAACGGCCGGTTTATCCCTCATATCAATACATATAAGGACTATAAGGATGAGAGATATTTGAGGATCTTTATGATGGCAAGGAAACTATTATCTATTTTGGGGTAAAGAGGTTTAAGGGACATGGCCGGAAAAAAGTCCAGAGAGGCATTGCTGAAAAGTGAAAAGAAATTAAAAGATATAACTTCAAGTCTTGGTGAAGGAGTTTATGTGTTAAATGAGCATGGACTTCTCACCTTCATGAACCCGGAGGCAGAGCGTCTTTTGGGATGGACAGAGACAGAATTGCTTAATAAAAAAGTGCATGACATAATTCATCATCAAAAGGCTGATGGAACACCGCTGCCTGCAGAAGATTGTGCTGCGTGTAAAACTATCAGGACCGGAAAGCGATATTACTCTATTGATGAAGTTTTTGTACGCAAAGACGGAACGCTATTCCCAATATCTATTCTTTCCAGTCCAGTAATAGAAAACGGGGAAACAATTGGCGCTGTTGTGGCATTTCGTGATATTACTATAAGGAAAAAACTTGAGGAAGAGCTTCTGAGGGTTCAAAAACTTGAATCAATAGCTACCCTTTCAGGAGGTATTGCCCATGATTTTAACAATCTCTTAACTGCGATTTTAGGGTATATTTCTTTTTCAAAGATGTCATTGAGTCCGGACGATAAGATATTTAAGAACTTAACTATTGCCGAGGATGCATGTCGCAAGGCAAAAGACCTTACTCATAAATTGCTCGCATTTTCCAGAGGCGGAGAACCGATTAAGATGGCCGCCTCTATTACAAAACTGTTAAAAGACACGGCTGTCATTTCATTGAGCGGTTCAACTTGCAAATGTGAGTTTTCAATACCCGATGACCTCTGGCCTGTTGAAGTTGACGAGGGACAAATTATGCAGGTAGTCCATAATTTAGTCATCAATGCCATCGAGGCCATGCCTGAAGGCGGAATAATCCATATCTCTGCTGAAAACATTACCATAACTCCGAATGACAATCTTCCTCTAAAAGATGGCAGATACATAAAGGTATCAATAAAAGACCATGGAGCTGGAATACCAAAGGAGGTCTTGCCGAGGATATTTGACCCATACTTTACTACAAAAAAGTTGGACTATCATAAAGGGGTAGGACTCGGACTTGCTGTCTGTTATTCCATAATTAAAAAGCACAATGGATACATCTTTGCTGAATCCGAGATTGAAAAGGGAACAACTTTTTATATTTATCTTCCTGCTTCTTAGAAATAGTGGCAATTTGTTTAAATAGGAGGAATTTATGGACGCCATTGAATGCATTAAGACGAGGATGAGCATAAGGAAGTTTAAGTCAGAGCCTGTTCCGAAGGAGAAGCTTTTAAGCGTCATTGATACTGCGAAATGGAGCCCTTCTTACAAAAACACGCAACCTTGGGAGGCGGTAATAGTATCGGGCGCAAAGAAAGATGAACTGTCGAAAAGGCTTGTGGAGATTTTTGAAAAAGGGGAAAAACCGAAACCGGACATACCCGAACCCGAGTCGTGGCCTTCTCAAAACGACAGCAGGATAAGGCAGCTTTTTAAGGAGAGGAGTGAAAAGTTCGGCATAGATTTCAGCGATCCAGAATACATAAAAAGGGCCAAGACGGCAAATTTCAGGTTTTATGGTGCGCCTCATGGTATATTTCTCTTTCAGGATGCCTCCCTTCCATTGTGGTCGTTGTTTGACATTGGACTGTTTGCACAGAGCCTTATGCTTGCAGCCCGCGCTTATGGTCTTGGAACAGTACCGCAGGCATTTCTCACCGATTATTCCTCTGCGGTTAAAGAATTTTTAGGGATACCTGAATCAAAGAGGCTTGTTCTTGGTATATCCATCGGCTATCCTGACCTCGAGGATAAGGCGAACAGCTTCAGGACCGACAGAGTCGACATCAATGAAATAGTGAAATGGGTAGAGTAGTGTGGTAAAATCATTACATGAAAACAGTTAGGATTGCCCTGTGCCAGATAAACCCTACTGTCGGCGACTTTGACGGGAATGTTAAAAAAATAATCCAGTTCATTAAGGATGCCGGTAAATTCAACCCCGATATAATAGCCTTTCCAGAGCTTGCAATTACAGGCTACCCGCCGGAAGACCTGCTTTTAAAGCCTCAATTTATCGAAGACAATCTGAATGCATTGGGAAATATTAAGAGCATTGTGGATGATTTTGTCGTAATTGTGGGGTTCGTGGATAAAAAGGATGATATATTTAATGCCGCGGCAGTTATCCACAAAAAAGAGATTATCGATGTTTACCATAAGATACATTTGCCGAATTACGGCGTGTTTGATGAATTCAGGTATTTTCAGGCAGGGACAAGGTATCCCGTATATCAGATAGATGGTGTCATTTTTGGTGTCAATATTTGCGAGGATATCTGGTATCCTGAAGGTCCTGCTGCTGTTCAGGCATTATCAGGTGCCGAGTTTATAATTAATATCAATGCCTCTCCTTATCATATTGGTAAATCGGGCTTCAGAGAAAAGATGTTGTCCACCAGGGCATCTGACAGCAGTGTAATTGTGACTTATTTAAATACTGTCGGCGGCCAGGATGAGCTTGTATTCGATGGTCGGAGCTTTGTAGTGGATCAAAACGGAGATATATTTGCTGCGGCTAAACAATTTGAAGAAGATATGATTGTTGTGGATCTGGATTTGGATGCGGTGTTTATAAAGAGGCTGCGCGACCCACGCAGAAGGCAGCAGGTTATTGCATTACAGAAAGGGAAGATAGAAAAAATTATCATCGAAGGGGAGAAACGGAGAATGGGAGAAACGGAGAAACGATCTCCTGCCCCTTCACCGATTCACCGATTCGCTTCGCCGATTCATGTAGAAGGAGAGGTTTACAGCGCCCTTGTCCTCGGCACAAGGGACTACATCTACAAAAATGGATTTAAAGAAGTCTGTATAGGCTTGAGCGGCGGAATAGATTCTTCTCTGGTTGCTGCCATTGCTGTCGATGCCATAGGTAAGGACAATGTCACCGGCATATTCATGCCCTCGCCATATACATCAAAGGAAAGCAGAGAGGATGTCTATGAGCTTTCGAAAAATCTCGGAATAAAAGTGATAGAAGTGCCGATTAATAATATTTTTGAGGTATACCTTAATACATTAAAGCCAGAATTCACCCCCCCTATACCCCCCCTTGCCAAGAGGGGGATAGAGGGGGTTGATACAACAGAAGAAAACTTACAGGCGCGCATAAGGGGAAATATTTTAATGGCATTCTCAAATAAATTCGGCTCGCTTGTTTTAACGACCGGAAATAAATCTGAGATGAGTGTTGGCTATGCAACTCTTTATGGAGACATGGCAGGCGGCTTTGCTGTAATCAAGGATGTGCCAAAAACATTGGTGTATGAAGTATGCAAATGGAAAAATCAGAAAGAGGGAAGGATGGTCATCCCTGAGCGGGTTTTGTGGAAAGAGCCGTCTGCAGAGCTAAGGCCTGACCAGAAAGATACAGACACATTACCGCCATACGAAGTCCTCGATCCTATACTTAGGGCATATATCGAAGATGATAAGAGCTTTGACGAGATAATAAATCTCGGCTGCGCGGAAGAGTGTGCAAAAAAGGTCATAAAGATGGTGGATACAAGCGAATACAAGAGAAGGCAGTCTCCACCCGGAATAAAGATAACTCCGAGGGCATTTGGCAGGGACAGAAGATTTCCAATAACAAACAGGTACAGGAGCTGGTGAGATGGAAGCAGAACACAGAAGACAGATGACAGAGGACAGACAGAGAAGAATTATTGAGTTTTTAGTCTGTATTCTGTGCTCTGTCTTCTGTGTTCTGCTTGTATTGCCCTACCATGCTGGAGGTGCTGATAAAAACCAGCAATTCCAATTCACAAAGAATCAGCAGATCCAGCAGATAAAGCCGAAGAAGCCGGTAAAGATAAAGCTCCACAGAAATGCAAAGGGCGAATACTCATGGGAATTGACAGGAGACAATGTAGATGAAGTGTTTAATGCAGACAAACGCTTGAGAAAATCCTTAAAATTAGAATAAAATTTGTTTCGGATTAATTTTCATAAGGGGGACGAAAGTCCCCTTTATGCCACATAGGAGGACTATTATGGATAAATTTTCCATCAGAGAGGTTGTTGGACAGGCGGTTCAGACAGAGAAACTGGGCTATCAGTTTTATACCACAATGGCGGAGAGATTTAGAAAAGAAAGTGAAGACCTGTATAAGCTCTTCACAACCCTTGCAGAAAAAGAGATGAATCATGAAAAGACATTCTCCGAACTCATGGGACTGCTCGGAGATAATGAGCCGGAGGGATGGGAGGATATATCCCAGTACATGAGGGCCATTGTGGAATCCGAGTTCTTTTTAGGAAAAAACAAATCCCTCCCGTCCATGGAAAAGATAAAGACCGTGGAAGATGCCGTGAATTTTGCAATCGGTTTTGAAAAAGAGACACTGCTCTATTTTCATGGCATAAAGGATGCGGTAAAGGAAAAAGAGATTGTGGAAGATATCATTAATGAGGAAAAAAGTCATATCAGATGGCTTGTCTGTTTTAAAGACTCTTTTATCAAATCAAAAGCGCCTAAATGTGATTAGGGCCGATGTCCGGAAACTTATACATCGTCTCGACCCCTATTGGAAACCTTGAAGACATAACCTTGAGGGCGCTAAGGACTTTAAAAGAGGTTGATGCCATTGCCGCAGAGGACACGAGGCACTCCCGCAAGCTCCTCAATCATTACGGCATAACAAAGCCCATGATCAGTTATTGGTCTGAGAAGGAAAAGGTCAGATCAGAAGAGATTATAGAGAAACTCCGCTCCGGCCTTTCCGTGGCCATTATCTCTGATGCAGGCACTCCGGGCATATCAGATCCCGGCGCTGTGCTGATAAAAAGGGCAATAGAAGAGGGGATAGATGTAATACCGATTCCCGGGCCGTCTGCAGCAATCGCAGCCCTTTCTGTATCAGGGCTTTCCACAGAGGAATTCACTTTCATAGGCTTTCTGCCTCCAAAGGCAGCACAGAGACAGAAAAGATTAAATGAACTTGCGCTTGAGCCGAGGACTCTAATATTCTATGAGGCGCCTCACAGGATATTTGAAACCCTTAAAGATATGGAAGAAATATTTGGACAGAGGCAGGCTGCCCTCGCAAAGGAAATCACGAAGATGCATGAGGAGATATTGAGAGGCACTATATCCGAAATCGTCGATATGCTTGAAACACGGACTATTGCAGGAGAATATGTAATAATAGTCGAAGGCAAAAGCAAGGAAGCTGTTTCGATTGATGAGGCATTGGATGAGATTAAGTCCCTTATGAAAAGGGGAAAGGGCAGGAAAGAGGCTGTCAAGATAGTTGCAGAGGGATACGGTCTCAGCAAAAAAGAGCTTTATGATAGATCTCTTGTGGGACAATAGTTATCAGGCTTATGCTAAACACTGGAGGTATCCAGTTGATAAGGAGATAGCAACCATAGCAAATGAAGAAAATTAAAACTATACCTCAATTTGACAGACCTCGTGAAAAGATGGAACAGAAAGGGGCAAAGGCACTTTCCGACCTTGAACTATTGGCTGTTCTGCTTGGCAGTGGCATAAAAGGCAAAGATGTTTTTGAAGTGGCAAAGGATATTTTAAGGTTGGCACAAGATGATTTTGATAATATTAGTTTAGAGAAATTGAAGTATATTGAGGGTGTTGGACTGGCTAAGGCATGTCAGATTATGGCAGCCATTGAGTTTTCGAAGAGATTTCTGATAAAAGATGGAATAAAGATAAAGAATGTTGATGATGTAATTAGATTAACTGACGAATTGAAAGATAAAAGGCAGGAGTATTTTCTGAGTCTTACCTTAGATGGTGCATCCAATCTGATACAGAAAAGAACGGTCTTTATAGGCACATTAAACCATAGCATTGTCCACCCGAGAGAGATTTTTGCTGATGCAATAAGTGATAGAGCAGCAGGGATTATTTTTGTCCATAATCATCCTTCTGGAAATGTTGAACCAAGCAAAGAAGATACTACTATAACCCAAAGGTTAATGGAAGTTGGTAAAATAGTTGGGATTGAGGTTATCGATCACATAATTATCAGTAAAAATGGCTATTTCAGCTTTCAGGCAGAGGGGATGGATAGAAGGGGCATTAAGGGCGATAGGCTTGTAGAAAAAAACAGGCAGAGTATTCTCAAGACATTTGGGACGCTTTTAAGGAAAAGGGGGAAGACCGTAGTAAATGTAAGGAAGGTAACACGCCCCCAGCCTGTATTTACTGTAAATATGGATAAGGAACCAATGGCTGTTGGCAATTTGAGACATAATGCGACAGTTTTTTATACAGACAGCTTTGAAGATGAACTACTGGAAGAAGTAAAAGATATCCTCGAAGAGATCAAAAGCGATGAAAGTCTGCCTAAGAGTGCCGAGAAAGAAATTAATCAATACCTTTTTAAAACCCCTCTGAGTATTGTTTTTACACGGGCAGAACCTGAAAGAAGGTTTGTTGAACATTTATGCAAGAAAGAAAATGCAGAAAAGATTGATTCATGGATAAAGTCAAGGGATCAAGGATTTTATAGCATTGAATATTCATGGCGAAAGGGTGAACATCCTCAAAAAAACCAGCAATTTAATCCAGATTTTTTCATTAAAATCCATAATGACGGAATAGATTATATTGTAGTTGTAGAGGTAAAGTCCGATGGTGACGACTCTGATGAAAACAGGGCAAAGTTAAAATGGGCGACGAAGCAACACTTTCCAGACCTCAATAGAGAGCTTGAAGATTCAGGCATTAAACAAAAATATATCTTTCACTTTTTGAGTCCCTGTAGTTATACGGAGTTTTTTCAATATTTAAGAGACGGACGGCTGATAAAGGGAGTCTTTGGGAGCGACCTTGAGAACAGATTAGAGAAAAACGACAGGGAGGAATTATAGAATATGAAATATTCTTTCTTCCTTGATGAAACAGGCGATCATGGTCTGAATTATGTGGATAATAACTTTCCACTTTTTCTGTTGTGCGGATGTCTAATCAGGGAAGATCACCTGAAGTCTATTGAAAAAGCAATTAACTCCTTTAAGCAAAATTATTTCAAAACGGAAAAGGTTATTCTGCATTCCAGAGACATAAGAAAATGTGAAGGCGCATTTCAGATACTGTTTGACTTAAATATCAAAGAGGTTTTTTATAGAGACCTTAACCTGATTCTTAAAAATGAGGAATTTACAATCATCGGATCAGGTATTGATAAGAATGAGCATATCAAGAAATATGGGAAAGGAGCTAAAGACCCTTACTCTCTTGCGCTGTCTTTTGTTATAGAGAGACTTGTTTTTTATCTTGATAAGACAGATAAAGACTCAACCATAGAGATATTGGTTGAAGATCGTGGAAAAAGAGAAGATGGTATGCTGCTTTCTCATTTCAACTCAACAATGGATAGAGGGACATACTTTGTGAATTCCAACAGGTTGAAAAAGAAGATAGTAAAGTTTGGATTCCACTCAAAGAAGGATAATATTGTCGGACTTCAAATAGCAGATTTGTGCGCCTATCCATTAGCGAGACACATATTGAACCCTGATGAGCCGTATGTGCCATTTCAGGTTATCAGACATAAGATTTATTGTAATGAAAAAGGAGAATATGAAGGATGGGGATTGAAGGTCTTCCCATAAAAGTAAAAAGTCTCCATTGCTGGAGACCCCTTACCGACCGGGTGACACCCCGATCCAATTGATTTAATTTAACATGTAGTTAAGACTATGTCAAGTTTTTTGATTAGAAATGTAGAGAACACATAAACTGTCCGCATCTGTAGCACATAAACTGTCCGGTTAAGATTGGATAGCAAGGAGGGCTATCCATGAAAAGGACAAAAATACTGCAGGAGGTGCGGAAGATGAGATTTGAA
>JAJYXI010000043.1 GCA_021791055.1 Nitrospirota bacterium | reverse complement strand
CTGGCCTCTTATAATTCACAAGGAAAGGAGGTCGTCAATAAGAACAAGAAAGCTGCCTGATATCTAATAGCTGCAGACCGGACAGTTTATTTGCTCTATAATCGGACAATTCTATTTGTTGACAACACAAAAAAGGTTACAAGAGGAATCTGCATTTTTACTGCAGTCTATCGAGATGCTCCGGCATAATAAAAACTATAAATTATACCGCGTCGGTATAATAATTAAAATCATAATAAAAGCTGCATAACCGCCCTATTTTCAAAGACTTTTCCCATACGTTTCCGTAAAAAACCTTGATTCGCTCTGCCTGTCGGCATATAATGTATAAGATGTGGAATAAATATAAAAGTGAATGTTAGCAGGAGATAAAAATAATGAAAAACCCAAAATTCTCTCGTTGGGTGCGTTGGGAAGATAGAGGCAAGATTGACGGAATAAAAAATCCTGGCGTATATGCTATTGCGATAACAACTAAAAATATTTCAGAAACTCCATTTTTGTTCAACGACAAAATTGTTTATTTCGGTATGACCAATTCAGGCGGTGGTTTGCAGGCAAGATTAAATCAGTTCAACTATACAATCGCTCAAAAGAAAAGGAGCGTACACGGTGGGGCAGAACGTTTTTTATACAAATACAATAACTATTCAAAACTTATTAAGAAACTATTTGTCTCAGTCTGTGCGGTTGAATGTGATGTTAAGTCAAATTGCCCTCAAGACCTATCGAAGATGGGAGATGTCGCTAAGCTCGAATATTATTGCTTTGCTAAATATGTAGATAAATTTAAGAAACTTCCAGAATTTAATGATAAAAAGAAATCACCCAAGAAATAATAAAGAACACGACAAATGAAAACTGCTAACGAAGCGCTTCATCGGACTCCGGTTATGCCTGCGGCATCACCTCCACCGATGAGCTCAAGCGTTAACACAAAATTTCTAAATCATCCTTTAACCTTAATATTCCTTCTCTGAAGCGTGCAAATACTTTGCATAGTCATTATCGATAGCCCGGACGGAAGACAAAGTATTGGAGCGACTTCGACAGACCAAGCGCAACACGGACGTTTAAGCGGGCTGTCGCAGCTTCGGAGAAAGGCCGGATGCCTTTCGAGAATGAAGTGGAAATGCTTTGTCTTCCGGCATAACAAAGTTTATGAATAGATGCGGGCTGAAATTTCTGATAACGAGCGTGGAAGTCCTAAACGGCTATTGTAATTCTGTAGCGCTGCGGCTCTGCGCTGTTTGACCTCGAATCTAAAAATCCTTTAAAATCATTTAGCGAGAGTGGCGGAACTGGCAGACGCACCAGACTTAGGATCTGGCGGGCAACCGTGGGGGTTCAACTCCCCCCTCTCGCATTTATGCCTGCTTAGCCCAGTAGAAATGCATCTGCTCGCTGCTGTATAGCTTTTTCCTCCTGTTATAATTTCTTTTTAGCCAATACTTGCTTAACTCTATTGCACATCCAATTGTCTCTTTAACCGCATCCTTGCCGAAATAAATTACCGATTCCTCTTGATTATGAAAATCGTAAAAGACCTCGGTGTCATCCTCAAGTAACATCCCCCGCTTTTTTGCCTGCTCTTCTGCCCACTCAATAAGCTCAGGTGCGTACTTTTTCTTAAAGTCTCCCCAACATCCGATGTCCAGTTGTTTCAATTTCCTCCTCCTTATAATTGTTTTTTATTTCTGTTCGGCAGCAATGCCTTTAATTGCGTACTGTCTTATAACCGCTGCAATAGGTATCTGCAGCGCATCCGCCATCTCCTCAAGTTTCTGAAAGTCCGAACTCGTAAACCTGACAAGCACGGCCTTTATCTTCAGCTTCTCCTTGGGTTTTCTCGCTTTCTTTATCTTTTTTCCCATTCTTAAAATAGTAACTATTAGAAATTAAAAATAACTAAAAATAATTTTTAATATTTCTTAGGAACTAATAGTAACTATTATTAAACCATTTGTCAATAGTTTTTTTGCTTTTCTTGCAGTTGCAGTCCTTTTGCAATATACTTTTAAACAATATGGACTACTCGATAAAAATAGGCGGAGAGGCAGGACAGGGTATACAGACTATAGGAGACACACTTGCGAGGGTGTTCTCAAGGGCAGGCTATCATATATTTACACATCAGGACTATGAGTCCCGCATAAGAGGTGGACATAACTTCTTCCATATCAGATTCTCGGACAAACCGATAATGGCATCACGGGAGAAGATAGACATTCTGGTTGCCCTCGATAAAGAGAGCATTGGACAGCACGAAAATGAGCTTTCAGAATACGGACAAATAATCTATGATTCAGCAACATTAAAACAGAAGCACGAAAAATCTTATTTCCTCGATGTCCCCTTTGTTAATCTGGCCGTTGAGCACGGAGGGAATAAGATAATGGCCAATACCGTTGCCACAGGCGCAGTATTGGGAATGCTTGGGATGGAACTGGATATCCTCCTTGAAATTATAAAGGATACATTCAAAAAGAAGGGCGAAGATATTATAAAGGCTAATGTCAACGCTGCAATGGCAGGACATGACTATGCCGTAAAGGAATGCATTAAATGTTCTTTTGATATTAGAGGGGGTCTCGTGGGGGAGACTCTATCTCCCCCACGAGGGAAAATGTTGATAGCAGGCAATGACGCCATAGGGTTAGGTGCAATCGCATCAGGATGTAAGTTCTATTCGGCATACCCGATGACACCATCAACAGGCATAATGCTCTATGTTGCAAGCAAGGCAAAGGAATACGGAATTGTCATTGAACAGGCAGAGGATGAGATTGCAGCAATAAACATGGCTTTAGGCGCATCCTTTGCAGGAGTGCGCGCAATGACAGGAAGCTCAGGAGGCGGCTTTGCATTGATGGTTGAAGGCCTTTCCCTTGCTGCGATGACAGAGACTCCGATAGTTATTGCCCTTGCACAGAGACCTGGCCCTGCAACCGGTCTTCCGACAAGGACAGAACAGGCAGAACTCCAATTTGCTTTGTACACTTCACATGGAGAATTTCCGAGGGTAATCTTTGCACCTGGAACTCCAGAGCAGGCATTTTATCTTACAAACAAGGCATTCGACATAGCTGAAAAATATCAGATACCTGTATTCATCCTTACTGATCAGTATCTTGCAGACTCGCAATGGACATTCGACGGATTTGATTTGAGCAGAATCAAATACACCGATTACAGATTAAAAGGAGATTCATTTAAAAATCTTGCAGAATATAAACGGCACTCATTCACAGACAACGGCGTATCGCCATTAGGAGTACCCGGAGATGCAAAACACCTTGTTGTAACAGACAGCGACGAGCATGACGAAGAAGGACACATCGTGGAAGATGCAGAAACACGGATAAAGATGGTGAATAAGAGGCTCTTCAAAAAGTTGCCTCTCATAAGGAAAGAGATTGAGCCGCCTTCCATTTACGGTCATTCAAATCCTGAAATAGTAATCGTCGGTTGGGGTTCTACTTATGGAGTGATGAAAGAGGCGGTGGATGAGCTTTCAGCGAATTGGGATATTGCCATGCTGCATTTCAGCGAGATATATCCGTTCCCTCCCACGAATAAATTCAATTATCTCAATGTGCTGAAAAGTGCGAAGATGACCATATGTGCAGAAAACAATGCCACAGGCCAGTTTGCCAGACTCATGAGAGCAGAGACAGGATACACATTCAACAGATTGATTAATAGATTTGACGGAAGACCTTTTACATTAGAATCTTTAATAGGAGAAATAGATGCCCTCATTAGATGATTATAAAGGACAGAATCCTGCATGGTGTCCGGGATGCGGGAATTTCAGCATCCTGAAGACATTCAAGGATGCAATGGTGGAACTAGGCATAGAGCCCCATCAGTTCACTATCGTCTCTGGAATAGGCCAGGCAGGGAAATTCCCGCATTATCTCAAATGCAATACCTTCAACGGTCTTCATGGAAGGACGCTTCCTGTTGCAACAGCCATCAGGCTTGCAAACCATGAGATGTTCGTAATAGCAGTTGCAGGAGACGGGGACTGCTACGGAGAGGGAGGGAATCATCTTATGCATTCCATGAGAAGGAATATAAATGTAAAACTCTTTGTGCATGACAATCAGATATACGGACTCACAAAGGGACAGGCATCTCCCACGAGCATGGCCACAGATAAGGGAGGTCCGGTTACTAAAAACCAGCCGTTCGGCGTGCTTTCAGAGCAATTAAATCCTATGGCGCTGGCAGTAGCACTTGATTGCAGCTTTGTGGCAAGGGGATTTGCAGGGGATACAGAGCATTTAAAAGAATTAATAAAAAGAGCGATTAATCACAAAGGCTTCACGCTTGTGGATATTTTACAGCCATGCGTCACATTCAACAAAATCAATACATATGAGTGGTACAGGCAGAGGGTCTATCGCATTGAGGCTGAATATAATCCTGAAGACAGGATCGAGGCGTTCAAAAAAGCCCTTGAATGGGGAGACAGAATTCCCATAGGTATAATCTATAAAAACAATCGACCTATCTTTGAGGAAAGGATACCGGTGATTAAAGATATACCGCTCGTGAAACAGCCCTTTGATGCATCGAAATTAGAGAATACCCTTAAAGAGTTCTATTAAAATATCCCGGATGGAGCACTAAAAAATCTTATCCAACAGTTTCATTATTTACGCTTCAAGTCATAAATATGGTATTGTTACAATAAGTGCACACAACTATTTGGGAGGACAAGTGATTCATCCGATTCTTCTCGTAGAAGATGATAAAAAAATGGCAAGGGTGGTTAAGGCATACCTCGAAGGTGCAGGCTACAGGGTGCTGCATTTCGACAAAGGCAAGGATGCAATAGAAGCCGCTTTAAAAGAAACACCGCTCCTCGCAATCCTTGACCTGATGTTACCTGATATGAGCGGAGAGGAGGTATTTCAGGAACTTAAAGAGTTGGGAGATTTTCCAATAATCATGCTTACAGCAAAATCATCAGAAGAGGAAAGGGTTGCAGGCTTTGCCCTCGGCGCGGATGATTATGTTGTTAAACCCTTCAGTCCGAGGGAATTGGTTTACAGGGTTAAGGCTGTTTTAAAAAGGGCACAGAAGGCCGACCTCATTAATACAGAACCTATGAGTTTTAACAATGGGCTTTTAACGATAGACGGTCAGAGTTATCAAGCAAAAAAGAGGGGGATTTTGATAAACCTTACGCCTACAGAATTTAAAGTTCTATTTACACTTTCATCCGCTCCGACAAAGGTCTTCACGAGGGACGAACTTGTTGAAAAGGCTCTCGGTTACCAGTTTGAAGGCTATGAGAGGAGCATAGACGCTCACATTAAAAATATCAGGCAAAAACTTGAAGACGACCCTAAAAATCCGGCATTCATACTTACTGTATACGGTGTCGGGTATAGGTTTAGCGGCCAGAGAGATACTAAAAACAGAGATGCTTAAAAGTTTATGGATAAAATTTCTTGTATTGCTTCTTGCGGTTTCCATAATTGCGCTTTCAGCGGCCTTATTCCTTCGCGAATTGATGATAAAGGATTTCCGCGAATATCTGGAAGGCGAGATTGAGGACAGGGTTTATTGGGTAACGGCAGACCTCGAAGGCACTTATGAAAAGTATTCTGTCTGGAATAAGGATGACATCAGCGAAGATACTGTATGGGCATTGATGCTTGGCTTTGAGATAAGGATTTTGGATATAAACGGCACAGTGATTATGGATACAAAGAAGGCGCTCAATGCACTCTCTCCATTGGTTAGAAAGCGGGTAATTGCTATCTCGGAACTAAAGGCATCAAAAGAGGCAGGGGCATTTATACCGTACCCTCTGTTTTTAAAAGGAAAGGAAATCGGCAGCCTTGAAGTGAGATTTCTACGGCCTAAGAAAGAGAATATTTTTATAGAAAGGTCGAATAGGTTTCTTGTAAGTTCTCTTTTAGGATTGGGCGGTATTGCCGTTATCCTGAGCATTATTTTTTCGAGGAGATTGACAAATCCTATTAAGAGACTTGCCTCTGCTGCTAAAGCCATAAGTGATGGAAATCTCAAAAGCAGGGTTATTGTGTCAGGCAATGATGAGATAAGCGAACTATCCGCTACCTTCAATAAAATGTCAAAGACCCTCGATATGCAGGAATCTCTCAGGAAAAAACTTATTTCGAATACTGCCCACGAACTGAGAACTCCGCTGGGAGCTATAAGGGGAGAGCTTGAAGGAATGATAGATGGCGTGATTCCTATGGATAAAGAACATCTTCAGTCTTTATACGAAGATACAGGAAGGCTTAAGAGTATCCTTGAAGGTATTGAAGATCTTTCTCAGGCCCAGGCGAGTGCGCTCTCTCTAAGAAAGCAGTCAATAGAGCTTAAGGCATTTTTAAGAAACATTGCAGACAGATTCAGCAAGCTCTTTATTGATAAAGGCATTCTCATCGAACTTCAGTGCGGTGATGAATTAATGATATATGCCGACCCTGACAGACTCAGCCAGATTGTGATTAATCTTCTAAGTAATGCATTAAAAGCAACAGATAAAGGCGGAAAGGTTTGGACAAGGGCTGGCAAAAGGGATTCGGAGATATTTATAGAAGTTGGCGACACAGGACACGGGATAAAAGAGGAAGACATGCCCTTTATATTTGAAAGGTTTTATAGGACTTCTGATGAAGGTCTGGGGCTCGGGCTTACAATTGTGAAAGAGCTTGTGGACGCCCATGAAGGAAGGATAGAGGTGAAGAGCGAATACGGGAAGGGTTCCGTATTTACCGTGTATCTATGACTTGTGACCTTTACAATTCTTCATAATCTCTTCGCAGTCCCTTCAAATCTCTTTGATAAAGCTGTATAATAACAAACTGTGATATTGCGATATAGAACCATTGTTTTTTTGATAATATCCCTGCTTCTTTTAATTCTTTCCTTTGGTTGCAGCCATAGGTATATCGGCCCGGTTATAGAAGGAAATGGGGTCACATTTTTTGTTAAGGCTCCCGATGCAAAAAAGGTCAATATTGTAGGAAGCTTTAATCAATGGGATAAAGATAAATATGCCCTTTCCGGCCCTGATGCTGACGGGGTATGGAGCATAACCCTTCCGTTGTTAGAAGGCCGATACGAATACCTCTTTTTAATAGATGGAGAAAAATGGCTGCTGGACCCTGCCATGCCTTTTGTGGATGATGGGCTGGGCGGAAGGAATTCGGTCATCCAGATTAAAAAATAGTTTGTAACCTTTTGGATTTCCATTCGTCTTATATATACAGAAATATGGATGCTGATATGCAATCAGAGGAATATTCGATCATCAAACAATGTATGGACGGAAACGCAGAAATATATGCCATCTTAGTGGAGAGGTATAAAAATATGGTTTATAACATAGCATATAGAATGCTTGGAGATACGGAAGCAGCAAACGATATAGCACAGGAAAGCTTTATTTCAGCATATGTTGCTTTAAAGGATTTTAAAAGGGGTGCGAAATTCTCCTCATGGCTCTGCAGCATTACCATTAATAAATGCAGGGACTATCTTCGCAGCAGAAAGGATAATATTCCCATTGATGAAATAGCAGAGACAACCATCTTCAAAATTCCAACACCTGAAGATACAGTATATAAAAGGCAGATTGGTCAGGGCTTACAGACAGCCCTCAATGAATTGCCCGAAGACTACAGGGAGGTAATTGTACTAAAGTACATTGAGTGGTTGGATTACAAAGAGATGGAAAATATATTGGGCGTTAATGTAAATGCTCTTAAGGTAAGAACCTATAGAGGCAGGGAGCTATTAAAAGAACTCCTGAAGGAAAGGGGGATTATAGATGAATAAAGATGTGGACATAATTCACAGGCTCTTAGACGGGGAATTATCCGAGGAAGAAAAAAGAGATATTTTAAGCAAAATAGATTCTGACCCTGTCCTGAAAAATGAGCTCAAAGAGATTGAGAAGACTATCCATATTGCGAAAAATAGTGATAGGTTAATCGCTCCTGCATCTTTTACATCGGATGTGATGAGAAGATTGCCGGCACGCAAGGAATCGTATGTAAAAGAGGTCCGGGATTTCTTTTTCAAAGGCAGGGTTTTGAGATGGAATATGGCTACTGCTCTGGCAGTTGCGTGTCTTATGATAATAGTCTTTGCTGGCATCTTTCAATTTCAGAAAAAAAATAACTTAGTCCAATATGCCAATACTACCTCAGGGGAATCAACCATTACAGTAAGAATCAATTTTCATGCACCTGAGGCAAAAAAAGTAGCCATTGCAGGGGATTTTAATAAATGGAAGGTTGATGAAAACATTCTCAAAAGGCAGGACAATGGCATCTGGACAATAGAGATACCATTAAAACCAGGGGCATATAACTATATGTTCGTTGTGGACGGTAAGGTCTGGATGACAGATCCAAATGCCGAGCTGTATCAGGATGACGGGTTTGGCTTTAAAAACTCTGTATTAAAGGTAACCAAATTATGAGGGCAAAGAAAATGAGAAGGATTATTCTGTTTGTAACAATAATCACTCTTATTCTGGTTTATGGAATCGCAATGGCTGATACCAAGAAGGCCATTGATGGGATAAGGCTTTCTGTCGAGAGGTCTGCATTGCCACAGGAAGCAAAGGCCTCTCTCCTTAAAAAGGCATCGGATGCCGTGAATGCAGGCATTCAGTCGGATGACATAGCAGTCATTATCAACAGGGGTCTCTATCGTGGCGTAGACAGTAAGACCATTGAGGGGTTTATTGATATTGCTACAAAGACAAAGGGACAGAACCTACCTGTCAGTCCTGTTTTAGACAGGATACAGCAGGGTCTATCAAAAGGTGTCCCCCCTGAAAGGATTCTTAATGTTGCAAACAACTTAGCAGAAAAACTAAACAGTGCCAATACCATCCTCAACAACCTCATTAAAGAGGGCATAAAGGCGAATAGTGCCAAAGAAAGGGAAGATGCTGTATTGAGTGTTGCACGAGCCATGGAGAAGGTAATCCCTGAAAATATTATCATACAGGCAGGGATGAGGGTGAAAAAACATAATTATCCCATCTCGATGTTTGACAGGGCTATTGAGACCCTCACCAATCTTGTGGAAGGCGGCATGCGTGTGGAACAGGCTTCAAAACTGGTTAATAAGGCAATGGATAAAGGATATTCTGAAAAGGATATATTGAGAATGGAGAGAGAAATATTCAGTGAGATTAAAGAAGGAAAGAGAATGGAGGATGCAGCAAGAAGGATGGAATCAGCCATAGATCGCGGCGGTTTTGACAGAGGTCACAGAGGAATGGAAGGCGGACAGATGCGCGGGACAGGCTCAGGAATGGGCGGTTCAGGTATGGATGGTTCAGGCATGGGTGGTGGTTCAAATAGCAGCGACCCTAACTGGCCTGGGGGTTCAGGGATGCAAAGGAGGTGATTGGCATAGAAAAATCAAGCATGAATGAGATGTGGAAGAAAGTTCTAATTTTTTCAACAAAAGTTAAAGAAGGAGGGAAGCACAATGTTAAGAAAGATTTCATTAGTAGCAGTAGTGATAAGCCTGCTGGCATTCGGCGGTATCGCAAATGCAGTAACCATTGACGAGGCAAAGGCAAAGGTAGAAAAAGAGGCTACAGAAAGGAATCTAACTTCAGCAGATAGGTCTGAGGCAGTTACAACCCTGCAAGGGCTTGTGGAAAAAGGGGTTCCCGTGGAGCATGCTTACAATGTTGTGGATGCTTGCATTAATCAGGGTATTAAAGGCAAGGAGCTTGCTGAGATTGCAAAATCCATAGAGTCTGCAAAACCTGAGGCAAGGGACGAGGCAGCATCTGTTGCTACACATGCAGTTGAAAAGAAATATAAAGCAAAGGAAACAGTGCAAATGGTGAATAAGTTTAACCAGACCGTGGAAAAGGGAGTTCCATCCGACAAAACTGCAGAGGTAATGACAAGAAACATGGACAGAGGTGTTAGCAGCAAGCAGGTAATAAGTGCTACGGAAAGATTTGTCAGTGATATGAAGTCTGGCATGCCTTCGGAAAAGGCTATGGAGCGTTCCATGTCTATGGATAAAGATAAGGTTAGGGACATGGACAGGATGGGCGGCTCTGATATAGGCCGCAATTCCGGCATGGGCGGTGGCTCCGGCATGGGCGGTGGCTCCGGCATGGGCGGTGGCTCCGGCATGGGCGGTGGCTCCGGCATGGGCGGTCGCAGATAAATATCTGCATCTTTCAATGTCTTGCCTGCTGTGAGCACAGGGGGGCGTATGCCTCCCTGCAATTTTTATTTTAATAAGGAGGAACAATGCAGTCTAACAGGGTGTTGAATTTAGTAATGTGCATGGTTGTCATGTTACTGTCAGGTTTTGTTTTTACATCAAAAGCACGGGGTGAATTAATACTCGGTGCCGGAGTCAAAGGTATTTATGAGGACAACATCAATGGTTCTCCAGCGGATGCTGATAAGAAGGGTGATTTCTATACTGTGTTATCAGCTTCGGTGGGCGGGTATACAAAGGCTACAGATACTACCTATCTGTTTTTAAGGGGCGATGCTGCAAACTATTTATACAGCAAGTATGATGACTTAAATGCCACTATTGCTGGTATCAGTGCCGGGGTATATAAGGAATTAGGCGATATATTATCGGCCCAGATTGCACTGAAGGGGAAGATAAAGGAGTTTAAGGGGGAGCCTCGTGATAGCAATGCCTATGGCGGAACCTTTGAGCTTAAGCAGCAGATTACACGCAAATTCTGGATAAAAGAAGGTTATGAGTATGAGAGGAATGATGCGGATTCCGCTCTCTTTAGCTACAAGGGACACTCAGTTGGCATATGGTCTGGATATCTGATTAATCCCCAGACCATGCTTAATCTTGGCTATAGTTATCTCACCCGTAAGTATGAGGACTCTTCCGGTTTCAAGACAAAATCCCATACAGTCTCGGTTGGTGTGGCAAGGGAACTCATTAAGAAAGTCTATGCCAATATCGGCTATGACAGGCAATTTAATGATTCCAATGTATCAAATACAGATTACAAAGATAATATCTACACCATCGGTGTAACATACAGTTTTTAAAGGAGGATACAATGTTTAAATTGAAAGTATTAGCAATTTGCGCGTTAGCGGTAGTGGTGCTTTTTTCAGGCATTGCACTGGCTCAGGATGATACAGCGCAGAAGAGTAGGGAAAATATAATTAAAGAACGCATTATGGGCTTTGGAAGCGGCACTGGTTTCGGAAGCGGTGGTGGATTTGGAAGCAGCATGGGAATAAATGGCTTTGGGGGTTCAATGAGTTCAAGAGGTTCGATGAATGCAGGACATGGCTTTGGCTCAGGATTCAGGTCCGGTACGGGCAGCGGACCAATGAGCAGCGGGGATGCATGGTCAACTGGAAGTACAAATATGCCACAGGGTGGATGGAAAAGATAAAACCTTATAAGGATGGGCAATGCATGCATTGCCCATCCTGTTTTTAGAGTAACAAAGCGCTTAATAATCTTTACCCCGTTAGAAAGCCCCATCCTTTCTAACGGGGTTTACAATTCTTCATAATTCCTTCGCTACTCCTTCAAATTCCTTTGTTATAGTGTAATTGTAAACCCTCCCAACAACCTCCTTACCCTTCTTCTCCCTTAGCAGGGAGAGGAAGGGTAAAAGGGGTAGGAGGATAGAAGGCTGTTCAATAACAGCGAATAGTTTTTTGACAAGGAGTTAATAGACTGAGCAGATCAGACAATAAGGCAATGCAAACAGCAACTACAGCACGCCATCAGCTCAAACAATGCGGCTTGAAGTCCG
>JAJYXI010000082.1 GCA_021791055.1 Nitrospirota bacterium | reverse complement strand
CCTTCAATATCCCTATGATCTGTTCCTCCGTGTACTTCGTCTTCTTCATTCTTGCCTCCTTGTTTAGAGTGTTATTTTATCCCAAAACTCTAATTACAAGTGGCACTGTTTTAGGGGGACAGGTCAGAAGTCCTAAAATAATATATTATCTCTCTTTTTCTCAAAAAGATATTTTTGGTACAACTGTGTTTGGAATAAAAAATGTTATAGCTGCCGTAGAGAAAGCCAATATTCAATCTAAAATACTTTTCTTATCAACCGATAATGTTTTTGATGGCAGGAAAGGTATGTATACCGAGACTGACAATCCTTCGCCTATTAACGATTACGGACAAGCAAAATATGAGGCTGAGAAATTAGTTTTAAATGCTGGTGGTCAGGTAGTCAGGACATCACTTGTTTATGGGTTTTCCCCTCTTGATTGTAGGACAGAGACATTAATATGGGAATTAAACCGCTTAGAAAAAACCAGTCCATATTTTATCGATGAATTTAGATGTCCTATTATAGTTGATGATCTTTGCAATGCACTTATAGAAATTCCACAAATTCAAGGACTACAAATCATTCATGTTGCAGGACATGAAAGATACAGCCGGTATGAATTTGCAAGAATGATAGCACGTGCATTTTGCATGAACGAAGAAAAGATTGCTTTTAGTTCGAGTAATATTATTAATCGTCCAAAAGATGTTTCGCTTGACATATCCCTTGCAAAAAAACTGCTTAAAACAAAACTCAAGACATTTGAACAGGCACTTTCTTTCAGAAGATTCGACGTTCACATGGATAGAGCTAAAAAAGCCTAAACAACGCCGCAGTTCTGTTTAAAACATGCCCGCAACTGCAACCAACACGTTGCAAAAGACTACTATCCAAACTTCCGAGCTTCTTTTACAACGGAAACGTTATACGCTCTTCACTTTATCCCCCCCACCACCTTCTCTGCCACCTTCTTATTAAACCCCTTAATCTTCGCAATCTCATCAACTGTTGCCTTGCGGATGTTTTCAATACTGCCGAAATGGCGCAGGAGTTCGAGCCTCCTTTTTTTACCAATGCCGGGGATTTTTTCGAGCGGAGATTCCATCAGCCTCTTATCCCTCAGTTTCCTGTGAAAACCGATGGCGAATCTGTGAACCTCGTCCCTTATCTTTTTCAAAAGTAGCGATGAACTGCTTCTGTCCTCAAGATCAATAATTTCATCATTTATCAAAAATGCCCTGTCTGGTTTTTTAGCAACAGCGATAAGATCGGTCTTTATGTCTAAATCCTCCATAACGTTTCTTGCGACCTCAAGTTGCCCCTTCCCTCCATCTATGACAATCAGGTCTGGCACTAAGTGTTCTTTTCTCAATATGCGTTCTACAATCTCATGCATCATTGCGTAATCATCAACTCCAAGAACGCCCTTTATCCTGAGATGTCTGTAATTATCCTTTTTGAACTCGCCACTTTCCCAATAAATAAACGCTCCCACAGACTCGCTGCCCTGAATCGTGGATACATCAAAGGCGCCGATGGATGGAGGGATTTTTGTTAAATGTAATCTTTCCTTCAATATTTTTAATGTTTCATCAAAAGTGGACTTCTTTTTTGTCCCGAAGTGAAGCCTTGCATTTTCATTTGCCATCTGGAGGAGTTCCATTTTCTTTCCATCTGCAGGAACCTCTATATTAACGACCTCTCCTTTCTTTTTCTTAAGCCATGCCTTCAGTGACCTTGCATTGCCAGGCATTACATTAACCAGAATAACTTCCGGTGGAATTATCTCCTTTGCATAGAAGAATTCTATAACGCTGTGCATCATTTCTGAATTGTCGGATGTCAGAACCTTTTCCAAAAAGAAATCCTTCGCTCCTATGAGCGTGCCGTTTCTCACGAATAAGACATTTACAGCTATGTCATCGCCTTCTCTGCAATAACCGATAACATCTATATCCCCGAGTTCAGGAGAAACAACCTTTTGCGACTCAAATGCCCTCTGGAGCTTGAATACCCTGTCCCTTATCTTTGCCGCATCTTCAAATCTCATCTCATCGGCAAGTTTCTGCATCCTTTCTTCAAGCCGATGGAGCAACTCCCTCTTTTCGCCTTTTAGAAAGAGGATTACATCATCTATTATCTTCTTGTATTCTCCCCTGCTGATAAGGCCTGCGCAGGGAGCAGAGCACCTCTTCATCTGATACTGAACGCATGGCCTCATCGGCTTATCGAGGGAGTATCCGCATGTCCTGATTAAAAAATTTCTCCGTATAAATGTAATTGCCTCCCACATTGCCTGCGCAGGGACATAAGGACCAAAATACAAATTGCCATCCTTCTTGATTCTTCTTATAACCTCTATCCTCGGCCATTCCTCTGTAATAGTCAGTCTTATGTATGGGTAGTTTTTATCATCCCTGAGTATGATGTTAAACCTTGGCTTGTATTGCTTTATAAGATTTGCCTCTAATATCAGCGCTTCTAATTCATTATCTGTGGCAATATAAGAAAACCCTTTAATCATCTTTACCATCGCTGCCTTGCGCGGATCGAGGCCTGCAGAATCCTGAAAATAGCTCCTCAGGCGGTTTCTCAGATTTTTTGCCTTGCCCACATAGAGAACCTTCTCCTTCATGCCTTTAAAAATATAGACACCCGCCTTGCGAGGGACTTTTGATAGTTCTAAGGTCATAAAAATAGTATATCAGTTATAATATCTGTATGCATTGGTCAAAGCTTCTGATCGTTATTCTTCTATCGGTAACCATTGGTGCATTCGGAGGATTTATTTACTGGAGCCTTTCTGACCTTCCTGAAGTAAGATCCCTCGAAGGCTACACCCCTTCTGAGTCCTCTTTTGTATATTCCTCTGACGGAAAGGTTCTGGCAGAGCTCTATCTCGAAAGAAGAAACTTTATTCCCCATTACAACATCCCTGACCGCATAAAAAAGGCTTTCATCGCCATCGAAGACCAGAGATTCTATTCCCATCCCGGTGTGGACCTTATAGGAATCCTGCGCGCCCTTTACAAAGACCTTATGGCACAGAGTATCGTAGAAGGCGGAAGCACCATTACGCAGCAGCTGACAAAAATGCTTTTTCTAAAGCCGGAAAAAAACCTCTCAAGAAAGATAAAAGAGGCTATAATCTCTGTTCAGATAGAAAAAAGATATACAAAGGATGAGATACTCGGCATGTACCTGAATCAGGCATACTTTGGCACAAGGGCATATGGGATCGAGGCTGCTGCCCAGACATATTTCGGGAAATCCTCAAATGAATTATCTCTCGCAGAGACTGCCCTGCTCGCAGGGCTCCAAAAGGCTCCCAGCATGTATTCGCCGTTTAGAAATCCTGAAAAGGCGTTTGCGAGAAGACAGCTCGTCCTTAAAAAGATGCTCCAAAACGGGTTTATATCCCGGGAAGAATACGAAAGGGCAAATGCAGAGCCATTGCCAATTAAGCCCTATTACAGAAAATACGAGGCTCCTTACTTTGTGGAACTTGTAAGGCAGCACCTTGAGTCAAAATACGGAAATGCAATATACACCTCCGGTTTCAGGGTATATTCAACCATTGACTACAATATGCAGAAAATTGCAGAAGAGGCGGTAACGAATGGAATAAAAACCATAGAAAAGCGGGTAAAAAGGGGTATTCAGGCAGCATTGATAGCAATCGACCCGAGAAATGGACACATAAAGGCAATGGTGGGAGGCACCGACTTCTGGGAGACACAGTTCAACAGAGCAACCATGGCATTGCGGCAGCCGGGCTCGGCATTTAAACCCTTTGTTTATGTGGCTGCCCTCGAAAACGGCATGTCAGAGTCTGACGAAATACTGGACGAGCCCGTATCCTTTCCAGGAGGAAGGCCGAACACCTTATGGTCTCCAAAAAATTATGACGGCGAATATCACGGGTATGTGCCGTTAAAAACAGCACTTGCTCTCTCTCTGAATACGGCAACCGTGCGCCTTGCAAACGACGTGGGGATTAACACTGTCATAGACCTTGCAAAACAATGCGGAATTAAAAGCACACTCCATCCGTATCTGCCTTTAGCCCTCGGCGCATCCGATGTCACCCTTCTGGAATTGACATCAGCCTATGGTGTTTTTGCCACAGGCAACAGGATTGACCCAATTACCTATGAAAAAATAATCAACAGGGACGGCGCCCTTTTAGAAGAGACCTTTCCAACCACAGAGAGCGTGCTCGAACCGGAAACAGTGGATAAGATGAAGACCCTTTTGAGGGCAGTGATTGAAATGGGAACAGCAGCAAAGGCAAGGGAGCTGAAAAGGGCTGTTTATGGCAAGACAGGCACAACAAATGATTTTTCTGATGCGTGGTTTATAGGATTTGACGACAGGCTTGTTGTCGGCGTGTGGGTTGGGAGGGACAATCACAAGCCTATCGGGCATAAAGAGGCTGGTGCAAAGGCAGCTCTGCCCATATGGATAGAGTTTATGAAAAATATCCAGTGAAAATCCAGTAAAAATGGTAAAATAATTTATTCATGGGAAAAACAATCGTCATAGCTAACCAGAAAGGCGGGGTAGGAAAGACAACAACAACTATCAATCTTGCAGCCTCCCTTGCCCTCGCTGAAAAGGACATCCTCGTCATAGACACAGACCCGCAGGGCAATCTCACAAGCGGCCTCGGCATAAACAGGGACGAGCTTCAGAAAAGCCTCTATGACATCTATACAGGGAAGTTTCCGATAGAAGAGGTAATTATCGAAACATCGGTTCCCCACCTTTATATCGTCCCATCTAACATAGACCTGCTCGGAGTAGAGGTGGAACTTGTCCAGAAAGATGGAAGGGAAAAGATCCTCTCCAATGCCATAGCTAAAATAAAAGACAATTATCGTTATATTTTTATTGACTGCCCCCCGTCTCTCGGTCTGCTTACGCTTAACGGCCTTGTTGCCGCTGATTCTGTTATTGTGCCCGTACAGTGCGAATATTATTCCCTCGAAGGCCTCGGCCTTTTATCAAGAACCCTTAAGCTTGTGCGCGGCTCTTTTAATCCAACTCTGGATATAGAAGGAATACTACTGACAATGTTTGATGCAAGGAACACCCTTTCCCATCAGGTTGCAGAAGAAGTCAGGAAATTCTTCAGGGAAAAAGTCTACCAGACCCTTATACCAAGGAATGTCTCTCTCGGAGAGGCTCCGAGCCACGGAAAGCCGGCAATCCTCTATGATGCGCGCTCAAAGGGCGCCCAGAGCTATCTGTCCCTTGCAAAGGAGATTCTTACCAAATGAGGGCTGCTTTAGGCAAAGGACTTGAGGCGCTGCTCCCTGAAAAAGGGGAAGAGGTCATCAGGCTTGAAATAGAAAAGATAATACCCAATAAACAACAGCCGAGAAAGATATTTAAAGACGAGGCATTAAGAGAGCTTTCTGTCTCAATAAAGGAAAAGGGCGTGCTTCAGCCAGTGATTGTATCGAGGGTTGGAGACGGCACTTTCAGGCTTATTGCAGGCGAGCGGAGATGGAGGGCTGCAACCTTAGCTGGACTGAAAAAAATACCGGCGCTCATTAAAGATGTCTCTTCTCAGGATGCCGTAGAGATAGCCCTCATAGAAAATATCCAGCGTGAAGAATTGAATGCCGTCGAGACTGCCGAGGCATTCAACAGGCTCGTCAAGGAATTCCATCTGACACAGGAAGAGCTCTCACATCGTGTGGGCAAAGACAGGGCAACAATTGCGAACTATCTGAGAATTCTCAAGCTGCCTGAAGAAATAAAGGCATTTATAAATAACGACAGCATTTCCATTGGACATGCAAAGGCGCTGCTGACATTAGAAAACAGGCAGAAACAGATAGAGGCTGCAACGGAAATAATCAAAAAGGGCTTAAGTGTAAGAGAGGCTGAGGCTTTATGCAAAAGGTTATCTCAGCCTGCAATGCCAAAAAAGAAAAAGGAAAAGCTGCCTGAAGTCGCAGACCTCGAAAACAAACTAACCGGATCACTCGGGACAAAGGTAAAAATCCAACATAAAGATAAAAGAGGAAAAATAGAGATAGAGTATTATTCCCTCGATGAACTGGATAGACTGCTTGAGATTTTAATGAAGGGGTAGCCGTAATATATTCTGCTGTATGCAGATGCCTAAAAGACCATTAATTAACAAAAAATCCTTGAACAAAAGAAGGGACAAGCCTGCCGGCATTACAGAAAAGGTAATCAATATCCTGAAGATACTCAATTATATCGAACAGGGGAAATATCCATCTGCAAGGGAGCTTGCAGAACTGTGCGAGGTCAGTGAAAGGTCTGTTTACAGATATTTAAATATCCTGCAGAACATAGTCCCGATTGTCTTTGATGAAAAACATGGCGGATACAGGTTTGAAAACGGCAGCGCCCTGAGAATCATACCAATAGAAAAGAAAGAACTTGCCCTCCTTGCAGCATTATCAGAGGTGATTTCTCACTCAGGAGAAAATCTCAAAGGAACATTCAACAGCATTCTCAATAAACTCTATGCCTGCGCAAAAAGGACAGAGAAGCAGGAGGAGAAAATCTATCACCTCACGACTAACAAAACTGCTCCACAGACATGGCAGTGGTTTGAAATGGCCACGAACTCCATAATGAATCAAAGGCAATTGAAGATTAAATATCATGCTATTAATACAGGAAAGATGACAAACAGGGCAATAGACCCCTATGGATTGATTTTTCACGACGGCATATGGTTTATCTATGCCTACTGCCATTTGAGAAAGGACTACAGGTGGTTTGCCCTTGACAGGATTGAGAAAATATCACCGATGGATAAGATATTCAAAAAGCCTGAAGGTTTCGATATGGATGAGCAGTTGAGGAAAAGCTGGATGATATGGGAAGGAAAACAGACAGAGGTGAAGGTAAGGTTTTCTCCAGAGATTGCAGAGATAATAAAAAGAAAACCCTCTTGGCATCCATCAGAAAAAAGAAAAGTGCTTCCTACAGGCGAGGTTGAGCTAACCTTCACTGTCTCGGGAACAGAGGAAATAAAGTGGTGGATATACTCATGGATTCCCTATGTAGAAGTGCTTGAACCCAAAAGCCTCAGAGACGAGATGAAAAGAGACCTGAAAAGGTCTTTACTCATTTCCCGATAATCAATACCTCAAAAAATTTTCACTTCATCAAAATTCCCTCATTTCACGCTGACATCATGCTGTCAGCAGCAGGTTGTTAAACTGAAGACAAAGATGAAATGCAGGAGATGCCTAAACATGAAGCGATTAGTCTTGATTATTTTACTGATAGCTCTTGCCTCATGCTCAAAACAGGTTAAAGAGCCGGAAGTAACTTCTGAATGGAAGCTCATAAAGAGCCAGCAGGAAGTCCTTACACAGAAAAAGAAGATGCTTTCGGAGATAAGCAGCACTCCCATATCAGAAATGTATGACATTGCATATATTGGTTATGCGCTTGGAGATATAGGCATCTCAGATGCACAGGCTATCTTCAAAGTGAAAATAGATTTAAACCGCAGGTTCTGGAAGAGATATTTCAAAACACTCGGCCATATTCAAGAATCGCAGGGAATCGAGGTATGTGCAAATTACAAAATTGAGCGGGTGCGAGGATATAATGAGAGGGTTAGGCTGAAAGGCACAAAGTATTATCTCCATCCCGACCTGAAGCCGTATATCATTCAGCCTAAGAAGGCATACATTGTAGTCACGATTAACGGCATAGACTTCAGGGTTCAGACTGTACTGCATGAGCGTTTTTATAATCTGTCATCAATCACATTTCCAAATTGTGTGGAAACAAGGGGCAAGGACAGTGTTATTGGAGATGATGGGATGTTACTCAGCTTATCTCTCAATATAAATCCAGAACTCTTAAAACACGAGCCGAAGGTATCTGTTCGGATGGAAGAACTTTAACTTAAAAGGAGAAATCCATGATATGGAGAATAATTTGTAAGACAGCAGTTGTTGTTATTCTCATCTTTGCGATTGCAGGGTGTGAAAAAGTCGATCAGCCTAAGAAAAAGATTTTAAAAATTGGCGAACTTGAGGTCGAATTAGCTGATTATTTTGAAATTAGTTATGAGATATGGGGAAATCTTCGATTGGATATACCCGCCATCGTACACACTCCTGACGGACAATTTGATACTAAGGCATCCGTCTATTGCGATAGAAGAAAATACATCATTTCATGTCTTTGGACATTGGGCAATGAATATGAAAGTGAAATATGTAGTCGTTATTCCAAAAAAGGACTTTTAGATAAGAAGAGCACTTTTGACTTTCAGAGCATATGGAACGAGTATTGTGTAGCCGCTGGCAGAAAATAAAACTTGAAATGATTGAAATTAATATCGCAGAGAATGAGTGGCATCAGTAAAATGAATTCACAAAAATGCAAAGATTGCTTTAAGGTCTCATGGTGCATGCTGACTCCTGCCATGTCAGAAAAATGCGATGGCCCTTTTAAGACTCTTGAAGAACAGATTGAGTCTGCGAGAAAGGCAGTATTGGAAAATAGAAAATCAAGGTTAAAACAATGATGAACAGAAGGGATTTTTTAAAAGGTGCAATTCTGGCAGGTGTTTCGCTGGCAGGACTGCCGGATATTGGTTTTAGTTCTGAAGACATATACAGCAAGGCTCCAGTAAAGGTAATAGGAGTAGGCTCTGCCGGCTGTGTCATGATTAACAACATAATCTCTGCATATTCCAATAAGCCAGAATTCGATATGATTGATTTTATTATAGCATCTGCCTATGGCGACGATGTTTATCATTGTTACGCCAATACAAAGATAAGGATAGGGAAGGAATGCGTAAAAGGTATTATTGATAGCAGTATCGTTACAGAACAGATACAGGCTAATTACATGGGCCTCAGGAATAGGGCAGTCCTCAAAGACTGCTTTAATAATGCCCGCATGATAATTATAACCGCAGGAATGGGAGGCCGCTCCGGAACAGGCTTAGCTCCTGTTATTGCAAAAATTGCAAGAGACAAAGGCATCTTTACAGCAGGTGTTGTAACAAAACCCCTTTACTTCGAGGGTGAAAAGAGGAATGCAGTTGCCAGCGAAGGCATAAGGGAGCTTGAAAGATATGCTGATAAACTCGTGGTTATCCATATGGATCAAATATCACGAATGGCGGATAAAAGCACACCTCTGCTCAGTCTATTCCGCATAGCCGATGATGTTGCGAGACAAAACATTCAAGAGATTATTGGACAGCAGTTCTGGAGGTGCGCATGAAAAGATTTAAAGGCGGTATCATAGAAGGCACTGTAAAGAATATGGAAACAGGAGAGATTTCAAATGTAAGGCATTATTTGTTCAGCACTGACCTTGAGTTCTTCACAATTGCAAAAATAGAGCATGTGGAGAGTTTTAAACTACCGGACAATTCCTTCCAGATTTCGGTTGATTGCAGCGGGTTGGACAGTATAGGACAGGTCTTCAAGTTGGATTTGGACTTTACTCCTGAGTCTGTGGAGGCAAAAGACAGGCTGCTTAACGACTTGAAGGTTGATTCTGTTTTCATTGTTAAAGGGACATATACTATAACTCAAAATGCGATTCCTCATATCATACTGCACGACCCTTATTATGAGCCTGTCTATCCTCAGTCTTTTGAAGAGGAGATAAGGGAGGTTTTCAGGGTGAATGGAAAGGAAAGGATTTTATGAGAGCGTGGATAATATATGCAATGGCAGCATCAGCAGCATACGGGCTGAGCGCAATACCATTGAAATATGCTGCCAACCGGAACAATCTTTCAGCGCCTTCTGAGCTTGTGCTTTTAAGCTCCTGTGCAGGTGCATTAATAGGATCTGTCGCATATCTGATATTTTCATGGAAGAGTGCATCTGCCTTGATGTTCGCAAACAAAGAGGCTATTGTCTGGAGTGGGCTTTCAGGACTTATCAGCGTTGCAGGAAGCCTCGCTGTGATTAAAGCCCTGGGTCATCCGCTTTCAGATACCTCAAATGTCATGGCTTTGATGAATACAAATGTATTTTTCACAGTTGTTTTTGGTGCTATAATATTCGGAGAAATGCCTGAAGGTATTGAGCTTGTGAGAGTCATTTTAGGTGCATTATTTATTGTGGTGGGAGCGGGTATAATAGCAGGTAAGGGGTAAGAGGAAATTTTTGAAAGAGTTCTTAAAAAAAGCAATTATGCGAAGATGGGGGTAATCATGGCAAACCAAGAAGACCATATTGAAAGAAAATATGAAAAGGCCTTTTCACAGATAGGTGGAATCCAAACTATTTTCCCATCAGATGCAAAAATTGAAATGGCTAAGATGGCAGAGCAGATTGCAAAGTCGGATAAGAATATCTCAAAAATAATACAGACTAATCAAAAGATTGGCGATAAAGCGGGGCTTGTAGCCGAAGAATGGCATGCAGAGACTTTCAACTTAGACGCCATCTATAAAGAAAAACCACAAAGAGCAATTACTGACAGATATAAAGAATGGAATAAAATGGGCTTTAAGCCCAACCACGGTTCTTCAGACATAAAAGTTATTGATGAAGCCAGAGTTGTCCATAGTTCTCAATCAAAGTATTACAAAACATCAAAAGAAACAGCAGACCAGATGGCTTTATTAGACAAAAACACAAAAAAATACAAATATGCCAAAGAAGATTCTTTGATATGACCTTCGGATCAGGTGAATCCTAATGATGGATCGAAAAGCATTAGACAATATGCCCATGAAAAAGCTTTAAAAGAAGAAGCTAAAGGAACAAGACCAGAAGAGGCCGAAGCACTTAGAACAGTTGAGCAGAGGGTAACCGATAGATTGGAATATGACGGGGTTTCTTCAAAGTCGTTAACTAAAAAGGGTGCGGAAAAAATAGCTGAAAATAAAGAAACTGGTAAGCAACTAAGAAAAGATGTTCATAATGAGTACCAGACAGAATCAACTTTAAAACATATGGGAAAGGCTGCTACTGGAGCAGCAGCGATGTCAGCTATAACAAGTGGAGTTTATAATACTTTTACATATCTCGAAATGGCAAAAGAAGGGAAAATAACCGAAGATGAGGCAATAGTAAAAATTATAGGAGAAACGGTGTCTTCATCTGCAGATAGTGCAATTAAGGCAGCAGCAAATACAGGTGTTCAGAGCATGTTAGTGCGCTATAGTTCAAAAGAGGCTGTTAAACAGGTAGCAAAACAAGGGCTTAAAAATATGGTAAAGACGAATGCAATCAGTATCGCAGTAGTCTGTGGAATAGACATGGTAAAAGACCTTGTGAGGCTCGCTACAGGGAAAATAACCAAAGATCAGTTTGAAGAAAGAAATGGTAAAAATATTCTCAATACATCTGCCGGAACAGTCGGCAGTGCAATTGGAGGGGCTGTCGGTTCGCCGTTCTTTCCACCTATTGGAACGTACATAGGAGGAATGGCAGGGGGGCTTATAGCCGGCATGGCTATGACTTTTGCAATAGAAAACGGCATTGAAAAGCCATATAGAGAATTAGTTGAGAACACAGTTGCTCTCAGGGAGTCTATGCAGGTTTTGCAAGAAGTGTCATATAATATTTTTAATGGACAGGTGGTTTTTACAGCTTTTTTAGAAAAGGAACGTGCATTAAATATAGAGTTTGAGAATCAAATGGAGAGAGTAGCGCAGGCGGGTGAAAAAATGTCTAGAGAAATCGATAGATTGTAGGAGACAAAGATGTATGACTGCAGCAATTCTGAAATTCAAGAAATAGACTCCAAATTAGAATCAGTAATGGCATGGGCACAAACAAGAACGGTTGAGGCAGAGCAGTTAGCGTTAGATGCTATACGGCTTTTATCATGTACTGCTGATCGATTAGAAGACTATAAAGAGAAAGGGTTTTTTAAGCGATGCTGGTTCAAATTGTCTGGCAAGCATGGAGAAATGCTGCGGGTAAATCAATCTGATCTTATTGAAATACAAAAATATGCCCTCAGGTATATCCAACTCTTGAATGAACGTGATATGCTGATGGCACAATCTATAATTACTATAAAAAATCAGCTTAACAGTCTTTTGAAAGAAGAAGAAAATACGAGAAGAGAGATTACACGGCTTGCTGAAAAAGTCGGTGAACGGCTAAATAGCATTGAGGAACAAATAGAAGCTTTAAAAGAATGGCGTGAGGTAGGATAGGAAAAGTGGACACCAAAAGTTGAGGTAAAATAACTTAACGGAGGTGTCAGAATGGAAAGATTACCGTATGGAAGGTACACGAAGGAATTTCGGCAAGAGGCAGTAAAACTCGT
>JAJYXI010000022.1 GCA_021791055.1 Nitrospirota bacterium | reverse complement strand
GGATAGCACTTTTTTGGGTTATTCGCTATCCAGAAAGGTTTAGATATGTTAAAATAAACTATGACCATGAATCAGAAGAAGGTTATAAAAATTATCCTGCCGTTAACAGTGCTTTTGATCATGTGCCTGATTAATGCAGCAGTGGCTCTTGAGCCTCAGGGAGCTGAAAAAATAGAGGTCATCCCTTACTTTGCCTATGGCTCTAACACCGACAGTGATGACCTTGCCCAATGGTGCATAAATAATGGCTATGACCCTATAGCGTTTGATTCCGTTGCTCCAGCGGTGTTAATGGGCTATAAACTCGTATTTAACCATTATTCTAAAGGAAGAAATGGCGGTGCTGCTAACATTATGGAATCTCCTGACGATTCTGTTCATGGTCTCCTGTATCTTCTAAAAGTGGAAGATATGAAAAAAATCAGGAAAAAAGAGGGGTATCCCAGAACATACGATGAAATCTTCGTTGAAGTCAAAACTCCGGACGGAAGGACTATTAAAAATGTATTGACTTATAAGCTCCGTAAAGAAAAGGTAAAACCAGAACACCAGCCTCCGACTAAATACTACCTCAGTTTGATTATAAACAATGCAAAGAAGTATGACTTCTCGCCTGATTATATAGGGTATCTGGAATCTATTAAAACGAAGGATTAAGAATTAATCTCTCGCACATTTAAAGCTTCTTCTGGTATGGATGGAGAAGCGATTGTCATGAGTATCAATGAAGAATTAAAAATCAATGACCCCTGCTCATTCATCGAGTCAGTTAAAGCAAGGATTAGACCTTTATATGTCTTTTCTTTCATCTTGATAACTGTGCTTCTCTTTTATTTTTACAACCTTCAGGGGAAAAAATACAACGGCATAATTTCATATTTTGGGGAATTCGCCCTCATAATTGTGGTCGTGAGTATTTTAGTTATTCTTGGCATAATGGGGATGAAGGGTAAGCGCAGACACTATGAAAAAATCATGTGCATACCACTGCGCATTCATATTAACGGGATAAGGGGTAAATCAACCGTGACAAGACTTATCGGCGCAGGTCTGAGGGAAGGCGGGTACAGAACGCTCACGAAAACAACTGGTAAGGCTGCCTGCCTCGTATTGTGGGACGGGGATGAGATACCCGTAAAGAGAATGGGAAGGCCTAACATAAGGGAGCAGATGAGAATTGTTGATTTTGCGAGAAGAAATGATGTGGATGCCCTCGTAATAGAATGCATGGCCATCCAGCCTGAACTCCAGAGGGTCTGCGAAGAAAAGATCATAAGGTCTAAAATCGGGGTGATAACAAACATAAGAAGAGACCATATAGATGTCATGGGACCAACTCTCATAGAGGTGGCAAAAAACATATGCTCCACAATACCGGAGAACGGAATCATAGTAACCGCCGAGAGGGACTTTCTTGAGGAGATTAAGGGCGAAGCAAGGAAAAGGAATGCCAAGGTTATCATTGCAGAACCTGAGAAGATAAGCGATGATGTAATGAACAAATTCACATACCTCAACTTCAAAGAGAATGTGGCCATGGCATTAGCCGTTTGCAGGCTTGCAGGGGTTGATGAGGAGACAGCGCTTATGGGGATGCAAAAGGCAGAGCCGGACCCCGGTCATGTCATGATATATTGTTGTAATATCCCGCTCAGTAGGGATAAAAGGGTGCATTTTGTGAATGCAATGGGTGTTAATGATAAAGACTCAACAACTATAGTCTACGATGAATTAATACGCAGAGGATATTTTAATGGCAGGGGTGTTATAGGGTTTTTCCATGCAAGGGATGATAGGGTGACACGCACTAAGGAATTCGGTAAGGCAATGGTGGAGGATATGGAGTTCAAAAGGATTGTAATTGCAGGGGGATCCACAAAACTATTCCGTAGAGAGGCTGTGAGGGTAGGTTATGCGCCTGAGCATATAATAGACATGGGCACTGCGGATGGCGGTGAAGTGATGGATCTTTTACATAAAATCGCTGACCTTATGGAAGGGGAGGTAGTCATATTTGCCTGCGGAAATATGGTTGGAAAAATCCCCGAGAAGATGCTCTCCATTGCAAAGGGGATATGCAGCGAGGAGAAATGCCTATGAGCTTTGATGTTCAGACCATAAGGATTGCAATAGCTGTCGGGATTGCAGTGAGCATGCTGTGGCATGAGAAAAAGAATCTTTCCCCGGGCGGCGTTATTGTCCCGGGAGTGATTGCGCTCTACATTTTCACAAAACCGCTCCTGATCTTATACACGATCATTGTTGCACTGGGAACATATCTTCTTGTGAAGTATATCTCCAACTATGTGATACTATTCGGCAGAAGGAGGTTCTCTGTCGTGATGCTCATGAGTTTTGTGCTTGTGTGGGTTATGGAGCACCTGAGCGGACTGACATCAAACAGAGACATTGAGTTCAGGGTGATAGGATTTATCATTCCAGGCCTGATCGCAAACGAGATGGAAAGGCAGGGGATCCCCCAGACCATATCTGCCCTATCAGTAACAACTATTGCAACCGCAATAATAATATTTTTCCTTATTGGCAAAGTATGAAAAAGAGCCTGCAGATCTGTCTGATATTACTGCAATTGTTATGTTTCTCCATATGTTTTCCCACGATGGGAAATGCCCAGGAAGATGTACGGATTCCCATGATGATTGAATCCTCTCCTGGTCCCAATCTTGTTGAACTTTCTGCATCGGTATATAAGCCTGAGGGCAAAGGGCCATTTCCCCTAATTGTTATAAATCATGGAACCCCGAGGAATCCGGATTCAAGAAAGAAGAGAGTTGATTTCTCATTACAAGGCATAGAGTTTGTCAGGAGGGGATTCGTTGTAGTAGTTCCCATGAGGCGTGGATTCGGTGATTCCGGAGGGGATTATTCCGAGTCCCATGGAAAGTGCAGCAACCCGGATTATTATTCCTCAGGAATGGAGGCATCTATGGATATTAGGGCAACTGTTGAGTTTATGGCAAAACAGCCATATGTTGACCCTACCCGCATATTGATTGTAGGTCAGTCAGCAGGAGGATTCTCCTCATTGGCATTCGGCAGCCTGAATGTGAAGGGGATAGTCGGGATTATTAATTTTGCAGGCGGGAGAGGGTCGCTTAAAGACAAAAGCGGGATATGTTCACCAAAAAATCTAATATCAGCAGTGGGGGAATTTGGCAGGAATTCAAAGGTGCCAACCCTCTGGATATATACTGAAAATGATTCTTATTTTTCACCTTCCCTGGCAAGGGATATGTTTGATTCTTACATCCGCAATGGAGGAAAGGGCGAATTCGTTGTATTGCCTCCTTTCAAGAATGACGGGCATCCCATGTTTAAGACAAAGGAAGGGATACCCATATGGGCACCTTTTGTTGATGAGTTTATAAATGGTCTTAAAATGCTGAAAGGGACTTAAATCCTTTCTGGCCTTACTTTTCATTAGCTGGAGAAAGTATTTCTATCTCCTTGATAAAATCCTCCACTATTTTTATCCACAGCGGGATGCCACTTTTTCTGTGGAAGATAAAATGCCCATCTTTTTCAAATGGAGGAAGCATAACAAATCTTGCCTTACCTCCTGCCTCTGTATATGCATCATGCATTTCACGTGCAAGTGAAGGAGGAATATAGGAATCGTTTTCCGAGTATATCCATAAGGTCGGCACCTTAGTTGTCTGACCATACTTCTCAACTGCCTTTATCAGCCTGTTGGGTGAACAGTTTTTAAACGGCCTTGGAGACCCCCTTACGCCGGCAAAGTTTATAACCCCCAAAAGCCCTTCAACTTCCTGACTTGCAAGTGCAAGGGATCCAAAGCCACCTGCTGACTGGCCGATAAGCAACACGCGTGAAGCGTCAACATATGGCTGTGACTGCATGAAGCGAATCGCAGCAAGAATATCCCTGGCTGTCTCCATTCCAGCTTTATAGAAATGGGCATTATTGCATTTCCCGTAGCTTTCAGCAAACTCGCCATCGGAATTTGCATACCCCCGTCTCATAGGAATCGCAACAACAAAGCCACGCTTGATAAATTCACGGCTCTGCGCTTCAAACCGTGCCCGCCCTTTTCTACGCCGCTTCTCCGGGTCTCTCGGCGAGCCATGGTTTAAAACTACAAGCGGAAATGGGCCTTGCCCATCTGGACGGTAAACAGTGGCTTCGAGGAGGAATTTCTGCATTCCGGACGGGCGTTTTATAGTCATTGGAATACGAATAACTTCCTCATTCAGGGTTGATTTAGCCCGTGAAACCCTTTTATGGTCTTCTGTTTCAATGCCACAGGCATATAAAACCAGGAAAAATAACATGGGGATGCATTTGAATTTGAGAAATCCATGCCTTATAAGCATAATCTTAGTATATATGAAAAAACCTACCTTTGGTTGCTGTCTATATCTGTTCAGGCGGGATATTATCAGGTCTATAGGCAGTATAGTATGTGATGTTCAATCTTTTAAGCCGTTCTTCCACATGGGGATAGAGGATGAGTTCCTCCACTTCAAAGTCTTCAAATGCAGGATGTATTGTCTTCAGCCTTTTCCTCAATGCCTTTATGTTTTCTTGCGTGCTGAAGCTTATCATGCAGGCGGGATGGACTTTTACTCCATGATGCACAAGATTTTCCAGGGCTTTTAGCTGTAAATCAAATCCTTCAGGAACAGCGCCTGTGAGTCTTGAGAATTCATCATTGCACGTGCCTTTCAGGCTTACCCTCACATGGAGATTCTTGAATCTCGATAAATCCTTTGCATATTCTTCGTCCTTGCCTATAAGTATGCCGTTTGTTTCGAGTATGAATAGATATTTTTCATCTATCAATTCAAGAACCCTTATAAGGTGTTCCCGGCAGATGGTTGGCTCATTGCCGCTGATACGCATCTGATCGAGGTGCTTCTTTTCTGCAATCCTCGTCAATCTCCGCGCAACATCTTCCGGGGGATAAAATTCGCCATGCTCGGCAGGGTTTGAGACAATGTTCCATGCCCAGCAAAATATGCATCTCAGGCAACATCCCACACAGTCTGCGGTAGATATGCCGCCGTAAAACCTCGAAGGCCTGAAGCGGTAATATTTTCTCAAATCATCTTTACAGACATCCCTTTTCGTTAATTCCGCAAGTCTGACTGGGTCAAACATTTCAATCCTCTGATACTAAAATATTGAGTTCATGCTTGCAGATGTTACAGAATCCAGGGCCTTTTCTGTCAGTATCTTTCAGACTATTGGAAAAATACATTATGCATTTGGGGTCAGGACAGTGGCCGAGACCGTATGTATGGCCGATTTCATGGATGGCCTCTTTGATAGCCCTCAGGTGAAAGAGGTCTCTGTCAGGATTTAGTCCATAGAACTCCTGACGCAGTCTTGCGAGGGCTATAACCGTTACCCCGGCTAATATATCCGCCTCCCCGAAAACAAAATTGAGTTCCGGGACATAGAGGTCTGCATCCATTACACCGAGCACTCTGTGAAAGTCTTTTGTCTTAAATGGATGCAGCCTCCTGAGAATTCGTGTGGAGTGGTATTGCCCTCTTTTGTTGTTATACAAATCCTGCGGGATGGGTATTTCTTTGCCTATTTCGACACTGAAGCGGAATGTCTTTTCAAGGGCATCTGCAATGTCTTTCAGGACTGCTGCGTCAATAACTCCTATGGGGATTACGAGAAGCCTCATAAATAAACTATCTGATATAAGCCTCTGTTACATATCTCCTCATCATCCTGTGCGAGTTGAAGTAGTATGCGTTCTTTCCTATGGCGTTCTGCATTATCCTGAGCCATGTGTGTTTGTCATTGTAAAATGTGGGGATGATGGCGGTCTCCAGTTTGTAATAAAGGTCATCGGCATCCCTTGCAGGATCCGCAGGCACATCAGGAGATGGTCCTATTGCCCATCCTGTGTATCCTTCTATCCATCCCTCTATCCACCAGCCGTCAAGGACACTGAAATTTGGAACACCGTTATGGGTAGCCTTCATGCCGCTTGTGCCCGATGCCTCAAGCGGCCTTAAGGGCGTATTGAGCCACACATCAACGCCGGATACAAGCTTCAATGCCAGTTCCATATTATAATTCTTGAGGAATGCAATTTTTATCTTGTCTTTCAGCTTTTCTTTGATTTCGAATATGTGCTGTATAAGCTGTTTCCCTGACTCATCCTTCGGATGTGCCTTTCCCGCATATATAATCTGCAGCCTGCCTTCACCGATGTACGACAGCCTTTCAATATCCGTAAAAAGGAGGTCAGCCCTTTTGTATGCAGTTGCACGTCGTGCAAAGCCGATGGTAAGTGTATCGTAATTCATGCCTGCCTGAGTCTCCCGATTAACATGATCTATGAGATGCCTCTTTGCCTCCATGTGTGCTTCCCATAATTCATCATCCGGGATACGGCCTACCCTGACGAATATTTCGGGCTCATTTGCCCAGCCGGGAAGGTATTTGTCATAGAGTCTTTTGAAGCTGTCGCATGTCCACGTGAAAGAATGTACGCCGTTTGTTATGGCATGGATCTCATAGCCGGGGAACATTCCTTTCGATACCTCTCCGTGTTTTTTAGCCACTCCGTTTATATAGTTACTGAGGTTCAGTGCGAGCATTGTCATGTTGAGGTGCTCGTGGCCTGCTAAGTCCTTTACGATATCTATAGGGATTATTTCGTACATTGTCCTCTGCACAAGGTCATACGGAAACTTATCATGTCCTGCTGCTACAGGTGTATGCGTTGTGAAGACGCATAGGCCTCTTATCTTTTCCACATCCCATACAAGTCTCTCATCCCACACCTCTTCGATGTCTTTTTTGTATCTCTTCAATAACTCAAGGGTTAGAAGAGCTGAATGTCCTTCGTTCATGTGGTACTTCTTTATTTCAAATCCAAGCTCATCGAGCATCCTTGTGCCGCCGATACCAAGGACTATCTCCTGTTTGAGCCTGTAAACTTGGTCTCCGCCATAGAGGTGATGCGTAATTCCCCTGTCCTCAGGTGCATTTTCAGGCAGGTCTGTATCAAGGAATATAATCGGTATTTTGGGGCCTCTCATGCTTTCCACAACATAGAGCCATGAGCCGATATAAACCTCTCTATCCTCGATATAAACACTAATTTTTTCTTTAAGCGGTGTCATGAAATTGTTCGGGTCCCAGTCATCGGGGATCTCTGTCTGCCTGCCGAAGATATCGAGCTCCTGCTTGAAATATCCCTTCTTTGTGAGAATGGTTACTGCAACCACCGGGAGGTTCAAGTCCGCTGTTGATTTGATTGTATCTCCTGCAAGCACTCCGAGACCGCCGCTGTATGTGGACATATCGCTCCTGACGCCTATTTCCATTGAGAAGTATGCTATCTTCGGCTCTTTGATGAATTCGCTTATGGATACTGTCATAGTCATTCTCCCTTGTTTGTAATCGTTTCTATACCTTTTGCTCTTTTCATCAATTCATCAAGTGCGGCTTCCCCTTCATTGCCCATATCAATGGTGTAATCATTGACATAAAGGGATATGTGCTTAAATATTACATCATCTGATAATTCCTGTGAATACCTTTTGATAAACGGCATGGCATCTTTCCTGTGGAGCATGGAATATTCTACACTCGCCCTTATAAGGGATTCAATTGTTTTAATGGCCGGCAGGCCGAGGGATTTCTTTGCAATTATGCCTCCGAGAGGTATCGGCAGTCCAGTCTCTTTCTCCCACCAGTCTCCAAGGTCTATGATTTGTGTAAGGCCGTAATCCTGATATGTAAAGCGGCTTTCATGAATAATCAAGCCAGCATCAACCTTGCCATCTCTTACTGCCTCCATGATTTCATAGAAAGGCATGACAACAAAAGACAGTGATGGATGATGGGTGATGGGTGATGGGGTTGATGCAAGGTAGAGTTTTAGTAAAAGGAATGCAGTTGTGAGTTCACCAGGGATTGCTATTTTCTTTATTTCTGACCTCTGACTTCCGACTCCTGACTCCTGAACTAAGAGCGGCCCGCATCCCCGGCCGAATGCCCCTCCTGCTCTCAGGAAGTGGTAATCTTCCTGCAGATAATAAAAGGCATGGCATGATATTTTGGTGACATCAATTGCCCTCTTCATTGCAAGTTGATTCAGTGTTTCCACATCTTCGATGAGGGGATTGAAGTCAAGTCCTTTTGTGCCTATCCGTTTATTTGCAAGGGCATAAAAGATAAAGGTGTCATTGGGACAGGGCGAAAAACCCAAGCTCATCATAATTTGCAATTTTAGCATTAAATATTTATCATTTACCAGCAATATATGACTTAACAGATGGTAGGATTGGCCTTGAGCGGATTTCAGCAGCACAAAAGCCTCGCTATGGAAGGCGAGGCGTGCTGGTGCCCTCGGAGACTGGCGTGGATGCCAGTCGAGAATGAGCGAAAGGCTTATCCTGCCATCTGCTGCAGTGAAAAATGAGGGGAGGTTTTATGAAAGTGCATGAAAACATTCTGAGTCTTATCGGCAATACACCGCTTGTCAGGATCAACCGGATGGTCTCGGAAAATAGCGCCGAGATATGGGCAAAGCTTGAGGGCTTTAACCCGGGCGGGTCTGTCAAGGACAGGATAGCTTTTTTTATGATAGAGACGGCAGAAAGGGAAGGGAAGCTGAAAAACGGTGGGACTATTGTTGAGCCTACAAGCGGAAACACGGGTATCGGACTTGCGATGGTTGCAGCAGTCAAGGGATACAGACTTATTCTCACAATGTCGGAGACGATGTCCATGGAAAGGAGGCAACTGCTTCAGGCATTTGGCGCTGAGCTTGTCTTGACGCCCGGGGATAAGGGCATGATGGGTGCAGTCGAAAGGGCAGAGGAGATATTTAGGGATAATCCTGACTTTTTCATGCCCCAGCAGTTTGAAAACAAGGCGAATCCAGAGGTTCACAGGAGGACGACTGCTGTCGAAATAATGAACGACCTTGGCTGTGTTCCTGATGCCTTTGTCGCAGGTGTCGGAACAGGAGGGACAATAACAGGCACAGGAGAGGTTTTGAGGGAGAAGAGCCCTGATATATTGATAACTGCGGTAGAGCCCGCCGGCTCACCTATACTTTCAGGCGGCGAACCCGGAAAGCATAAAATTGCAGGCATTGGCGCAGGTTTTTACCCGGGCGTTCTGAATATCAAAATATATAATGAGGTTATTCCTGTCACAGATCAGGATGCAGAGGATACCGCAAAACAGCTTGCTTTAAAGGAAGGAATACTTGCAGGCATATCTTCAGGCGCTGCCATGTGGGCGGCCATGAGAGTTGCCGAGAGGCTCAGAAAAGGGAAAAAGGTTGTTGTTATATTCCCTGACAGGGGAGAGAGGTATTTGAGCACAGGACTGTTTTTGCCTGAAGGGCTATGAAACAGCTTGAAAAATAAAGGGCATTTGTGCTATCTTTATCAGCCTAAAAACACACGCCTGAAAGGGTTCTCTAATGGTCTCATAACCGCAGCATTGCTGTTGTTATGGGTTTAACAGAACCGGGCGGAGGAAAAACCATGAGGAGGAAGTATGGCTGTTGTAACTATGAAGGAGTTGCTGGAGTCTGGCGTCCACTTTGGGCATCAGGTGAAGAGATGGAATCCGAAGATGAAAAAGTTTATCTTCGGAGAGAGGAATGGTATCCACATTGTTGACCTTCAGAAGACATTGAAGGGCGTGGAGGAAGCATACAACTTTGTCAGAAATATGGCATCTACAGGCGCACCCCTACTCTTTGTAGGCACAAAGAAACAGGCACAGGATTCTGTTGCAGAGGAGGCACAGAGGGCAGGCGCTTTTTATGTGAATAGCAGATGGCTCGGAGGTATGCTCACAAATTTCTCGACAGTCAGGAAGAGTATAGAGAGGCTCAAAAAGATTGAGACGATGAAAGAAGACGGCACCTACAATGTCCTGATCAAAAAGGAAGTTGCGCAGCTCGAGAAAGAAAGAACTAAGCTCGAGAAGAACCTGAGCGGAATAAAAGACATGATGAGTCTACCCGGCGCATTATTTATAATAGACCCTAAGAAAGAAAAGATTGCTGTTGCCGAGGCCAGAAGACTGTCCATACCTGTAGTAGCTGTTGTGGATACCAATTGCGACCCGGACGATGCTGACTATGTTATCCCCGGGAATGATGATGCAATAAGGGCTATTAAGCTCATTGCATCAAAGATGGCGGATGCAGTGCTCGAGGGCAAAGGAACGCTTGCTAAGGCAATGGAAGAAAAGACAGAGAAGGCAGGGATAGAAGAAAAGATTATGCAGGAGGAGGTTGCAGGATGACAGTCACAGCAGAGATGGTTAAGGAATTGCGCGAAAAGACTAACGCAGGCATGATGGACTGCAAAAAAGCTCTTGCAGAAAGCAGCGGTGATATGGAAAAGGCCATTGACATGCTCAGGCAAAAAGGACTTGCAACTGCTGCAAAGAAGGCGAGCAGGACAGCATCGGAAGGTCTTATAGGCTCATATATACATATGGACAAGCTCGGAGTTCTTGTTGAAGTTAATTGCGAGACAGATTTTGTTGCCAAGACTGACGACTTTAAGGGGCTTGTTAAGGACATTGCTATGCATATAGCAGCCGCAAATCCTACTTATGTATCAAGGGAGGAAGTCCCTCATGATGTGATAGAGAGGGAAAAGGAGATTTACAAGGCACAGATTACAAACAAGCCGCCTCAGGTTGTTGATAAGATTATAGAGGGAAAGCTCGATAAGTTCTACAGCGACACATGCCTTCTTGATCAGGTCTTCATAAAAGACCCTGAAGGGAAGCAGAAAATAAAGGATATGATAACAGAAAAAATTGCAAAACTCGGCGAGAATATTGTTCTGAGGAGATTTGCAAGGTTCCAATTGGGAGAAGGACTGGATAAAAGTGCGGTCTGCGAAAACTGATATGAAAGAAAAGTCAAGAGTCAAGAGTCAGGGGTCAAGAGTTAGGACACGAATTCAAAACTCTGAACTCAAAACTCCGAACTCAAAACTCAAATTCAAGAGGATTCTCTTAAAACTCAGCGGCGAAGCCCTTATGGGAGACAGGGGATATGGTATAGACCCTGCAACTGTCGAGTATATGGCCTCTGAGATAAAGAAGATCATTGACATGGGGGTTCAGGTTGCCATTGTAATCGGAGGAGGCAATATCTTCAGGGGTGTCGAGGCATCTGTAAAGGGCATAGAAAGGGCATCTGCAGACTACATGGGAATGCTCGCAACGGTTATAAATGCCCTTGCCCTGCAGAATGCGCTGGAAAGGATCGGCTTGCAGACGAGGGTTCAGTCTGCCATCGAGATGAGAGAGCTTGCAGAGACATATATCAGGAGAAAGGCAATAAGACATCTCGAAAAAGGAAGGATTGTGATATTCGCTGCAGGCACCGGAAATCCATACTTTACTACAGATACAGCCGCAGCCCTTCGCGCCATGGAAATAGGGGCTGATGTGATATGCAAGGGGACAAAGGTTGACGGCGTTTATACTGCAGACCCGGTGAAAGACCCGAATGCAAAGAAGTTTGATGAAATCTCATACATAGATGTCCTGAAAAACAACCTTAAGGTTATGGACTCGACGGCAATAACCCTTTGTATGGACAACAACCTGCCGATAGTTGTATTTAATATTAAAAAAGCAGATAATATTAAGAAAATTATAAAGGGCAAGAAGGTAGGCACAACAGTATCAAGCAGAACCGGAGAAGCGAAGAAGCAGAAACGGGGGATATAAGATGCAAGAGTTTAAGAAAAAGGCTGCGGACAGAATGAACAGCGCCGTAGATTCCTTGAAAAAGGATTTTGCCGCTATAAGGACAGGGAGAGCATCCCTATCGTTACTGGATGGAATAACCGTGGATTATTACGGAACATCCACACCCCTCAATCAGGTTACAACGCTCGGCATACCGGATCCCAGACAGATAACCATCCAGCCGTGGGAGCAGAAACTTATCCCTGAAATAGAAAAGGCCATACTGAAATCCGGCCTTGGACTAACTCCCACAAATGACGGAAAGGTCATCAGGCTTAATATACCGCCCCTCACAGAAGAGAGGAGAAAGGATCTGGTAAAGGTTGCAAAAAAGAGGGCAGAGGAAGCGCGGGTTGCCGTCAGGAACATAAGAAGGGATATAAACGAGGAGCTCAAAAAGGCAGAAAAAGAGCAGCATTTTAGCGAAGACGATGTCAAAAGGCTTCAGGATGAAATTCAGAAAATCACCGATTCTTATATAGCCAGGGTCGAAGAAGTCCTCCAACATAAGGAAAAAGAGATAATGGAAGTATAAATTAAGTTATGGAGTATTGGAGTA